>CANLJX010000145.1 GCA_947491545.1 Deltaproteobacteria bacterium
AGATCCGAGCTTTGGCGAGTTTCCAACTCATGGACTCTACAGGGTCTGCCGTCACCCGGTGTACTTCGCAATGGCGCTCGTGTCGTTGATAGGCCCGGTCTGGCCTGTTGACCACCTCCTGGTAGCCGCGATTTTCTGCGCCTACTGCTTGCCTGGCCCCCAGCGGAAGGATGCCCGTTACCGGGCGCGGTTCGGCTAGCGCTTTGAGTCGTATCGCCGCTCGGTGCCGCTCTTCCCGTTGCTGTCTTTATCTCGCGACAAGGGTTCCGATTGAAACGGTGTTCACGAAGGCATGCCCGCTTTTGTTGCAGCGGTATGACGACCAAAGGGAGCCTGAATAGTTTAAGATCTGGTTATAGTACAGAGACAGGAAACGGTAGTAATTGCAGGCTGAAAGCAGCTCTTTTTTAGTCAGTTCCGCGTATGTTTCAATCCAGTTTCGGCAATAGTATTTTGTTCTTCCTGGCAAAACGTAAGTTGTGAAGACTGTTTGCCTTGTTGCCCCGATCTTGTGCTCTTCATAAGAAGAGGGTGGAGCTGATCGAACTCGCCTTCTCGGTGGGTTTCAATCGTGACGATCAGCTCTGTTTGCAAACCAAAGAGAAAACATTTCGACGAGGTAAAATAGCCATATGGAATTATCGCTCGGTCAGTTTGACCTAATTTACAACGCTTTCTCATTCGCCATCGCGGTGATGGGAGCGGCTACTGTATTCCTGTTCTTGGGAAGGTCTCAGGTAGCTCACCAGTACAAGACGGCGGTAACGCTCAGCGGACTCGTGACGCTGATCGCGTTCTACCACTACTGGCGTATATTCAACAGCTTCGAGGGTGCCTTCACGGTTTCCGCCACTGGCGCGAAGCTGACTGGCATGTTCAACGATGCGTACCGCTACGTTGACTGGCTGCTCACTGTTCCGCTCCTCCTCCTTGAGCTCATCCTCGTTATGAGGCTCTCGCGTGAGGAGACAGCTCAGAAGGGTTCGAACCTCGCATTCCTTGCTGTTGTAATGGTTGCACTCGGCTACCCAGGCGAGGTCTCCATGAACAACGACGTTCGTTGGCAGTGGTGGGTTCTCTCGATGATCCCATTCACAATGATCGTGTTCAAGCTCGTAGTCGGCCTCTCGAAGTCCATCAACGCGCAGCCTGAGTCGGTTCGCGAGCTCGTTAGCAACGCTCGTTGGATCACTCTGCTCACATGGAGCTTCTATCCGATCGTGTTCATGTTCCCCATGCTGGGTGTAACGGGCTCGAAGGCGTACGTATTCGTTCAGGTTGGCTACACGATAGCTGACATCCTGGCGAAGGCTGCCTTCGGCATCTACATCTGGATGATTGCTGTCCGTAAGTCGGAGTCAAACGCGTAAGCGTTCCCTCCTGACTGCTGAATCAGCAGTGAAGCGGCGCCCTCCGGGCGCCGCTTTTTTTTTCCCGCACATAGGTTCTTGAGACGCGGTGATAAGCCAGCAGGCACCGATGAGGGGTGTGAGGCATGTTCCGCACTGGAGGTGTGTTCACCAAGAGAGTGGAGAGGGTAATAAAGAGAATCCAGCCAGGCATCAAAGTATCGCCGATGGCTCTTACCGCACTGGCTCTCTCCCGTTTGTAGTTTTGATTTCACAAAGAGAGCGGCGAGAGCAACGAGGGGTAACTTGCGATGGTTCCATCTCACCGCTCTCGCCGTACTCTTTGTTTTAATTCCCAGACGGCAAGGCTATCGAGGGTTATTATCCCCGCGTGGGGACCTTCCCTCTGTGTAGTGGCGGGTTTCCAGATGTAGCAGTCAAAAGTCCGCTGTCGCTTCGAGCCAATTATCCTCATTCCTCCAAACACCGGTTCCTGTTACGGTACCGACCATGCAGGCAACAGTTATTGGGACCGGTTTTGGTGCGCTCGCGAGCGCGCTTCGGCTGCGGGCGCTCGGGCTCTCTGTGGACGTCCTAGAAGCCTGCCCTGACGCCGGAGGACGGGCCAGGACGCTTTCTGTGCACGGCGAGAGCTTCGACGCGGGACCAACGGTAATCACTGCACCGTGGCTCTTTGATGAGCTCTTCGCGCTCTTCGGAGAGCGCAGGGAGGATGCCGTCGAGTTCCTCCCCTGTGACCCTTGGTACCGGCTTGAATACGCAGATGGCTCGCGGCTCGACCTCGTTCCAGGAGCGGAGCGGCAGCGTCACGCCATCGCGGTGCTCTCACCGCAGGATGCTGCTCGGTACGACGCCTACCTCGCTCATAGCGAGGAGCTGTACCGCGTTGGCTACGAACAGCTCGGTGATGCAGACTTCTCAACGCTCGGGTCGATGGTCAAGGCTGTCCCACACCTGTTGCGGCTCGGAGCCTTTCGCAGCCTCTGGTCGCACACCGCGCGCTACTTCTCAGATCGTCGAGTTCGCCAGGCATTCTCGCTTCAACCGCTCCTCGTAGGGGGCAATCCACTCAACACCACCGCGATCTACGGCCTCATTCATGCAATGGAGCGCAAGGGCGGGATCTGGTTCGCCAAGGGCGGCACGGGGGCGCTGGTTCAGGCGCTCGTATCTCTTGCTGAACGGCAGGGAATCCGTTTCCATTATGACTCAAAGGTAACTGGCTTCGTGACAGACGAATCCGGCGCGATCACCTCGATAACGGCTGTTGGTCGAGGCGTTCCGCGCTCGTATCCGTGCAGAATTTGCGTGTGGGGCGGCGATCCAATCACAGCCTACCGGATGCTCGGCGCCTCCCGGCTCTCGCTCGTCGAGCGGCTTCGGGCACGAACGGTTGAGTCCTCGATGGGGTTGTACGTCCTGTACTTTAAGAGCAGCCGTCACTACCCAGATGTTGCGCACCACACGATCGTGCTTTCGAAGCGTTGGGAGGAGCTCTTGCGCGAGATCTTCGGGGGCAAGAAGCTGCCGCCAGACCCGAGCCTCTACTTGCACCGCCCTGCGTCGACAGATCCGGGCTTCAGCCGCGAGGATGGAGACCTGTTCTACGTGTTAGCGCCCGTTCCGCACCTCGGAAACTTTTCGGAGTGGGAGACTCACGAGGAGGCCTTCAAGCAGGTCGTTCTCTCGACGCTCGGCGAGCGAGTCCTGCCGGGGATTGAGAGTAATGTTGCGTTTGCGGAGTCGATTGACCCGCGCTACTTCAAGGGCACTCTCGGCAGCCACCTCGGCGCGGGCTTCTCGATCGCGCCGCTCCTTCGCCAGTCTGCGTGGCTGCGCTTCCACAACCGAGCTGACAGAGTTCCGAACCTCTACCTGTGCGGAGCGGGTGTGCATCCCGGTGGTGGGCTGCCTGGAGTTGTGACATCCGCAAAGGTTGTGGAGCGGATGGTGCGCAGTGACCTGGCAGGTATCGAGGCAGTTGAGACGATGCGACCCCCTCAAGAGCGGCGGGTGGCGTGATGCAAGAGCTGCGACAGATGAGCCGGGCCGGAAAGACTTTCTACTTCGCCTCGCTCTGGCTGGAGCGCTCTGTTCGGCAAGATGTTGCTATTGCGTACAGCTTCTGCCGCACCGTCGATGATATTGCGGATGACCAGCCACAAGGACTTGCGCGCAGCCAGCTGCTGGCTGGCATCATTAAGGCGGTGCGCAGCGGCGACACCCATCACTCTATCGCGGCCGGAATGGTGTCGCTCATCCGGCGATTCCCCCAGATCAAGGAGCCGACTGAGTCGCTGGTGGAGGCGTGTGCTGCAGATGGTCCCGGGCTCCTAATCGAGACGGAAGGTGACCTGCTTCAGTACGCGCACGGAGTGGCGGGGAATGTTGGGCTCCTGATGTACCCGATCCTGGGGGGCACGGATCCACGCGGGCTTGAGCTGGCAGACCAGCTTGGGATGGCGATGCAGTGCACCAACATCGCGCGTGATGTGCTGGCCGATCTGCGTATAGGGCGGACCTACCTGCCGAGCGACTGGCTCGTACGGGATGACATCCGGGGAATTCTGCGCGGTGACGAGCAGCTTGAACGCTCGGTGGTTCAAGCTGTCGAGCAGGTGCTGGCTGTTGGTGAGAGACTCTACAGGTCGGGTATTCAAGGCTTAAGTTACCTGCCGGCACGCTCAAGGCTTGCAATCCGGGTAGCGGCTGAGTGCTACGCGGCGATCGGCTCGCGTGTTATCCGCAACGGCAGGCTAGCTCGCAACCGAGCAGTGGTGCCCCTAACTGAGAAGATCCTTTTGGCGCTGCGCGTTGCGCGCACACGCCAAGAGGCTCGCGCCTAGAGTAGGAGCGGGATGACTCAGTCAGTCGGGATTCGTGGTGCGGGAGTGGCAGGATTGAGCCTCGCTCAGGCGCTGCTGCGCCGTGCGCCGAATATTCGAGTCACGATCTTCGACCGGCGTCCAAGGCTGCCGCACCCAACTCGCACGTTCTGCTTCTTTGATGATGGGAGATTGCCGAGTGGTCTCGAGCCGGATCACGCCTGGGCGCGGGTGCGCTTCTCTGGCCGAGGCTTCTCGCGGGCTGTGAGCTGTGAAGGTGCGCCGTACTCGTTGGTGCGAGGAGAAAGCTTCTTCGGGGCAGCCTTGGCAGAGCTAGAGCAGCGTGGTGCTGAGCTGCGCTGGGAGTGTGGCTCAGTTGAGCTTGAGAAGGGCGCGGTTAAAGTTGGCAGCGAGCGCATGGAATTCGACCTCGTCGTCGACGCGGCGTTTGAGCCAGAGGGGCAGCGCCCGATCCTGTGGCAGTCGTTCGCTGGCCTGTGGGTGCGCTCGCAGTGCGACTGCTTCGATCCAGAAGAGGCGCTCCTGATGGATCTAGGAGAGAGCAGTAGCGACGCCCCGGTAAGCTTTGTGTACGTGTTGCCAACGTCTCGTCGCTTGGCGCTGATTGAGCACACAACGTTTAGCCATGAGCGGTTGCCGGTCGAGCGCCACCTAGCGGCGGCTCACGCCTGGGCGGCAGATCGTGGCTTGCCACAGCTTGTGGTCGATGAGACTGAGTCCGGCGCCATCCCGATGGGGCTGCCGTTCACAGTAAATCGTGCAGGACCGCTTCAGATCGGGAGCGCTGCCGGCGCGATTCGGGCAGCAACCGGATACGCCTTTCAGTCGATTCTGCGGCAAGCGGAGGGTGTTGCTGAGCAAGTTAACAGCAGGTTGATAGGGGGAGAGAAGGGAGCTCTTGCAGCTCCAGAGACCACGCCGCCGTGGATGCGTTTCGGCGACGCGATCTTCTTAAAGACCTTGGCGCGCGCACCCTTGCAGGGTAGCGTACTGATGGAACGGCTCTTGAGCCGCGCTCCAGACCGGCAGCTTCTGTCGTTCCTGGGCGGCGGCGCCAGTTTCCTCGATGCGTTAAGCGTTATGCGCTGTGTGCCCAAGGGGCCGATGCTTCGAACTCTCTGCTTGGGGTGATCCACTATGGGGCTTGCTCTCGTTGCTTCACTTGCCCTCACTCTCGGCGCTCTGAGCGCCATGCAGCCCCTGTGGGCTGAGTGGGTGGCGCTCGTTCTGATCATCGTCGCAGGGATACCGCACGGCTCATTTGACCTGCGTGTTGCCGAGAGTTCGTGGCTGCCGGGCCGATCGCGAGTGGTGGTCGCGGCTCTCTACGTGGCCGTTGGCGCGGCAATGAGCGCGCTCTGTCTCTTGTGGCCAGGAGTGGGGCTCGGCGCCTTCCTCGCTATCTCGGCGCTGCACTTCTCAGAGGGAGAAGAGGCGGGCGGGAACGGAGTAGCGAAGTCCCGCTCTGGGTGGATTCCACGAGTGACAGCAGTTGCGTTCGGAATTGGAGCGATCCTCTTCCCGATCGGATTCCACGTTCGCGAAGCCGGTCCCTACCTTTCGTTCTTCTGGGGCGTTGATGCGCTGTCGGATGCGGGGCCGCTCGTGCTCTGGGCTGCGCTAGGGCTCTTCTCGGTCTCTATCGTCCTCGTAGCGCTCGATGTCGCGCGTGGCGGGCGCGAGCAGGCGCTTGAGCGGATGGTGTGCCTCCTGTCATGGCTCGCACTCCCGCCGCTCGCCGGTTTCTGCGTCTGGTTCGTGGGGCGACACTCTCGCCAGCACCTAGCGCTCTGCCGATCGGTAGTGGCGAAGGGCTCAGGCGCGCTTCCGGCGGATTTCGTGGTGATCTCGGTGCTGGCGATGCTGCTCTTGGCTCCGCTAGCAGCGCGCTTTGATCTCTCAGACATCACGCAGCTCTTCGCTGCCAGCATAGTCCTGATTGCGGGATTGACCCTTCCTCACATGATCGTCTCTCACGGGCTCGGCAACGCGCCCACACAGCAGCCGAAACGGGAGCAACGGTAATGGCCGTTCCGTGTGACATGTGCGGAGCATGTTGCCGGACCTTCCCCGTGCTCGTATCAATCGGTGACGCAGCGCGCGAGCCGCGCATCCGGGCCGAGGCAGTGCAGGTTGAGGAGTGGCAGCGCAACGCAGATTGGGAGTATCGGCTTCACCCCCTGCCTTTTCTGCGAGGTTGTGCTTTCCTGGCAGACGATAATCGGTGTTCGGTGTACGAGACTCGCCCCGCCGTGTGCCGAAGATTCGAGGCTGGAACCTCTGAGTGCACCGAAGCTCGCGCAAGAGTTGGTCTCCCGCCGTTGTGAATCTTGATTTCTTGCCCCAGCCGCCGCCGTGATCGGCGCCGGGAACGGCAACGGCTCCGGTCCCGGCTCCGTTCTGCCCACTGACTGAAAGAAACCGGTCCGCTGCGTGAG
>CANLJX010000146.1 GCA_947491545.1 Deltaproteobacteria bacterium
CTCGTTGAACGTCTGCTCAGCGTCGCGCCCCTCGAAGAGGAATCCTTCACACTCAACCGCGATGTTGGCTGTAATCCCCTTGGAGTTGTACAGATCGTCGCAGAACGACTTCAGGCGGCCACGCATGTCAGACATGTAGCCACGCCCATCGCGATCCTTAATCAGCGCGAACACGAGCACTTTGCCCGGGCCGAACACATCGCTCGGAAGCCAACGGAAAGATCCCCAGTCTACTTCGAGCCGGAGGTCAGACTCCTTTACGACAGAGAAGCCGCGGATAGAGGAGCCGTCGAAGGTCAGGTTGTCAGACGACTTGATCAAGAACTTCTTGTCGTAGTCGAGCATGTGGAACTTCCCCTCGATGTCGGTAAAGCAAACCGTCACCGCCTTGATGCGCTTCTCCTCCTGGAGGTACTTCAGGTAGTAGCCGCTCAGCTCCTCTTCTGAGGTGCGGCGCTGCACCTTCTCCTTCGCCTCGAGGTTGAGCTGCTCGAGCTCGTCGTAGGGGATCTCTAGGAAGTTTCTCAGGGTGGTTTCCATTTTAGCCTCTCAAAATACATCAAACGGAAAGATGAGCCTATTTAGCACCAAACTATGCTAATTCGATACGCTTTTAGTCTAATTCTGATGATTTTAATGCTCAGAACGATGTATTTTATTGTAGTGCCCGAAGAAACAGCTACCGATTTACCTTGAACGAGCACAAACACCTGGATTCACGTCTCTTTTCAAGGCTCTCTAGCTTAGCGCCTTCTCGATCGCCGCTTTCAAAGACTCGTCCGAGGGTCGGACATTCGATCCAAAGCGCTCCACCACCTTGCCAGAGCGATTGACGAGGAACTTCTCAAAGTTCCACCCGACATCGGCTCCGCCAGTGCTGCGGATGAGGTAATCGTAAATCGGGGCGCGCTCCTGCCCCAGCACACGCACCTTCGAGAAGAGCGGGAAAGTCACTCCAAACTTATTGGTGCAGAAGCTTTTAATCTCCGTCTCACTTCCCGGCTCCTGCTGGCCAAAGTCGTTACACGGAAATCCAAGCACGTAGAAACCGCGATCTTTGTACGTTTTGTAGAGCTCCTCAAGCCCCGCATACTGCGAAGTGAATCCGCACTGCGATGCGACATTCACTATCAGAAGAACTTTGTCGCGATACTGGCCCATCGACTGGCTCGAACCGTCGATGGAAGTGACACTCATGTTGTAGAAAGAGCTGTCAGCCATAGCAGTTGTTCCGATAGAGACGAGGCCGAGGAGTGTCGCAAAGATCTTCTTCATGGCCGGTAGGGTACTCCCAACCCGCCACAGATCTCCACCCCAAAATGCATCTGGTAGAGTATGCCAACCGCCTACAACCATCCGGATTACAGCACCTATCTACGGCACCGGTCTCGGCCTCGGTTCCGGCTCCGCCCCCTATCTAATCCCAACCCTCTCCATCTCAACCCCCGTATCAGCATCCACGAAGGCGAGCTCACTCACATCGCTTAAGCCCGCGTCTGCCGCAGCTTTCTTGAGGTTGGAGAAGAACTTCTCCTTGGCGAAGGGTGGCATTCCTTGCATCGGGAAGTTGCGGAAGAGGAGCCTTAAAGTACCATCCTTGCCGCTCTCGTAAGTGGCGAATTTCGGGCCTGCGATGGGGTTTGAACGCACAGCTTGAATAAAGCCGTCGATTCCGGTTTTAGGCGCTGCAGGGCCTCCCGCTTGAGCAGCAGCTGGCTGCGGCGCGACATTGCCACGCTCTGGGGATGAGGCTGCCCCTTCCTCATCGAGCGACTGCACAAACGCCGAGAAGCGCGCCCGCGCATCCTCTGAGGGAGCAACCTTGAGCGCGTTGTTCCCTAGCTCCTTAGCCTTCGGAAGATTCCCGCTCTGCGCGTACGTAATAGCGAGGTACGCCATCGCCGGGAAGTTCTTCGGATCCTTCTTGAGCACAGCATTCAGCTCAGTTACTGACTCATCGTACTTGCCAAGGAAGGTGAGTGTGCTTGCGTACCGGGCGCGCGCGCCGAGATCTTCCGGCTCAAGCTTTAGGTATCGCTGGTAGAAGTCAGCCGCCTTGGTGAAAGCTTTCTGGTCGAAAGAGACGTCTGCCATCATAACGAGCGCCCCTGGGTCATTCGGGTCAGCGTTGAGGATCCGGCTCAACACATCGATCGCCTCAAACACTATCGCCTGCGGCGCATCAGGGTTAGCGCGCAGCTTGTCGCCTAACATGCCGGCGTAGATGCGGAGCTTTGAAAGATCGTTGGGTGAGGCCTCGACCTCTTTGCGCATCGCGGAGAGCTGCGGATCGTCAACCTCCTGCGCCGTGTGGGCGGCGACGTGGCTAGCCGCGGTATCAGAAACCGCAGGCCGGCCAGGTTGGGCAGCGAAGCGCAGTCCAAGCCCAAGCCCCAGCAGGACTACCGCAGCTCCACCCACCGCGGCGTAGAAGGAGCCAGACAGGGAAGCCTGGCTTCGGCCGCAGGCTGGGCAGAAACGCATCTCCGCAGTGACAGAAGCCCCACATCGCCGACACGCCGTTATATCCTGTCCCATCTGTAATCTCCGTAAGTTAGGCGTTGTAGAATCGACTATTTGACACCAAAAATCTAGGGCTGCATCCGTGCTGTCAAAACCCGCATCACTTAATTGTAGCCCGCATTACGCCCGTGGTATCAGGTGCTTAATCGGTGCTTTTTGCATAAGGAAGAGTCGTGACTACTAATACGCCCCCTTGTTCAATCCGAGTGCCGCGAAATCGCGACCCGAAGAGCATGTCTCTCGTTATTCCTTGCTACAACGAGGAAGAGGTCCTTCCGGAGCTCCGCCGTCGCTTGCAGGAGCTCGTTGCCCAGTACACCTTTCCTATAGAAGTTGTCTTGATTGATGACGGCAGCAAGGATAACACCTGGCCGCTGATCTGCCAGTACTCGCACGAAGATGGTTTTATTAAAGCTATCAGGCTCGCCCGCAACTTCGGGCATCAGACCGCAATCACCTGTGGCCTCGACCAAACCAAGGGAGAGGTCGTTGTTATCCTCGACGCAGACCTGCAGGACCCGCCTGAGCTGATCCCAGAGATGCTCAAGGACTGGAGTGATGGATACGACGTAGTATACGGACAGCGCCGCCAGCGCCACGGCGAGTCGCTCTCGAAGAAGTTCTTCGCGTTCGCGTTCTACCGAATCTTTGAGAAGGTCGCAGGCCTGAAGGTTCCGCGTGACACCGGGGACTTCCGGCTCATGGACCGCCGTGCTGTCAATGCACTGCAGTCTCTGCGCGAGCGTCACCGCTTCGTGCGCGGGATGGTTTCGTGGATCGGGCACCACCAGAAGCCGCTCCTGTACGATCGCCCAGAGCGGTTCGCTGGAGTGACGAAGTACCCGTTCCGCAAGTCGCTCTTCCTCGCTATCGACGCGATCACATCGTTTACGTACGCTCCACTGCGTATTGCTTCATACTTGGGGCTCGCTACATCTGCACTGGCGTTCCTCTACATCCTCGTGGTTTTGGCGCTCAAAATTGGAGGCGTCAACATTACAGGATGGACGTCGATGATGGCGTCGATCCTGCTATTGGGCGGCGTGCAGCTTACGGTATTGGGAATTCTTGGCGAGTACGTCGGACGGATCTTCGAGCAAGGACAGGGTCGCCCTCTGTACCTAATTGACCAGGTGCAGGGTGAGCCTCTTGAGCGCGCCAACGCTGTGCCGCAACAGAAAGCTTCGTAAGGGCACAAGAACAACAGAAGGGTTTTTAGAAAGGGTTTTATGAGGTTTAAGCGTATGGCTCCAACTCGCGTAGCGATTATCGGCGGCGGATTCACCGGCCTCTCAGCAGCACTCGACCTGTGCAAGGCAGGCTGCGAGGTCACAATCTACGAGAAAGACAACGACATCGGCGGGCTGGCTGGTACCTTTGAGCTGAGCCCTGGCGTGCGCGTCGAGAAGTTCTACCACCACTGGTTCACCTCCGATGTGGATGTTCTTGGCCTGATTGACGAGCTTGGTCTCGGGCACTTAAAGCGCTACGTTGCCTCCAATACGGGACTCTACTACGTGAATTCCATATTCCGTCTCGCGAGCCCGCTCGATCTCCTGAAGTTCTCCCCCCTCCCCTTCGTCGATCGCATTCGCACCGGTTTTATGGCGCTCTATGCTCGCAAGGTAAACGACTGGAAGAAGCTTGAGGATATCTCAGCAGAGGACTGGCTCGTGAAGGTCGGCGGCCGCAAGGCGTACGACACGGTCTGGAAGCCGCTCATGGCCGGAAAGTTTGGCCACGAGGCTCCGAACGTCTCCGCAGTCTGGATGTGGAACAAGCTTAAGCTGCGCGGCTCAAGCCGCAACAACAAGGGTGGCGAGAGCCTAGTGTATTTCGGCGGCAGCTTCGGCGCGCTCACCGACGGCATCCGCAAGGCGCTTGAGGATCGCGGCGTGCAGATCAAGCTCAATACCGGCGTGCGTTCGATTGTTGTCGAGAACGGCCGCGCGGTTGGCGTCGACACCGACTCAGGCCGCGAGACTGCCGACATGGTGCTGTGCACCTCCGCCCTTCCGCAGTTCCTCGACATGACTCCGTCCCTGCCAGCAGACTACCGCACACGCTGCGAGCAGATCCGCTTCCTCGGGAACAGCTGCCTCGTGTTGCGCCTTAACCGCTCGCTCTCGAGCACCTACTGGCTCAACGTCGCTGACCCATCATTTCCGTTCGTAGGGATCATCGAGCACACCAACCTGGACGCAAAGGAGAACTACGAGAACACCCACATTGTGTACCTCTCGAAGTACCTGCCGACGAGCGAGAAGCTCTTCTCGCTGCCGCCGGACGAGTACCTCGACTACTGCATCCCGTTCATCCAAAAGATCTTCCCTGAGTTCGACCGTTCGTGGGTGATTTCACACCACGTTTGGAAGGCGCACTACAGCCAGCCCGTCATCACGAAGGGCTACTCGAAGCTCATCCCCGACCTTAAAACCCCGATTGGCTCCCTGTGGCTTAGCACCATGGCGCAGATCTACCCGGAGGACCGCGGCACGAACTACGCCGTTCGGTACGGACGGCGGGTCGCCCAGCGCATGCTCGAGGAGCTTGGAAAGGGAGAGTGCCCGGAGACAGCCGGCGAAGAGCGACTGATTGGCAACCGCGGCAACAACGCGTAGAAACCCTTTAGAGAAGGCCTGCAAGGATGACACCACATATGAAAGTGAAATCGGCAAAACACGGCAACGCGCCTGAATCGGGCGGGACTCCCGCGGCAGCGGAAGCAATCTCCACGCAGAGCTGGGCGAGCTACTTCTCGGGCAGCGAGTGGTTTGCGTTCGGGCTCTTTATGGTGCTCGGCGTAATCCTTCGCTGGACTATGCTCGACATGCGCCCGTACCACCACGACGAGTCGTTGCACGGCATGTACGGCCGCTACTTCTACGACTGGCCAAACAGCAACTTCTACCGCTACGACCCGATGCTGCACGGGCCGATGCTCTACAACTGCATGCGCTTCGTGTACGCCATGTTCGGGGACTCCCTCTGGGCTGCGCGCACACCGGTGGCTTTCATGGGCACCATGTTCATGTTTGTGCCGTTCCTCTTCCGCAACCACATCAAGCGCTCAACGGTGCTGATCCTCACCGCAGCAGTCGCGCTCTCGCCGACCCTAATCTACTGGGCGCGCTTCCTTCGTGAAGACACCTGGGTAGTCGCAGGGATGCTCTTTTGCTTCTACGGCTTCACCATCGCGCCGCGGCCTCTCAAGGCGCTCTTCGTGCTCTTTGGGCTTACGGTTCAGTGGTGCACGAAGGAGAACGTGTTCGTTACCGTTGCTATCTTCATGGGGTACCCGATATTTGAGGCAAGCTTCAATGAGCTCATGGAGAGCACACCGGACAGCATTCGGAGCTTCTTCATGCGGCTCTGCCGCTTCGGCGGAACGGTCGCAGTAGCGATGCTGGTCAAGTTCTTCTTTCCTGTTGCGGTTTTCACGGACGAAAAGACGCAGGGCCTGATGTTCAACATTCAGGTCGCGCTCGTGATTGGGCTTGTCTTTGCGTGGTTCATATTCGAATGCGTGTACGAGAGCAAAGTGGCGAAGAAGGAAGGAAACCTCTTCGCAGCTATCGGCAGCTACATTACGAACAACTTCGGGCAGACTCTCGGCGCTGTGGCGGTTTGCGCCCTCGTCTTCTCGTGGTTTTACGGGGCAGGCTTCAGAAGCCTCAACAACGGCGAATGGACTTGGTTCAAGGACGGCGTCGTTGGTGGTCTCGGCGGAAAGGCGATCGACTACTGGTATGCGCACCACAAGATGGAGCGTATTAAGGGGCCTTTCAACTTCCACGTGTACGTTAACGCCTGGTACGAGTTCCCCTTCTTTATCGCATTCCTCACCCAGATGGTGCTCTTCTATCGCCGAGCAACCCGCTGGATTCAGTACACCGCAGCTACCATCGTCGCCATGATTGTGTTTGCCTGCGTTGCAACACCTGCAGAACAGCTGCAAGACATGGGGGCTTGGAAAGCATTCAAGCTCAAAGACCACCTCGATATCATCGGGCTCTTTGTGCTCACCTCGCATGCGCTGCTCGTTACGATACAGCACCTGCTTCGTCGCGAGCGGGCGCTCGCCACTGCGGGCTACTTCTTC
>CANLJX010000147.1 GCA_947491545.1 Deltaproteobacteria bacterium
ATTCTTCTCGTTTGGGCGTTCGTGCAGCCCCCAGAAGAACTTCGAGGAGACGAGGTACGAAGAGCGCCGCAGCCCGAGCTTCTTGATCGCTCGCCCCATAAGAAGCTCTGCATCGCCGCCGCTGTAAGCCTCCGCGTTGTCGAAGAAGTTGACGCCAGCATCGTACGCCTGCTTCATCAGCTGAGCAGCCTTCGACTCGTCTACTTGTGGCCCGAAGGTTACCCACGAGCCAAACGAGAGCTGGCTGACCTGTATTCCGGCTGAGCCAAGACGGTTGTATTGCATAGCTGTATCCCCCAATTAAATACACCAAGCGGCATCCCTCTCGGCCACGGCTCCGGTCTCGGCTCCGGTCCCGCTCCCCCCTACCGCTGCAGCAGCACCACCGCCGAGGCGAGAACCCCTTCTTCTCGCCCAATAAACCCCAGCCGCTCAGTCGTGGTGGCCTTAATCGTGACGCGCGAGGGCTCGCAGCCTAGGACACTGCTTAGGCGCTGTTGCATCTCGGTCACGTACGGCTTTACTTTCGGAACCTGGGCCAACAGCGTCACATCAGCGTTGACGAGCTTCCAGCCCTCTCTCTCCGCAAGCGACCACACCTTCTGAAGCAGCATGATGCTGTCCGCGTCCTTGAAGCTTGCGTCGGTATCCGGGAAGAGGGTCCCGATATCACGCTGCCCGATCGCTCCGAGCACCGCGTCCATCACGGCGTGCGTTAAGGCGTCGGCATCCGAGTGTCCGAGCAGCCCGCGCTCAGAGGGTATCTCGACTCCGCCGAGCACGCACCTGCGGCCCGTCTCAAAGGCATGAATATCGATCCCCTGGCCAATCCTAATCTCCCCAATCCTAATCTCCACTGAGCTACCTCGCTTCAAGCGCAGCAGCAGCCACCAGGAGATCCTCGGGCTGCGTCACCTTAATGTTAAGCCTGTGGCCAAGAACGACCGACACTGGCCGAAGCCGCGCTACGAGCGCGGCATCGTCTAATCCTTCAACTGCCTGCTCTTCGGCTGCGCGGTGCGCGCGCAGCAGCTCAAGCCCGTCGAAGCCCTGAGGCGTCTGAACCGTCCACGCAGTGGCTCGCTCAACGTAGCCGGCAATCACGCTGCCTTCAACCCGGCACAGCGAGTCAACTGCTGGAACCGCCGCTGTTACGGCACCGTGCTCTGCAACACCCTCAAGAACACGAGCAATCACCTCCGCCGACACACAACAGCGCGCTGCATCGTGAACCAAAACGACACAGCCCTGCACGAGCCTTCCCTCGCGCTCAAGAGCTTCCACGCCCTTTAGCACCGAGCGCTGGCGGGTGACCTCGCCTGCGACGACCGCTACTCTTGGCTCTCCTAAAAGGTGGCTTGAGAACTCCTGCACATGCTCACTCGGCGCGCACACGACGATCCGTTCGCAGCGCTCGTCTGCGGCGAAGGTTTGCACCGTAAGCTGCAAGATTGTGTGGTGGGAACCGCCCCGTGAGGCTCCGGGCTTGAGCATTACCTTCGGCACGGCAGAGCCCATGCGGGTTCCACTTCCTGCCGCAGGGATGACTACACAGTACCGCATGTGGGGCCTTATTGACGGGCTCTTACACGAAGAGCGCGCGCAGCTCGCCGGCTACCTTGTCATGCGGGCGGGCTTTTGCGATTGCGATCTCGGAGACGAGCAGCGCCTCAGCCTGGTCGAGCATCTTCTTCTCGCCAAACGAAAGCTCCTTGTCAGCGCTCAAAACCGAGAGGTCACGCAGGACCATCGCGATCTCTAATACCGAGCCGGTCTTAATCTTCTGGGTGTACTCGCGGAAGCGGCGGTTCCAGGTCTGGGTGTCGATCTTGAAGTCGCGGTCCTTGAGGATCGAGAACACCTCGTCAATCGCGCGCTTGTCGACGATCTTACGCAGGCCAACCGATGCGGCCTGAGAAACCGGCACCATGACCTTCATGCCGCTCTCAATGATCTTGATGTTGTAGATGTGGTGCTCCTGCCCGCCGAGAACAGTGCTGCGGATCCCCTCGATCTCGCCTACGCCGTGGCCAGGATACACGATCTTGTCACCCGACTTAAACGACAAGGTCGTCGTTGAGGTCGAAACAGAAACCGCTACCCTCTCTGCCGTTACAGCGCGAACCGGGGTTGGCTTGGCTTGCGGGGCATCGAAGCCGAAGTTTCCTGGAATGACCTTCGTTCCAAACGGAGCTGGCTCTGAGCGCGTGATCTTGGTGGCTGGGATCTTAACTCCAAGCGCACGCTCCTTTGCGCCTTTCACAACAGCGCCCTTCACGACCGCCTTGGTGACGAGCTTAAGCTCAGTCTTCTTCCCCTGCGGGGCCGACTTTACGAGACGCGAGGCTACGAGCCTCTCGGTGACAGAAACTTTTACGGATGAGCTTGGCTTCGTGGATGCTACAACGCCCTTGGCTGCAACAGAAACCTTAGCAGGTGCCGCCGATAGCTTCGGCGACTTCTGGGTAGCTGGGGCCCTGCGGACGGGCTTCTTCGTGGCCTTGATCGCGTTGGCTGCCTTTGGCTTCGAGGCTTTCGCCTGAGTCGGCTTCGCTACCTTCTTCTTAGTCTTCAAGAGTAAACCCCTCCACTGGGTCGACACCGTTCTGGCCGCCGGACGCAAAAAGAGTTCGAGGGAGCCTAACGCTCACCGCCAACCTCTACCGACCAACGAGTTCCAGAATTCTGTTAGCTTCTCTTGCCCGGCCTCTCGTGATAGGAGAGTCGAGCCCTTGCGCTCACGACTTCGGGACAACCTGCGCAATTAACCCACTAGCGCTCACGAAGTGTACCTTAAGCACCCCGTCCAGGTCAAATAAAGCCCCAGAAAAAGCCCATTTTTTCGCGTATTTCCATCATTCCGTATAAAGCTAGCTACTTGGACGAGTTAGCGCGCCCCCTGTCAAAACACGCATTTTTCGACCAGATCCGAGGCGCTTTTCCCGCTTACTCGGACCGGAGGCCGGCAACGGTTCCGGCTCCTGCTCCGGCTTCCGCCCCCTACGCCACCCGCCGCTCCTCCCCCCAAGCCAGCGCGGCCTCCTGAACCGAACGGCAGCCACGCTGCTCCATAAAAGCAAGGAGCCCCTGGTTTAGGTGCTTAACGAGCGCGGGGCCTTCGTACACAAGCGCCGTGTAGACCTGCACCAACGACGCGCCCGCAGAGAGCATCGCGAGCACGTCATCGGCAGTGGAAATTCCACCCACCCCGATTAGCCCGAGCCGCCCCGAGAGCCGCGCCCCGATGAAGCGCACCACCTCAAGCGACTTCTGCCGCAGCGGGGCGCCGCTCAAGCCACCGGCCTGGTCGATAACGGTTACGAGCCCCTCGCGGCCGAGGGTTGTGTTGGTTGCGACAATCCCGGTGCAGCCGGCTTCGAGGCAGCACTCAATCACCTCCTCCAGAGCGCTCCAGGTGAGGTCGGGCGCTACCTTCACCCAGATCGGCCGCCTGTGGGTGTTGGCGTCCCTGAGGGCGAGCAGGAGCGCCTTGAGGCGATCCTTCTCCTGAAGCTGCCTCAGCCCCTGAGTGTTAGGCGAGGAGACATTCACCGCCACATAGTCAGCGAGCGGCGAGAGAAGCTTGAAGGAGTAGCAGTAGTCGTCGATAGCCTGGTCGATCTCAGTCGCTTTAGACTTTCCGATATTGATCCCGATCGGCGGCAGCGCGGGAAAGGTGCGGCGGATCCGCTGCAGCCGAATCTTTAGAGCATCTGCTCCGCCGGACGGAAACCCCATGCGGTTTATGAGAGCGTTGTCAGCCGCGAGGCGGAAGATGCGCGGCTTCGGGTTGCCTGGCTGCGGCTGCGCGGTAACGGTGCCAAGCTCTAGGTGACCGAAACCAAGCCCAGTCATGAGCCCAACCAGCTCGGCCTGCTTATCAAGCCCGGCTGCGAGCCCAACCGGGTTCGGAAATGAGAGCCCGCCAACGTGCACTGCTAGACGGGAGTCCCACACGTCGTAGAACGAGCGCAGCAGGCGCGACACGGGGCGATTGTTCGCTATGCGACCGGCGGCACGCATCAGGTCGTGCGCCCGCTCTGGGTCTATTGCGAAGAAGGCGGGCTTAGCGAGCGTTTTGTACATGGGGTGCTACTGTGGCGGGAGATGTGTTCGCAAGAGACTCTGCATGCTGCACGTTGCACAGCTCAGGCGCAGGCGCAGATCGGTCGCGCCACCTTCGCGGCTCGACCTCGTAGCGCATGGTGATACCATCCTCTCCGTTGTCGGAGTAGTAGTTGCGGCGCAAGCCAGCAGCCATAAATCCGCACCCTTCGTAGAGGGCGCGTGCGGCGATGTTTGACACTCGCACCTCGAGGGTGATTGAGTTTATCCCCTCAAGCCGCGTGCAGCGCAGGAAGTCCTTCAGCAGAAACCGTCCGCCGCCCTTACCGCGCCACTCAGGAGCAAGTCCGAGCGAAACGATGTGAGCCTCGTCGAAGACGACGTGCGCAATCAGGTAGCCGACCAGCAGATTTCCAACGAAGAGCCCACGCACGCGCGCCAGCGGCTCGTTTAGCTCGCGCTCGAAGAGCTGGATCGACCACGACTTCGGGTTCCAGGTTGAGTCGATTGCGACGAGCCGGGAGGCCCAAAAATGCGAAACCGGCGCAACCAGGAAGGTCTCCTGGCTGACGCCGGTTCCATACGATCCCGGGTTGTTTTCGTCCCGGATGCTCATGCCTGGCTCACGCCTTAGTTGAGAGCAGTCTTCGCCTTCTCAGCAACTACAGCGAAGGACGCTGGGTCAGAGAAGGCGATCTCGGCGAGAACCTTGCGGTCAAGCTCGATACCAGCCCTCGAGAGACCGTTCACGAGCTTCGAGTACGACAGCCCGTTAATTCGAGCCGCCGCGTTGATGCGGATGATCCACAGACCGCGGAAGTCGCGCTTTTTAGCGCGGCGATCGCGGTACGCAAACTGGAGGGCCTTCTCTACAGCGCGCTTAGCGAGCTTGAAGCAGCCGTTACGACGGCCACGGAACCCTTCTGCTAACTTGAGACGCCTCTTATGGCGGCGACGTCCTGCAAATCCACGTTTAACTCTCATGGTACACCTTCTCTTGAGAAATTGTTGTTACGCGTACGGAAGCATGCGCCGAACAGCGTCGAGGTTAGTCTTGTCAACCTGCGTCATCTTGTTGAGGCGACGGTTGCGCTGACCGCTCTTGCTGGATGCACGGTGGCTGTGGAACGCGTGAGCGCGCTTTACCTTCCCGTTCTTGTTGGGAAACAGCTTCTTACGCGCGGTCCTGTTTGTCTTTATCTTCGGCATTTAGCACCCTTAACTACAAAGAGCCCCCTTAACTACACTGTACCCGTCACCAGATCAAGCCGGCCCCGGGGGCTTAAACCACATCCCAAACCACTTAAAGCCCTCGCCCAGGCTAGTAGCCTCCACCTCAGTCTCATCCAGGTGCGACCGAGTTCGTGAAAAACTCCTGATCTTAACGGGTTGGGTCCGCAAGAAGGACTTCTGGTAGGCGCGCACAGAGTCGAACTGTGGACCTCTTGCCTGTCAAGCAAGCGCTCTAACCAACTGAGCTACGCGCCTAAAGGTCGCGGGAGTATAGCCAAGCAGCCCTACGACTTCAAGTGTCGGAGCCCTGGGCCGGCTTGAAAACACTGAATGTTTTCAGCAGGTCGAGCGCCCGACGGAACTGGGAGTCCTTCTTCTCCCAGGCCTGAATGTCCTCTTTCTCTGGGTTTATGGCCGAAACGTCAGGTCGGACGGTCGGGGTCTTGTTGATCTTCTTAAGAGGGTTCGACTCCTCTGAAGCGTTACCTTCGGACGGGTTGCCGATTGCGCCGGGGAGGTCCTCTTCACGCAGGTCGCCGATCGGCGAACGAGTAGCAGCGCCCGGCTCAGCTGCGTCAGCCTCGTCCTCCACCGCTATGTCGGGCTTCACGCCGCGGGCCTGAATCGAGTTTCCGCTCTTTGTGTAGTAGAGCGCGGTGGTGAGCGTAAGCGCTCCGCCGTTCTCTAGAGGCGTAATGGTTTGCACTGATCCCTTGCCAAACGTCTGCGTGCCGAGCACGAGAGCGCGGCCGTGATCCTTCAGCGCACCGGCAACGATCTCTGAGGCTGATGCTGAGCCGCCATTGACAAGGACGATGATTGGATAGTCAGCCTGAGTGTCCTTCTCGCGCGCGAAGAACTTCTGCTTCTGCGCGTCAACGCGACCATCTGTGTACACGATCACGCCGTCTTTCAGGAACATGTCGCTGACACGCACAGCCTGTGCGAGGAGTCCGCCTGGGTTGTTGCGCAGGTCGAGGATCAGCCCGCGCAGCTCTGGCTGCCCGCTCTGCTTCTGCAGCGAATCGAGCGCGCTCTTGAGGTCGTCGGCAGTGTGTTCCATGAACTGGCTGACACGAACGTAGCCGAACCCTTCGCCGAGGTAGCGGCTCTTGACGCTGCGAACTGCGATGTTGTCACGCACGATCGTGATATCGATTAAGTCAGACGCGCCCCTGCGGCTGATGGAGATCTGAATCGGGCTGCCCTTCGGGCCGCGCAGCCGCTTTACAGCGTCTACGAGCGAAAATTCCTTGGTGTATTTTCCGTCGATCTTGACGATCACGTCGCCAGGACGAACGCCGGCGCGCT
>CANLJX010000148.1 GCA_947491545.1 Deltaproteobacteria bacterium
GCGCAGCTTTCGTTCCCAACTCCTTCAGGCTCTTAGTGAGCTCAGCAACGGACGAGACCTTGAACTTCGGGGCTTCGCTGTTTGCAGGCAGCGCAATCTCGGGGTTGTGTTCCAGGTTCTCGGCCGTGTGAGCGCCAGCAACTATCTTCTTGAGCGCAGGAACGGCGACGGACGTGCCTGGGCTGGTTGGCGCCGGCGCTGCAGCGGCCATGGCAGGAGCTGCAACGGCACTCTCCTGAGAAGTGGCCACGCCCGGTGTGCCTGCCGCGGGTGTCGCCTTTGCCGCTGAACTCTCTTTGGCGGCAGCGCCACTGTCTGTGACAGCGCCGTTTGGTGTTGAGCTTGCAGAGGCCCCTGTGGGAGCAGCGATCTTTGTGGATTCCGCAGGTGCGCCCTCCTTGTTGAGCGTATCGAGGTTCCGCACCACCTCACGCTCCACTGTGCCTCGCACCGCTGGTGTCGATAGGCTCACTGGAGTTACAGGCTCCGAGACTTCAGCGCTTGCGGCAGGCACTGGCGGGGGGCCAAACCCGTGGCTTCCGAGCAGCCCGAATCCGCCAGTTCCCTCAAGAACCTGAGCAGCGTTGTCCGCGAGAACCTGGCCACGCACCTCTGCTGGCTTCTCGCCATCCCGCAGCACGAAGTGGGCAGCCTCTCCGCTGTTGACGCATGCGGCCTTGGCATATTGGACGCGTGCAAGCACGTCGGTCATGATCGAAACGAGGTGCGAGTTGGGGATCTCTCCGTTCTGCGAGAGGGACTGCTCGGTGAGGTGCAGGATCTGGTCCGCTCGAATCCCCTGAGCGCTCTCGACCTTGTGGGAGAGCATGTACAGGGCCTCGGTGAACTGGTCACGGGTGCCGGTGAAACCAAGATTTTTCGCGGCCGGGAAGAGCTGCCGTGCAATCGGCTCAATCTCGGGGAGCGAGACATTTCCTCCCGACGGGCTCACGTTCGGCTGCGCCATCTGAATGAGCGCATCACGAATCTCAGGCACTGGGTGGTTTAAGGGGTGGCGGATGTTGAGTGGCTCCACAGGCTGCTGGACCTGCGATTCAACGCTGCGGCGCATCTCTGGCGCGTTGCCAGAGCCTGCACCAGGGCGCTCAACAGACTGTGTGCCGGTGTGCAGCGCGAGGAGCGAGTCGTTTGCGGAGAGCTTGGCTGCGATATCCTTGGCGAGCTGCGCGGTATCTTGCGCGTTGGCTCCTGGTGTCTTCTGGAGCGTCTCAATTTTCTGCTGAACCGTCTCAGCTTCCTTCTCGCCGAGCAGCGAAACGAGGCTGCGAAAGAACGTCTCGTCGCGGACTCCTCGTTTTCGCTTGCGCTCGCGCTCTTCTGCGAGAGAGAGCTCCTGAACGAGCTGCTCGACTCTGCGGCGGAAGTCGGATGACGGGGTCGCGGGCTGTGTCTTGATTATCGCCGCTGCGAGCCCGGCCCAAACGGATGAGTAGAGCTCCTGCTGGTCCTGCTGCTTGTGACGCTGCGCTATGTGGCGCTCGATCGCTGCGTTCACTTCGTTCTTCGGGATCGGTTGTGCGAGAACCGAGACCTCCTGTGGCGCTAGCTGAGGCGCAACCTGGCGCTCTTGGGCTTTTGCCTGCTCGTGCGATGCACCTTTCTCCTCGGGTTGAGGAGTGATCTTCTGTTGAACCGGTCCCGCCACTCGTGCCTTCCGACTCGCAAACCAGCGCCCCGCCAAAGAGGCGCGCGGGCGCACTAGCGCCCATAACCCCAAGTCCTACTTAGGGATATGTTTGCTTCAGGGCAGATGTGGCTTTACCTGACGCTATTTCTCCGTTAGCGCATGCGAAATTTTCGTATGCCCCGGCAGGGGAGCCGAAAACAGCGGCTAAGCGACTGAAACGTGGTTGGTTGAGGGGCTGTTTCGAACTTAGGGCAAAAAGGACCGATACATTTGCTAAGGTGCTTACATTCGGTCCACGACCCAGAGCCACTCCTATCAAGCCCTAGTCAGCGGGCATCCTGGATGGGGGGCAAGAAAGTCGCAGGCTTCTCCTCCTAACGCTCTCGCTCGCCAAACAGCGCCGTCCCCACCCTCACAAGATCGGCTCCCTCCTCTATCGCCACGTCGAAGTCCGCTGACATCCCCATGCTGAGCTTGATGCGGCTCCCCTCGAATGCGGTGTGCAGTCCTGACTGCACAAGCTCGTCACGCAGCGTTGCCATACGCCGGAAGTCTCCGCGCGCCTCTTCGGCGGTGCCGTAGAGCGCAGCAATCGTCATGAGACCTTGACCTCCGTTCCGTTGGCCGATGGAGCCGGGCTGCAGAGGGAAAAAGTCGCATGAGAGATGATCTCCTGCACTTGTCGCAGCTCAACAGGCGATTCGCGTATGTCTTAAAAACCAACAATCACTTGTCACCACGTGCGGCGAGCTGTGTTGCAGGGATTCACTGCGAATTCCCCTTATGGCTTCTTAAAGATGCCTCGGTTGGGACGGCAATATCATCTTCAACGAGCACCGGCTTGAGGAGACTCTCTGGCCATAACGTTTTGAAAGCTATCTGCGCTTCTTGGTCTGGGATCTCTGGGTTTGGGCCACCCATCAGCAGCTCGTCAGGATAGCCACACAGCAATCCTTCCACGATGACCGTCATACCCTGCACGACGAATATTGCTTTCCACGCACCGCAGCCGAGCTGCAGCTTGTTAATTCCCCACTTTCTGATGCGTCGGGTGCGGTGAATCGAGGGATCTCGACTCAAGATTTCACTCATTCTCTCCCGAAAATCAACATTCCACACTGTTCTAAGCCACGCGAGTTGCTCTTCGGCGAGGGGGCCGAAAGTAGTGGTGTACGGTGGTGGCTCAGCGTGTTGCGACTCTACTTCAGAGAGCCAACCGAGTGAGGCCTCCGGAAACGCGTCGACCGTCGCGAGATACGGCTTGATATCAAGGATCGGTGTGCCATCAACAAGGTCGGCTTTGCCAACTATCAGGTTAGAGCCCTCGATTCCGATGAGAGGCAATGATGTGATGCCGATTGGGTTGGGTCGATGCGGTGAACGAGTTGCGAAGACTCCCCGACGTTTCGCTGCTCCGCGCGGGGGAAGGACGATCGGTTTCCACGAGGAGTTGCGGTGGAACCACCACACGAGCCATATCCGATCAAACGTGGCTAGATCCTTCAACGCTAGATCAAAGCTCATGCCGGGGATGAGTTCGATGATATTTCTCTCTTCGTTTGAGTTCTTTGGTTGGTGGGGGGAGTCAAATTTCGTCCGCATCTTGGTGCGGATGTATCCGATCGGCGTCACCAAAAGTGATGGATGTTGATCGGTAGGTTTGGACATAGTGTGCCCGGTGATGACCTCGCTTCTTTCCCCTTGTACCAAGACTTGGGGGGAAAAGATAATCAGGCGGAGAGACGCGAATCCCCTGCCGCTATCTCACGGCCATGCCGATGACTATCGCTTGCCCTGTTGCCCCTGTTGCGGGGCGCCACCACCTAGCTCTCGCGGAGTGTTATAAGCGCGCCGGGAGGTCTAAAGATAAAGACGGATGCATCGGCTAAGGTGCTTACATTCGGTCCACAACCCAGAGCTGCTGCTATCAAGCCGAGACCAGCGTGCAATCCTGGATGGTCGAAAGAAAGTCGCTGGCTCCCGCCCCCTAACGCTCCCGCTCGCCAAAGAGCGCCGTTCCAACCCGGACGAGATCGGCCCCCTCCTCTATCGCCACGTCGAAGTCCGCTGACATCCCCATGCTGAGCTTGATGCGGCTCCCCTCGAATGCGGTGTGCAATCCTGACTGCACAAGCTCGTCACGCAGCGTTGCCATACGCCGGAAGTCTCCGCGCGCCTCTTCGGCGGTGTCATAGAGCGCAGTAATCGTCATGAGGCCTTGGAGCGAGACGGCGTCAGCCATGCTGCTCACCTCCCCAACAGCAGCGGCGACCTCGTGCGGAGCGAAGCCGCTCTTTGCGCTGTCCTCCGAGATATTCACCTGCAAGAGAACTGACTGCTTCTTGCCAATCTTGCGGGCCTCCGTGGCGATGGCTTGAAGCACCGAGAGCGAGTGCACCGACTCAATCACGTCTGCAACCTTCACCGCATCCCGAATCTTATTGCTCTGCAGGGGGCCGATCAGATGAAAGGTCGCTGCGGTGCCGAGCGCAGAGCGCTTCGCCTTGAGCTCCTGAACGTAGCTTTCGCCGAGGACCGGCCTCATGCCCCGCGCCTGAGCGGCAGCGACGTACTCGTGCACGAGCGGCAGCGGATGCTTCTTGCTGACGGCGACAAGCGTTACATCGGTCGTGCCTCTGCCGCTGCGCTCGCACGCGCCTCTCATCTCCGCCAGAACACTCTCAAGCTGCGCCGCGACCGGGCCGGAATCCATCACGAGACTGCACCGATCTGCTTGAGGCGCTGCATCAAAGCGCTGATGTTGAGCCCCACGACGTTGGAGTACGAGCCTGAGACGCCCTCAACGAACTGAAGCCCTAGGCCCTGAATGGCATAGGCGCCAGCCTTGTCCATCGGCTCACCCGACTCCACGTAGCGCGCAATCATCTGTGAATCCATGCCAGCCATCGTCACCTGCGTGACGTGTGACCACACCTGCGAGAGCTTGCGCTCTTGGCACACCAGCGCAATTCCGCCCCAAACTTCGTGCGTGCGCCCGGCTATCGTCGCGAGCATCGAGTTTGCCTCCGCGACTGACTCGGGCTTGCCGAGCGCCTTGTCGTCGATGAACACCGTTGTGTCAGCGCCTATCACAAGCGCATCTCGTTGCTGGTCGGCAACTGTAACGGCTTTAACGAGTGCGAGCCGCTCGACCATCTGCCGCGGGGTTTCTCCTGGAACGGGAGTTTCGTCACAGCCCGGCACGATCACCTCGAAAGGCACCCCTGCTTGCCCGAGCAGCTCGCGGCGCCGCGGGGAGGAAGACGCCAGCACGATACGGTATTGGGCTGCGTTCACGACGTTTTCTCCTTGAAGGCGCGCTTGCAGGCAGCGAGCAGCGTTGTGAGGAGCGCCGCGTGCAGCGATGCGGCGCGGTGCGCCTCAATCTCTCCGCAGCACTGGGCCTGCACCAGCCACTCCCTGCCGTCTACGCGCTCGCACTTGAGGCACGCCACGCCCCGTTTCTCTAGCAGCGAGACACACTCGTCTGCCGAAGGTATCCAGAAGAAGTGCTGCGTGTGGCCGTCTGGAACCGGTGTTGTGGTTCCGGCCGTGAGAGACAGGAGCTTTGGTCCGGGCAGCACCTGAAACTCTTCGTGCCCCAAGTCGGCAAATCCGCGCGCAACGATGTCTCCGGGCTCAAAGCGCGGCTCCAGGCCCCAGGTGCGAAGCTCGCTGCCAAGCTTGAACTGCTCGCGCGTGAACCACATAAGCGCCTAGTCGATACTCGGCTGCATGCGGTCGAGCATCTCGACGGTCGAGGTTCCGCCCTCAACAACCGTCATCTCCGACACCTTGGTGATGCGCGCCTTCTCGTGCAGCTCTTTCACCGACAGGGACCCAACGTTGCACATGGTCGAGCGCAGCTTGACGAGCGACACATCAACTTTGTCTGAGAGCGGGCCACTGTACGGAACGTAGGCATCAACACCCTCCTCAAAGATAAGGTGCGCCGCCTCGCTCTGCTTGTAGCGCTGCCAGTTGCGCGCGCGGTTCGAGCCCTCGCCCCAGTACGGCTTGTAGAGCCTTCCACGGTAGCTAATCTTGGCGGTAGGGCTCTCTTCGGTCATCGCGAAGTACTTACCCATCATCACGAAGTCGGCACCCATTGCGAGCGCCATGATCATCTGTGTGTCAGAGTTGAGCCCCCCGTCGGAGCAGATCGGAACGTAGATCCCAGTCTCTTTTGCCAACTTGTCGCGCTCACGCGCCACATCCATAACGGCGCTGGCCTGGCCACGCCCGATGCCCTTCTGTTCGCGAGTGATACAGATCGAGCCGCCGCCGATTCCGACCTTGACGAAGTCAACTTCGGCCTCTGTCGCCATGTAGCGGAAGGCGTCGGCTGACACAATATTGCCGCCCCCGAGGATGATATTGCTGCCGAACTTCTTGCGCAGCTGCTTGGCGGCGTCTGCCTGCCACTCGGTGTAGCCGTCCGAGGAGTCAAGGCACAGCACATCGACACCAGCTTCCACGAGCGCCGAAGCGCGCTCCATATAGTCGTAGGTGTTGAGCGCCGCTCCAACAACGAGGCGCTTGCGGCTGTCGGTCAGCTCGTCCGGGTAGGAGTGGTGGTCGTAGTAGTCCTTGCGGAACACGAGCGACTTGAGGTTGCCCTGCTTGTCGACGATCGGCAGGCACTCCTTCTTGTGCTTCCAGAGCAGGTTGGTGGCGTCCTGGAGGCTAACGCCCTCCTCGGCTAGCACGAGCTTCTCTCGCGGCGTGAAGAACCCCTGCACGCTCTGGGTGAGGTCGTCCTTGTACTCCCAGAAGTCCTTGCTCGTCAGAAGTCCAAGAAGCTTCGTGTTGCGGCCGCCACCCTCGGTTATCGCGATCGTTGAGTGCCCCGTCTTGCGGCGCAGGTTGAGCGCGTCT
>CANLJX010000149.1 GCA_947491545.1 Deltaproteobacteria bacterium
CTAAGCCGTCATCGAGATCTTTGCGCAGCAAAGTCGAGGTAGGAAACTTCCGCGCAGCAAAGTCGAGATAGGAGTTCCTCGGGGGTCCTTAGGGGGGCTACCCCCTAAGCCGTCATCGAGATCTTTGCGCAGCAAAGTCGAGATAGGAACAACGACGCCGAGATAGGAATATAATATGGCTCCCCGGGAGGGAATCGAACCCCCGACACGGTGGTTAACAGCCACCTGCTCTACCGACTGAGCTACCGGGGAATGGTAGCGAGCGTATAATTCTCTGCGGGGGGCGGAAAGTCAAGCACCAGGGAGCAGATAAGTGCCCTATACGACAGATAAAGTACCCACAAGAAGGGGCAACGTGACGTGAAAAAGGGGAGCGGGCACCTTTTTCGCTAGCAAGGTCTTGCTAGGGCTCCTCCTCATAATCCTTCTCTTCCTCCTGCACCTGCACCCACTCCTGATCGTAATCAGGATATTTTCCCAGGATTGCCTTCGATACTCGTGTCGGAATACCCAGAGGAGGAAAAGGAAACCAGTACAGGTGCAGGAGAAAGAGGAGGATTAGGATGAAGATGATGGACGCTATCGCCCGCTACGACTTTCGCCACCTACACCTGCAACGTACTCCGCGCCGCAAACGCCCGAGAGAGCGTCACATCGTCAGCGTACTCAAGCTCTCCTCCCTTCGGGATGCCCTGCGCCGGGCGGGTAACCTTGATGCCGGCCTCAGCCAGGATGCGCCCAACGTAGAGCGCCGTAGCGTCTCCCTCGACCGTTGCGCTGGTGGCGATGATAACCTCTTTGATCGGCTCGGCAGAGAGCCGCACCGTCAGCTCCTTAATCTTCATCGTTTCTGGCCCCTGTCCGCGCAGCGGCGCCCAAAGCCCGTGCAAGACGTGGTAGGTGCCCTTGAACTCTCCGACGCGCTCAAGCGCCAAGACGTCGACCGGCTTCTCGACCAAGCACAGCAGCGACGCGTCGCGTGACTGGTTCTGGCAGATCGCGCACAGGTCGGCCTCGCTCAAGAAGAAGCAGCGCGAACAGAGCTTCACCTGAGCTGCTGACTGCTGCAGCGCCTCGCCGAGCGAACGGGCGAGATCCTTGTCATTTGCAGCCAGGTGGTACGCGAGCCTGGTTGCCGTCTTCTCGCCAACTGAAGGGAGCTTCGAAAGCTCCTTAATGAGCCGCTGCAGGGCTGGAGGAAACGATAGCATTAGTCCTCCCTAGAGAAGCCCACCCGGAACACCGGCGCCGCCAGTTACCTTTGAAAGCTTCTGATCAAAGTTCTCCTTAATCTTTCCGAGCGCGTCATTAGCCGCAGCCTTGAGCATATCCTGGAGCATCTCCACATCGCTCGGATCAACAGCCTCAGGCTTAATCTCGACAGCGAGCACCTCGTACTTGCCGTTGACCTTGACCTTCACTGCCCCACCGGCGCTACCCTCGACCTCAAAAGCCTCGGCCTCAGCCTGGGCCTTCTGCATCTCTTTCTGCATCTTCTGGGCCTGCTGCAGGAGAGCCTGCATGTTGCCGCCCCCGCCTGGAAATCCGTTAAATCCTCTCGACATGCTACGTACTCCTTCGTGCGTTACCCTTAATTGTTTTTGGAACGAACTTGCTCAACTTTGCTGCCAGGAAAGATCTTCTGCAGGCTCTGAAGCGCAGGATGCCCCTGAACAGCCTCGACGTTTGAGCGGGCAGATGGCTGCTGCGCTGCTGCGCTCTCGGCCGACCCCTGCCCTTTCACGAACGCGATCTTCCAAGTTGTCACGCTCTGCAGCCCCTGGCGATTCACAAAGTCATTCAGCAGCGCCATGACCTTTGCCTTGTCACCCATAACGCTCTTGACGTTGAACTCAGGGCCGGTTCCCTCGATGACGCCGTGCTCAAAGCGGGTCACCCGCAAGCGCTTGAGGCTCTCAACGAACATCTTTCCGCCTGCCTCAGCGCCACCACGCAGAAAATCCTCCCACGAGAGAACTGCTCCCTTCGGCGCAGCTACAGCCGCTGGCTGGGCTGCACTAGACGTCGGCTGAGGACGCGCCTCTAAGCGAGGCATTACACTCCTGGCTTGCGCCTGAGCCGGCGCGGCCGTGCTCGGAGCCGACGCCGAACGAGCGCCGCTCGGCGCTGCTTCAGGCTGGCTTGAGATCTTCGCTATAAGCTCGCCAATCTCTGCCACCGGCTGCCGTGTCGCCATGCGAACAACGAGGGCCTCGAAGCCGTAACGCGGATGTGCTGAGCGCAGACATCTATCGGCCCCCTCGCGCGCAACATCCCACAGATCCTGAATGTCGACGGCCTCAAATGGCGATGTCATGCGCAGCAGCTCAACCGCCGTGTCGTCGCTAATTCCCATCACCTTAAGCCGCTGCTCGCCGCCGAGCTTCGCAACGAATACCTCACGCCAAAAGCTCACAAACTCGCGCAGCATCGTGCTTGGATCAATCCCTGAGGCGAACAGGTCGGCAACCTGCTCAAGCACCCGCTCGACATCTCTGGCGAAGATCCCAGCAGCTAGCGCCACGAGCGCACGGCGCTCAACGGTGCCGAGCGCGCGACTCGTGTCATCCGCTGTCATATTCCCCTCGCAGAAGCTCTGCACACGATCGAGGAGCGTCTGTGCGTCACGCATCGAGCCGTCAGCCAGCCGCGCAATCAGCCGAATAGAATCACTGTCGGCCTTAATCTCCTCTTCCTTGCACACCTGCAGGAGCCTCTGCTCTATCGTCTGCACGCTCAGCGCGCGGAAATCGTGCCGCTGGCAGCGCGAGAGAACCGTCTCGGGGATCTTGTGAACCTCAGTTGTGGCGAGGATAAACACCGTGTTCGGTGGCGGCTCCTCAAGGCTCTTGAGTAGCGCATTAAAGGCCGACACGCTCAGCATGTGAACTTCGTCGATGATGTACACCTTGAAGCGGTAGCCAGGAGGCGGAAGCGACTTGAAGGTATCCATCAGCTCGCGCACGTTGTCGACGCTGTTGTGCGAGGCTCCGTCGATCTCCCTCACTGAAAGGCTCGTGCCCGCGCCTATCTCCTTGCACGACGGGCACTCAAGGCAAGGCTCCGTCGCGCCACTCTTCTGGCAGTTGATCGCCTTCGAGAGGATACGCGCGACTGAGGTCTTTCCCACTCCGCGAGGCCCTGTGAAGAGGTAAGCGTGCACCACCTTGTCGCGCTTAATCGCGTTTGAGAGCGTGCGTGTCACATGCTCCTGCCCACTCACTGAGCTAAATCCTGATGGCCGATACTTTCTTGCTAGAACGAGGTATGACACGAAATTCTTTCTTTATGCTGAGCCGTTAGCGGTCGACGCGGACAACCGGGATAGAATACCTCGAATTGGGATTCGGGACAGCAGAAAGACGGGGGTCGCAGGGGAAGAAAATTCGTTTCCTAGAGGGCGAGGATTGCACCTCTACTTCCTGCCCGGGCAATAAGCTTTGCGGCAGGTGCGCCAGGAACCGGGAGCGGTCTCGGCAACGGTTTCGGTTTCGGTTTCGGAGCGCTTAGCGGAACCCTCCGCCGTGTACGGGTACGTTTGCGTGCACGTACCGAATTTTAAGAAGAGGCAAAAATAGACGACGACCGGGGACACATCACAGATGCATGCGGTACGGTTGCTACCTTCCGGTCCTGGCCGGGTTCGCGCACTTTCTCGCGCGCCCCAATCGCCGCACCGTGAGTATAGAGGGGTTAGCCCTCGCTGTCACGAAACCAGCGCGGCGAGATGCCACAGGGTTGTGCTGCGGCATGCTCCACAAGGAGCCACAAAACAGCGTTGTTTCAGGCAGTTGCGGCGGCGACTGGGGTGGCACGGCAAATGCCTAGACCTTCAGCATGAAACTGACACCAACTATCTTTCGAGAGATCTCGTTCCAAGTCGCTGAGGGGAATCCGTGGTGGGGGCTCCTGCTCGCCAACGAGTACCTAGAGCACAGCGACCTCTTGCACCGGGCGCTCAGAGAGCGGCTTACTCGACGGACAGACTGTCGAGGGGGATCAAGAACGGTCCGGGAGCGGCTGCTGGCGGGAGCCCAAGCTCGCGAGCTCTCCGCTGCTCAGCTCGCCTCGGTCGGAGGCCGAGCCGTCACGCACTCACGCTGCATACCGACCCAGTTCAGGCGCAGTCGCGCTGCATGCGCTCCGAGCCGACAGCGGCGTTCTGCAAATGCAACTGGAGCAGCTTCTCGTAGCGCTGCGTTGCCTCGATAAACTCTTCCGAGGCGGCATCCCTCTGCGCGCCTCTTTGACGGTCCGGGTGAATCGCCTTGATCGCCGCGCGATAGGCCGCCTTTATCTCTTTGAGCGTTGCCCCCGGAGGCAATCCGAAGAAAGCCAGGAGCTTGATATGCTCTGGGTTGAGAGCCTGGCTTACACAGGGCTCTTCGCGTTCAGCCCCTGCCCTGACCCGGACGAGAGTGACACCGAAGAGCACCGCACCAAAAAGAGCCACCGCCGCCAGAAACCAGCCGAAGGTGCCGCTCCTCTGCGCAGCGCAGGAGCCCGGCAGAATCGCCGCAATCACCTCGTCTTTCGCCGCGTACCGCGAGAGGACCTGGCAGGCCTGTGGGTCAAACGCCACGAGCTGCGAGGCTTCCCGCGACGCCTCAAGAAGCCACTGCGCCGCGGAGTGTTCGAGCACAGAACGCCTCTCGAAATCAGAGCGCATCAGGAGAGTGAGCGCTAAGTCACGCTGCTTGAAGGCCATCGCCTTTCGCAGCCCGACCCGAATGATCGCTTGCTCCTTCGTTAGGTCTCCCCTGCTACTGCCAGCCATGGCAGCCCAGAAGCTGTTTGCGTCTCCCTGCTCAGCCGCAGCGAGTGCGGCTTTTGCTTGCCTCAACTCCTCGCTCCATTCCACGGAACCGCCGCTCACAACAGCGACCGCGATCGCATTCTCAATCTCTCCCTGAACGAAGAGCCGGCTGGCCTCTGAGAGGAGCTTCTCTCGACACTCTGCACGCTCAACGAGCGGTAACTCATCCGAGGCCGCTGTTAGGAGCGTTTTGCACAGCTCCAGGGATACTGCGGGGTCAAAAACTTGAGCCTTCGCAGCGAAGACCGCGCTCACCACATCAAGATCACTTTGCAGCAACGCCTGGCGCAGGATCGGCTGGATGATCTCTGTTGAACGGTGGCTACTTGCCTGTGAAGTGAGAAACTTCAGAGCCGCCGATCGTCCAAGATTCCCCGCCGCGACGACAGCGGCCTCGCCGCCCACTGAAAGCGAGAAGAAGGAGTCATCTATCCTGCGGACCGAGTCGACCGGTATCTCAGTCTCTCCGTAGCGCACAACATCTGCCCAGCAGATGCTTGGAGAAACGAGCAAGAGCGGCAGCAGGGCGCCAAAGAGTCGTGACAGCAGCATGCGTATCCTCCGCACTGGAGTATACGCAGTATGCGCATGGTACGATCGGGCAATTTACGTCGGAGGAGTCGTCGCAAAGACGTTGATGTAGGTGAGCGGCTGTGTTGGATGATTGGTTGAGATCTCAACTGTCGCCTTTAGATCTCCCTTCACCTTGTTCGGAGAGAGCTGAATGACGATCGTTCCGTTCATGCCGCGGCCGCCTGGCTGGTAGTAGGCGCTCACCGCCGAGTCTGACGAGGAGACGTTTTTGATAGTGAGCGGCGCTTTGGCACGGTACTCGAAGGAAACTCGGCGCTCGAGCGGCTTCTCGCCTGAGACGACCCCGAACGAGAGCGTTGCCGGCTTCACGACAATATCCCCCTCGACCATGGCAACGAGCGGCACATTGAGCGGGGCAATCGACTGGTCAGAGAACGAAAGCGTTACGCGATCGCGGAACGGGCCCTTCGGGATCCCAGCCTTGAGCGCGACCGAGAACGTCGCCTGCCCTGCGCTTCTTGAGAGCTCCTGAAGAGACACATGCTGAGACTGCACATTGGCAGAGGTTAGTGACACTCCCTGAGGAAGCTTGACCGCAAACTGCATGGGCTGTCCGAAGCTTGCGCCCCCCGGGGCAACCCTGCCGAACTCAAGAACGCGTGGCTCAACCATCACGCCAGGGAGCACCGTGCCCGTAAGCGACAGCACCGTGCGCGGGTTGGACGTGTCGCTCGTCAGAAGCTCAACTGTTTTTGTCTTTTGCCCTGAGAAGCCCGAGGTGTCGAACTCAACCGAGATGCTCTCGCTTCCACCTGGCTTGACCACGGGCGCGCTTACTGCCGCAACGGTGCATCCACACGAGGGCGTAGTGCCGATTACCTGCAGATCGCCTTTTCCGACGTTCCGGAGGGTGAACGCGTGGGAAACCTTCTTTCCCTGCGGCACAGAGCCGAAGTTGAAGCTCTTCTCAGGAATTTGAAGCTGCCCACGCGCATCGACCTGGGCAGCGGCAGGGACTGACACAACAACGCCTGCAACCAGCACAGCAGCAAGTAAGGACAGAGAGCGAGCGCCCACGTAAGCCTCCAAAACGAGATGGCGCCCCCGGAAGCGCTACGCGAAGAGCTGAACCTGGTCGAGGAACTTCGTTGAGAAGTTGCCCT
>CANLJX010000150.1 GCA_947491545.1 Deltaproteobacteria bacterium
TGCCTGCTTGAGTCTGTCCGAGGCGCACCGTCGTTGCATACCCGGTCGACTCAACAAAGTCTACGTGCGCAGGAACCACAGTTGTCTCAGAGACGCCCACGAAGTGGATGCCTGAGTTAGGCGGAAGCGGCTCAAGGATAAGGCCACTCTTTCTTCCTGAGTGAAGCCCCTGGCCGTACAGAATCGCTGCGTGCGCCAGGGTCTTCTGCGGCAACGCGCGGCCGCGCAGCGTTTGTCGCGAGAAGACAACAGGATTGATCGTTAGAGACTCGCGCAGCGATCCAACAGCACTCGGCTCGATTGCCTCCCATTGAGCCTCGCCAGTCTTCTGCTCAGGCTGCTGCTGCGAAAGAACGCGCCGAACTACCTGGATTGTGCCGGAGAGATCGAGGGGCTTCTCGAGGAAGTCGGCCGCACCGAGACGGGTGGCAGCTACAGCGGTAGAGATAGTGGCGTGTCCGCTGACCATCACAACCGGGAGGTCGGGGTGAATCTCTTTAATCTTTTTAAGGGTCTCCAGACCATCCATGCCGGGCATCCAGATGTCCAGGAGCACGAGCGCGGGGCGAGTGGTCATCAGCAGGCGGATGGCGCTCTCTCCGTCTTCGGCGAGAACCACCGGGAATCCCTCATCTTTCAGCACGCCTTCGAGGGACCGGCGGATGCTTGCTTCATCGTCGACGACGAGCACGAGCTGGCTTGAGCCAGTCTGTTCCGGGAACTCATGGGAGTTTGCGAGGTTATGCATGGCGCACCGCTGCGTTAAAAGCCCTCCGGTATAGTACCTGCGCCCCGGAACTAACGCAAATACGCGAAATGACGACAACAAGGGGCAGCCCCTCTATTTTTTACTCTCCTTTTGCCGCTGTTATGTCGAGTAGTTACGCGAGGGGATGGGCAGCACGGCCGTGAACCTTGCTACCGCTGCAACTCATCGTACTAGTTGGGGTTGTGTAACCCCGGGGGGATCGCATGCTTTCAAAGCTCTTCGGCGACAAGAAGAAGAGAGAGGATTCGGCCAACGGCAAGCTCGTCCGTCTTCCTGACGGCATGCGGCAGAGCATCGTCTCCTCGCTAGGCTCTAAAGCGATACCGTCGATGCCCAAGGCCTCTCACCAGGCATTCCAGCTTGCGACAAATCCGAACGCCGATGCGCGCGACTACATCGAGGTGCTCGAGACCGACGAAGGGCTCGCCGCGCGGGTGCTGAAGATTGCGAATTCTGTCTTCTACGACCGAGGTGGCGGAAGCAAGACGATTGAGCAGGCTGTGGCCGTGATCGGCATCTCGGAGCTAAAGGGCCTTCTCAACGCCAGCGCCCTCTCTGGCATCTTTCCACTCAGGCATCCTCTGCGAGCGCAGTTTTGGGCGCACAACATCGCTACCGCCCTGACAGCGCGGCAGGTTGCTCGTCAGTGCTGCCCATCCCAAACTGACCAAGCATTCCTCGGCGGCATGATGCACGACGTCGGCAAGCTGCTCCTCTTGCAGCAGCACACCGATATCTACCAGCGCGTCTTCCGGCACGGGATCGCTGAAGGGCTTGAGTCGGTAGTTGCAGAATCTGAGGAGTACCCCTTCAACCACACGCACGTTGGCCTGGCGATCGGCGAGCAGTGGAACTTCTCGCCAGAGCTGGTGACGATTATCAAGAACCACCACGACATGTGGCGGGACATCGAGCCCAAATCGCTTGTTGGCATCGTGAAATCCAGCAGCATTATCGCAAATTCACTCGGGCTCGGCGCAGGCAAAGATGCCTTCCTCTTGAAACGCACGTATGAGCCGATGGTGTCCGAAGCTTTTGAGTACCTCGGCATGCCGAAGCCTCAACAAGCCGTGCTGCTGCGCGAGGCGGAGCTATCGTTCAACTCCGAGTTTGAGCTGTACGAATCGTGGGGAGCGGGATGATCGGCGAGCCCCTCAACGTGGCGCTGCTCGTGCTGGCCCTCCTGGGGCTTTCAGCGGCAGCGCTCTGCTGGGTCACGCTGAGGCGCGCCACGCAGCTCGTTGAGAGCCCTGATTCGGCGCCGAAGTCAGGTTGGCTTGCCTCTCTGCCATGGGTCGGACGGCTGCTCGGCAGGATTGATGAGTCGTCCCGCAGCAGGCGCCAGGCCGAGTCAGACAATGAGACGCGCTACAAGATCTTGACCGAAAATGTTCCGGCAGCCGTGATGCTCCACCAGTCCGATGGCATGATCTTGTGGGGCAGCCCCTTCACCGAGGTACTGACGGGATTTTCCCTCTCTGAGATCCTAAAGAACCGCGAAACCTTCCTGCTCAACCAGGTGCACGAGGAGGATAAGCGGCTCGTCGAGAAATCTCTCGGCATCGTAAGGACCGGCGAGCCGTTCCAGTACCGTTACCGCTTCTACCACAAGTCCGGGATGACGCTCTGGCTTGAGACCCGCACGGTGCCGATCTACGACAGCTCCGTCAGCGACTACATCGCGCTCTCGATTACCCTCGACGTGACTTCAGCCGTCCTCAACCAGCTCCAGATAGAGGAGCGCAACCGAGACTTAAACGAGTTCACCTACATGGTCTCTCACGACCTCAAGAACCCGATTAACACCATCAAGGGGATGATTGGAATTATCCAGGCAGAGCCATCGCTCAAGAAGAACCGGGCGCTCGATCAAGCTGCCTCGTACATCGCGTCGGCAGCATTGCGCTTGGAGGACCTGACCGATGGGGTTCTCAAGCTCGCACGCGTGTCAGCAAGCGAAAGGTCTCTAGAGCCGGTAGACCTAAACGAAGTCATGGAAGAAGTGGTGCACGACTTTAAGCACCAGCTTGAGCGCGCGGACGGCAAGCTCACTACCATCGAAGAGCTGCCCCTCGTGCTCGGAAATCGGACCCAGCTCTACCAGATCTTCAGCAACTTAATTGGCAATGCTATCAAGTACCGCGCACCGGACCGTCCGCTCCTGATCTCTGTTGTGCCAGAGCGGGGCAATTCGCGTCGCCGAGCCTCAATCGTTGTGCGCGACAATGGCCGCGGGATCGCACCATCTCACCTCGATGAGATCTTTAAGCCCTTCCACCGCGCGAGCGACTCGTCAGTTGGGGGGCTCGGAGTGGGCCTCGCATGCGTTCAGCGGCTTGCCTCACGCCTCGGAGGAACTGTTGGCGTTGAGAGCAAGGAGGGCGAGGGCTCGACCTTCACGGTCACTTTGCGCAAGTCGCCCAACGCCTAGTCTTTACCCAAACATTCTTGTAGTAGACGCTGCTCTGCAGCGAACGTTTGATTGACCGATTGCATAGTTTATCTGTAGCCTCCCCACAGCGTCGACATGCCTTGGTCATGCTTCGCCCGCTGTTTAAACAGCAGCACCTAGTGCAAAAAAGGTCGGGCAAAAAAGGTCGGTAGCCTATGAGCAACCACGGCAGAAATTCTTCGAACCGTACCGCGATTGCTGACACACCCGCAACTTCTGGCGCTGCCTCGCGGCTTCAGGACCAGCTCCGCTTCATAGTAGAGGTCGACCGACTCAAGCACGTGCTCCGTCGCACCAGCCCGATCGGAGCTGCGCGGAGGGAGAATTCGGCAGAACACAGCTGGCAGGTGGTGCTCATGGCGGTTTTGCTTCATGAGCACGCGAATGAGTCGATAGACCTACTAAAAGTTGTCCGGATGCTCGCTATTCACGACGTGGTTGAAGTTGACGTCGGCGACACGTTTCACTACGACAAATCAGGCCGCGATGACTTGGCGGAGCTTGAGGCGCGCGCAGCAGAGCGGCTCTTTGGGATGCTTCCAGCCGATCAGGCGACAGAGCTCGCCAGCCTCTGGCGAGAGTTCGAGGCGAAAGAGAGCCCAGAAGCGAAGTTCGCAGCGGCTGTCGATCGCTTCGTTGCTTTCATCATGAACAGCCACAACGACGGCGGAACATGGGTTAAGCATGGAGTCACCGCAAGCCAGATACTGGCGCTCAACGGCCATATCGGCTCGGGCTCAGCTCCGCTGTGGGACGCAGCTCAGCGGATCGTCTCTGATGCTCTTGAGTCAGGGCGTATCAAGCCGTAGCAGTGGACCCTGAGCTATACTGGCTACTGTTCTTTGAACAGAACCAGGCTTACGACCAGAAGAACGCAGCCGGCTAGCTTAGCCAAGGTGAACGGCCGAACGGGAAATCCGAACCAGCCGAAGTGATCGAGGACGATCGACATTAGCAGGCTCCCGGCGACCGTTAGTACGGCTATTGGCAGGGCACCGAGATCGCGTGCTGCTATCGTGATGACTGTGACGATGGTCGCCCCGCAAAGGCCCCCGACCCATGCCCACCATGGAACCTGCGAGGCCTGCGAGAGGCTCGGCACAGGGATGCGAGCCAGCGCGACCAGGCACCACAGAATGGCTGTTCCCACCGTGAAGTTAATCGCAGCGCCCAGCATCCCACTACCGAGCGAATGCCGCAGCTGTGCGTTCATTCCGCTCTGCACTGCTGTCAGGGCGCCGACTAGCACAACAAAGAGTGACAAAAGAGTTTTCATCCTGACGCTCCCCCAAGACCGCTACAACACACGGTCCGGAGCGCAACCGAGAAACGACAGCATTTCATGGACGATCGCCGTCACCTCAGGAGCCCAGGTGCGCGGCTCATTGCGCATCGAAGTTATGCCCTCAAGAATGAGCGAGGTTTGATAAACAGTCTGCGCTCCGGAAGAACGCACAGAGATGCTATCTGTCTCGGCATCATATCCGAATACCGCAACTTCACCTCCTGCTCTCTTCGCCTCCAAGAGGTACGCACAAGACGCCCCTTCGTTGCCACCAGCTACGAAGTGGAGCGTTGGCTTAACGGCTGACAGGAATCTCTCTGCCGCGACCCTAACTTGGATGTGTGCCACGAAGAGGTCCCTCAGGTTGGCTTCCTGTTCGGCGGATATCTCCTGGCCTCCTTGAAGCCCCCATCGGCTGAGGAACTGCTCCTGGCAACACTGCCACAAACTTTCCCCACGAAACTCAGCTCTGAATAGTTCGTCACTAGCCAGCCCTGCCAACCACATGCGCGACTGCGTTACATCCTCGGGGCCCAGAAGCGTCGAGAGCGAGCGCGACTTTACGCCAGCCCACTGCGCCAGGGCCGACTGCTCTGACATGCACGGAGCACACGCGAAGGGAGTCCGGAAACCAGGGGTAACGGCATCTCTCGCACACGCCCGCTGCGCGCCATCACAGCGAAGCTGCATAACTTCAGCGCCGTTTTTGTGAAGATAGTTAGCGAGCAGGTACATCACTCCCGCTTCACGGCTCATCAGACCAAACGGGGCAAAGACCGCTAGCTTCATAGGGCGCAGGCTGAAACCGGCCGCTTGGTTGAAGGATCTCGGAACAGAATATAATAGGAGGTCTCTGCTCCCCGAGAGCCATCCGGAAGGATCATCTTCTCTACCCGAGTGCTCCCCCACATCGTGCCACGTTGAGGGCTATCCTTAAACATCGCCTCCTCCAGGGGCACCTCGATTACCGACTCGGGCGAGAGTGTGCCTACGTGCAGCGGCTTGGCGGAGCCGGCCGCCGCGTGCGAGATATCGGGCTTCAACGTCTGGGCCGATGCGTTAACAATTACGAGCGAGGAGGCTAACTCCGCATCCTGTACAGCTATGGCTGCGCTGGTATTCGGTTTCGATGCGACAAGGCGATCGAGGACCGGCGGAAGGGCATGGTCCTCTACCTCTTCCGTCATCGGCGAAAATGGGGCGCATCCGTACATCATGGAGGAGGATGAAGAAACAAACTCCACCGCCGCCTGTGAGTTGAGCAAGCTAATTCTCCCCTGCGGACACGATAGCTGGATTTCAAGACCGAAGACGCCTGATACCTCTCCACGAAGAACTGGAAACGCGTCCTCGAGCCGCAGCCCGTCGGGCTGATTGAGCCGGCCGCCGTCAAGCAAGACGGAGCGCTTCTCAACCCCTTTGCCAAAAAGCGTCAAAATGCACGAGACGGGGGAGTGTCCGCCTGGTGCACCGGCCGAGGGGAAGAAGTGGACTCGCGTCTTGATGCTAGCCGTTGAAAGGCAGAACACCAACGTTTTGACTGAATTCGTGACTGTTCGCTGCATCTCTTTCCCTCGATTATCAAACCGCTAGGCACCGGTGCGTTGCCTGTTCTGGAGTCTCTCCTGGGATGCGCTCCACTAGATGGCAGGTGACCGCCCCCTGAAGTCTCGGAGCAATCCGAATGTAGGCCTGCACAGCGCCCTTCTCCCATGACGCATCGTCAGACGTGCTTAACAGCTCACTCTCAAGAGAGATCAATCGACTCGCGTTTCCCGGCACATCCACATTCCACTCTGGAGCTCGATTCCCGTAGTAGAGACGCACTCCGACTTGTGTCGGCTCGGCAGTAGTGTTGACGATCACCACCAGGTGCTCCCGTCGCGAACCGAGAATCAACGGAGTGAAGGCG
>CANLJX010000151.1 GCA_947491545.1 Deltaproteobacteria bacterium
CAAGGAGGTGAACGCGATCCGGCAGCAGCAGCTTACTGCCACAGACGTCGTGGTGCTTGACAATAACCAAGGTCAAACCTGGTTGAAGTTAAGGCTGAGGGCTTTGGGTGACTTCCCCCCCGAGTTGTGGAGTCAAAAAGGTGCAGCGCTCTACCTTAGCGAATCTGAGCTGAAACAGTTTGCCATAACGTGGCGAGACTACGGGCAAATGAAGTTTACCTTGACGGAAACAGGCTGGATGGAGATTCAGGAAGCCGTTTCAGCGATTGAGACAACGGCAGGTCCAAGTGTACGGACGGCTGCGGATAGCATTCTGGGTGAAGTGATTAAAGTCGAGAGTCTCGTAAGCGGCAACAAGGCCGTTGATAAAATGGTCTCCAGGCCGCTGGAAACCTTGCTTGACGCTGCGAACATTGGTCTGAAGGGCAAGGTCGGCCCTGCGGATCGAGACCTCGTGAGAGAACTCATTTATACCAATAAGACGCGTGCGGTAGGGCCTCTGTTGTTTGTCACTGCCGATAAACAACTAGCAAAAAAAGTCCTTCCTCTCGGTGGATATATTCCGAATAAGGGTAGCCCAGCAATAGACTTTGCTACAAACATCGCGATTGAGATAAGATTAACAGATGAAAACTTGCGGAGAGCGGCAACAGTCAATCCACAGATCGCTAAGCTCCTAGCAGACCCCCAGTTTGGGGGGAATCTAGGGCAGTTGGCGTTTCGATTTCGAGTTGTGTCAGAAGACTGTAAGATGACACTTGAGGAGGCACAGCAGATCCTTGCGTCCTTTTTAAAGTAGTTGCTCTCGCATCGCTCGGGCGGCGACTGCTGGGTATGAGTGTTGCTGTGCGCGTATGAGACGGTTGGCACCTTCGATACCGCGCCTAAGGACGTGAGAGGGAGGCAGGGATAATACAGCTACAGGAGCGACCTCTTAAAGCCGCTAAAGAGAAAGTTCCCATTTGCAACCCTACCAATATCGTCGTCAACGGAGGCTATCAGGGATTCCTCCCCATCCCCAAGAGGACGAATGGCGACCAGTTGTTCCTCAACGTCTTCATAGCCTGCTGGCGTATAATTAAGTACGCCCCCTTGAGTTGCCTTTAAGTAGACAGCGGAGAAGCCGGCTGGGGATGCGATGTCAGTTTCGACGAAATACAGAAGCTGCGCGGCGACCTCAGGAGACTTATCGGGAACGTAAAGTCCGTTAAGCATGAGCACCGGCGTTTTGTCCGCTGGATTAATGGCGGAGCGTCCGAAAATGAATCCTATCACGGTTCCGCTTTTTGCCTCTCGTATCTCCATAACAATACTCAATGGATCGGCTGCCAGAGCGGCGATCGTCCACGCTTCGTGCGTCGGCTCGATAGTAGCCTCCCTTGACGGTGAGGTGAAGCAGCACTGGTAGCCGTCCGCAAAACGGAGAGCTCGCAACAGCTGCTCCCTCTTATCGAGAGCCTCCACAATCCAAGTCTCCCGCCCCCCGTGGGCTGCAATCTCCCCGGAAGTTCTTTCGGAAGGGACCCTCCCTCGACTGAGATTCTCAGTAATGATAGCCGCTCGCTCCTCAGAAACTCCTCGGTTCTTCACGGCTTCCGTGAAGGTCCTCATGACCGACTGGTTGAGCTTAAACTCTCTCGCCAGTGCAAGCATCCCCAGAAAGCGATCCTCACTACACATCGCTGCGGTAGCATAGTGTGCGTCCGCTGCGTGGTGGACAAAGTAGAGCAAGGGATCTTGAAGTCCATGCTCGATCGTTTTCACGACGTCAATTACGGAAGCCTCTGGAGAGATCGGAAGGTTGTAGTGTTCGACGGCATGGCGTTGGGAGTACACTAACGTGGCGAGGCGGAGAGTTGGATCGAGGCCGAACCGCACGATCAACTCTCCGACGAGTGGTATGTCAACATCAGCGGAGAGTCCGTTGCCCTGTACCCCGTTGAGGAGCTGAGCATCGAAGAGTCCGGCGCGCGCTGACCTCGGCACAAAATCCAGTGCGTGTTGCCGAAGAGCTTCATCGAGACTCTTTACCTTGCCGAGGAGCGCCTGATTACTGTACAAGGCTCCCACGAATCGCTTCGTGATCTCGCCCGCCTTTGGCTCTCCTTCACGAAAGAGTTCATCCATCAGCATGGAAAAGCACTTGATCGTCTCGGAAACTTTTCCTGCCTGCGCGCCACCCAAAATCTGAGCAAAAATCGTCTCTAATAGCTTGTGCGACTCACGAAGGATGACGTTTCTGCGCAGCGAGCTCTCCTGGGGGCGCAACCCGACAAGAAGCACGTGGTAACGTTCTGTGGGCGCGATATCTCTGTCGAGAAGCAGTTCTCGTACAACTCCCTCAAGTCGAGCTGCTCCCGCTCGAAGGTCGGGGCGCTTGGTGTTGAGGAGCTCACGCTGCGCGTGACGAGCGATCTGAGCGAACGGGGCTGCATATCGGTCAAGAGTTCTTGAGTATGCATCCGCCCCTACGTCAGCAGGCACAGTTCGGTCGAGAAGGTGGCAGTCAAGCAGGTACTGCGCGAGCTCCGGCTTAAAGGATGGTGGGAAGGGAAGATTCGGATTTAGCGCAATCGTCAAACATGTTGACGAGGCACTGCTGAGGCACAAGGGATCGGAAAGATGGCGGAGCGACTGATGGCAAAGATCTCCGCGGCCCGTCCTCGATGCGCGGGGTAGAAGCTCAGCGAGAGGATAGTGTCGGCGTATAGCTGATAACTCTAGGGCCGACTTTAAGCTTTCCTCCAAGAGCAATTCAGCATGGAGGGCCCCGGCAGCGACAGCCCTGTCGAAGTCGCACAACTTGCGGAAGATCTCAATTGACTCGGAAGTGTCTACGCCCGGAACATCCTCAAAAGGCTTTTCAAGGTTGTACTCAGCGCTCAACTTGGCTAGCAGATAGCTCTCGGGAATGCCTTTTATCGAGCGAGGTGCCTCCGCAAGGCACTCCCGTAAGGCGTCAACGAGGCTCTGGTCTCGAAGCCTCTCTATTCCCTCGCAGTATGCGTCGATGCGACGTGTGTGTGACTGGATGAGGGGTGCTACGGCGACCAGAAGGCGGGCGGGTAGATAGGTGCCCATTTGTGCAAGCGCGGCTTGCTGCTGCCCTTCGTCCGTCCAGCTGAGTACTGCAACGCCTCTCTCAATCGCGAGGTCTGCGTCGCGCCGCAATCCGAGAGATTCATAGGCCGCGGCTACCCCGGCTTGTAGCAAGGCGGCATACGGTGACCTTTCGTTTTTAATAAGCGCCTCTGCTGCGTGAATAGCAGCCAACGCCTCACGTTGCTTGCCGAGTGTTCCGGCAAGCTGAGCGTACTGGCAGAATGCCTCCGCGCACTCCGGCGTCGAGAGTTGAGGGCGGAGGCGGGAGAATGCGGAAAGCGCGGGAAAAGGATCGCTGCCCTTTGATACGAGCACCTTTGCGATCTCAACTAACGCGGTTGCCCCCCTACTGCTTTCAAGTTGCGCTGCGTACGCTATGGCGACATCAGCGCCGTAGAGCTCGGTACAAAGCTTTGCAATTGCTGTTTCGGTTTGCTCGCTCCCCCATTGTTCCGGTCCCCTGCGATCTTCAAGTAACTTCAAAAGGCAGGTGAAGACTACTGCCTCCTGCCGTACGGAGATGACGTCGCGCGGTGCGACCACACTGGCTGCCAAAGCACCTCTCAGGTCAACATGGGGCGATGAAGTGTCGGTTGGTGAGGGCATCTTCAATTCTACTGATTGGGAAGGCTTCTGGGCGGACTCTGCCACAGCTTCGCGACGTGAAGAACTTCCGTTGTGTGCTTTTGGCGTAATCATTACGGTTAGAGCGCTCAATTATCGTGCAGTGCGCATTCAAGGAGATGTCTCCTATTCTACCGGCGATTCGCATCTTAGGTCAGGGTAGCGGCGGTAAAATGCCGATATATTGCCCTGTGATAACTTAACTGACCGGTATTTCGAGGCTTTTCGCCTTCGGCATTTATTGAATTTCACGGTTTGGGGATGAAAAAAAGGAGAGATTAGAGCAACATAACCTGCGATTGTTATGTGATAACCTCTCAAGCGGAGAGAAAGGGATTCGAACCCTTGAATCGGCGAACCGATCTCCAGTTTTCAAAACTGGCGCCTTAAACCACTCAGCCATCTCTCCAACTAGAACCAGCGGAAGGAAAGGGATTCGAACCCTTGAATTAGCAAGCTAATTGCCGGTTTTCAAAACCGGTGCCTTAAACCACTCAGCCATCCTTCCGAAGCGGAGGAAAAGGGATTCGAACCCTTGAATCGGTAAAACCGATTGCCAGTTTTCGAAACTGGTGCCTTAAACCGCTCAGCCATTCCTCCGATTCGAGAACCACAGTAATGTTGCTCTAATCGTATTTCCAACGGTAAGGCAGGTCAGAGAGCTAGTCAAAACTTTCTGCAAGAGGGTGCATTTCTCAATTCATTCGTCATCTCAGCAATCTATGCTTATTTCTCCTCTGTTCTACGAGGTTCTATTATTAATAGACCGACAGTTCCGATCTTAATAGATCCGCAACCAACAGGGAAAACTCTCCTAAAAACGGGGAGTCCTCGCTGTTCTGTTCGGAGGAACCGTTGGCGGGTGCCTAGAAGGAAACAGCGATGTGCCGGAGTGATTGCTCCGCCGCGGGACGCTCTAATATCGGGTTCAATACCCGAATCCTCAATCCTGAGATTGCATCGCCATTATGGCCGTTTCTGCATCGAGCGCGGCGCTGGAGAGGCGGGCCGCATCGGGTGTCCTTGTCCGGGTTTATTCAGGCGGAGCGCCTCCCCTCCTCTCTCTGTGAGGAATCTACTTGTGTCGTAGATACACGGAGCCCATTCAGCTTACAGCTCATTTTCAGACACCGAAATACTCACAAGTTCCACCAGTATAACCAATACGCCAAACTAAAGAATCATAGCGTTATTCCCCTGTAGCCGGGCTACTCATCCCCAACTCACTCTCACTCTGTCATCAGGCTTCCCACACAACTTCCCCACCCCACCTCCGATTCTCTCCCCATGGCAAAGCCCATGAAGTACCACCCCCACGGTAGCGTCCTCTTCTGCACCTTCAGCAAGGAACACCTACTTGTAAGTAAAGCGCTACCCGTATTCAGGCCCCACACTACTTCTGCGCCTCTAGCGACTTATCACTTTTGTATGAGGTCTATACTTCCAGTTCTCAGGCTGAAGTTTGAGGCGTTCCGCTTGAGTCTTACCCTCGACCTGAGCTCGGGTCAAAGCCTGGCCTTCGTTTCTCAAGTCCCCGTTAGTATACATCTCTTCCCTGAAATTTACCGATGGCCCCGGGCCTTGTCGTCTCTCGTTCGAGCGAGTACTCGACGCTATTATTTTACGGTCCTCAATGTCGATCGCAACACAGCAAGCAACGCTATGCTTCTTTAGTCGGCCCTATTGGTTATACTGGAGAAACTTGTGAGTATTTTGCACTGTCAAAAAATGAGCTGTAAGCTCAATCGGGATGGTGTATCTCCGACACAAGTAGATTCCTTTCGGTGCGCTACCCTCCGGGGCTCTTCCCTCCGTCGATTGGTCTTCCTATCCCTATACGAGTCCCTATACGAGCGAACATCGCAGAGGGTTGCTTCGTGTAAGAGAGACATCCGCAAAGCGACCAGGCTTTTTCTGGCGCCCAGAACTGCACCGGCCCTGCCTCCGGCGAGCTCGCTAACTTTCCCCCATTCGCCCCTCACAGCCTATATGCTAGGTTCCCGTTAACTGAGTCGTGGAGCTTGCTATGTCCTTCCTGAAAAAAGTGCGAGACGAAGTTAAGGAAGTCCTTCCCGCTATCATCTTCCTCTTTGTCACATTCCACCTTATCGCATTCACAAACTCGCTCCTCCTTGAGTCGTACAGGATCACTCCGACTCGCTCTATGTTCGCAACGATTGGGGCACTTGTCGGAGGAAAGGCTATCCTCGTCGCAAATCGGCTTTCGCTAACACATTTCTTTCGTACCCGACCACTCGTGTTGTGCGTTCTCTGGCGCTCGGTGGTCTACGGCGTCTTTTGCGCTCTCTTCTTGACGACGGAGCACTTCGTCTCGGGGGCGCTTCACGGAAAGACTCCCGCAGAGACGATCGCGTCACAGCACATCTCGGCAGCACACATGTGTGCCAACGCTATCTGGCTCGCTGTATCGCTGGTGCTCTTTAATTCGTACGTCGAGCTGGACCGGGTCTTTGGCAAGGGCACCCTTCGGAAGGTATTCCTAAGCGCACCGCAGGCTAGCGCTGACTCCGGGCAACAGCTTACCGCGTAGTTGCGCGCTACCACGGCGCAGCTCTACCAGCACTTCACCCCGGGCATCTTCTCCGTTGCCTGCACCTGCAGCAGCTCCTAAGCCTCCGACGAGCAGTCCGGTTTCTGGCTCGACCCCGCCTTCGCA
>CANLJX010000152.1 GCA_947491545.1 Deltaproteobacteria bacterium
CTCTTCCGATCTCTGAGCTGTTCCCGCGGCCTCAGTGCAACGATGGAATCGATAACGACAGGGACGGCGCGATAGACCTCAGGGACGTGAGCTGTGCGAGCAACAGGCAGAGAAACAACGAGGCTTTGCCAAGAACTAAGTGCCAAGACGGCTTAGATAACGACGAGGACGGACAGGTCGATCTTGCAGATCCTGATTGCAGAAACAATCGGCAGGTTGATACCGAGGGGCCCGGGCGTATTCAGGTCACAAGCCAGCCCGGCAACAGGACTGTTCGGGTTGGGCGGGTTGAGCTTCGGGGAGTTTTGGACACAGCCCATTTCTCGGCGTCTGCCGTGGTCAGAGGCGTGCCCCCAGGTGGCTTGGCATCGTCGGCACTCCGGGTTCAGTGGCAGCAGTATATACCCGCCTCCACCTCTTGTCCGCAGAGTTGGTGTGACATCGCGGGAGGGAACTCTAGTCAGCTAAGTATTCCGATTTCTCCCCTTGAGCTTCCAGGCCGCGGGCTGCCAGATGTCGTACGAACCTATCGCGCCAAATTTTCGTACAGCGGACTGCCAAGTGTCACGTCGAACAGCGCGACGCTTACGATCCTCCCCCCAAGATTCCCGCCGCCAACGCGAACACAGCTGGTGTGCTCGCGGCCCTTCGATGCGGTGCTCGGGGCAGACGCCTCGGCAAAGTTCAAAAGCATATGCTCGGCTTCCCCCGAAGCTTTTCAGCTTAAATATAATTGGGAGGTCATGAACCTGGCTAGCACCGGCGGAAGGTGGGAAAAGATGTTTGCCGAGGATCGAACAGTTAACGCACCGGAATTCGAGGTTTCTCCCGGCGAGATTAAGATGATCCCAACGGATGAGTTCGAGGTGCCGCTAGACCTTTCGCTCGCACCTGACTTTGTCGCGGGGCTAAACTCCACGACGTATTACCGAGCCTTGGTTTCGGTCGCGAAGCGGGACGGAACACCGGCTACAGAGTACTTGCCAGTTGTCACGGAGTCGGCTCGCTTGCTTCTGCCTAACCAGACTGGAGCCAGGATCTCTTTTGCAAAGAATCTGGAGGACCAGCCCATTTCACTACGACCCACCTTTAAGGCTCAAGCCTCGGTTAACGTGCGCTCTCCGGAGAATTACGAAGGCGACTGGGTCCGTTTTGACTGGCAGGTGCAAGACGTGTCGACGAAGGTCGACAACGCGTGGATATCCGTCTCAGCGGAAACCGCCCCTTGGGCTCTGCCTAGCTCTCAGAACATAACGTCAGGATCTGACGCCGATCCACTGTGGGAAGGGCGGTTGGAGATCGACACAACTCTTCTTCCGAGCTCCATTTCGATCCAAACCTTGGCCGAGACTCGGGCATTCCGGGTGATTGTGCGAGCCCCGGGCACAAACGCGTCGGAGGAGATCAGCCAAGACGTGAGGCTCTTCATCCCAGCAGGCCCAGAGGCGCCACCCAAGCTTGAGGTTGGGATGCCGAACATTACAACCTGTGGGGAGCCACGCGCGGAGGGCTACCGATCAGGCATCCTGGTTGATGTGGCTGCCCGAACTAATCGGTCCTCTAGCGCAGCACCCTTGACGTTTAAGCTCGAGTACCTAAAGAGAGAAGACAGCCCATGGGCGGAGGTGCCGAGCAACCTCCTTGACGCATGGAGCGTTGTCTCGCCGGAATGGGGAACGGCGCCGGGAGAGGTAGGGACTCTTTGGGGCGCTAACGTCAGAATCAAGACGGACGCTATGACCTTAGACGACGCCGAGAGGTGGTTCTCATACCGGTACCGGGTGGTCGCGAGAACCTCGCTAGACGGCGTATCGCCCATGCCGTCTGCAGAGCAGGTGGTGAGGGTGCGCTCAGTGGACTATTGCACCTTCAGGTCCTTAAGGTTCGACTGACGCGGTTAGGGGCTCCGATAGCGCTACCATCCAGAAGAACTATTTTGTTCCAATCGATGAGCAAGCCTCGTACTGTAGCGTCAACAGAGCTGCGCGAGGCCCTACCCGGAAAAGAGGAGTGTCATGAACCCACACAGCGACAATCGAGATCAAGCTAATCAACGAAGTAGCGGAGCACAGCAGCCAGCACAGACGCCGGGCAGCGACCAGCTTGCAGAGCTCCTCAAAGTTCTGCCCATCGGGCCAATTCGCAGAGCAACATTCATTGAAACCTACGACGTGAAGGTTCATGGAGAGCACGAAGTGTCGTTTGTTCTTCCAGCGGGCAGATCTCGCATGGATATTCTTCGCGAGTCTCAGGCTACCGTGTGCTTCCAGGGAGAGTTCTGGGCGGAGCAGCTCGACCGCTGGGAATCGAACCTAAAGTTCAAGGAAGCGGCGACGTCACCTGAGCGTATCCACATAAATGCCCGCGTCGAAGGTGGTGGTGAGAAAACCCGCAGCCAGCAGGAGGATGTCTTGCGCTCGAAGAATCTTGAGATGCCAAGCTTGGAGGACCTAGCCACGGCTTTTGTCGTGCGCTACGTCGTCGAGAGAGAGCCGCTCTTCGGCTGGCAAGACGAGAGCGAGGGCTGGTCACGAATCGTTCGAGCTGTTGGCGGTGCGCTCTACTTCGTCCGAGACGGCGGCCTGTTCGAGAATACCATCAGCGACGACGAGCACGACCACAGCTGCATCGCAGTCGCGGCGAAGGTGCCTGCGACGACGGCCTAGGGAGTCAGCAGCGGGCTGGCGGAAGTGGCGCCGCGCTGTTCTGCAATCTGTATTGCTGCGGCCTGATGTCCTGCAACACTCAGGTGATGCTCTTCGGCGGTGTAGAACTCAGGGTGTCCGGCGAACGCCGCAGATAGATCGACGAAGGCGATTCCAGCTTCTTTGAGCAGCGCGACCGTCGCCAGGTTTAAGGAATTATCCGCCGAGGCTCCTTGCTGCGACTGCTCCATTGACGGAATGACGACTGCCAACAGAGCGGCGTTGAGTACGGCTGCTTCAGCTTTAAAATTCTTGGCGATCTCTTTCATCAGCGAGATAGTTCCTGCATCGACCGGTGCTGGGGCCTCGCTGTCGACGAAGAGGATCGGCTGCAGGCGGGCCTCGGCCTCCTCTGGGAGGAAGTGCTTGTTTAAGAGAAAGCGCACGAGCATCGAGCTTCTAAGCAGTGGCAGCTCGGCGCTCACGGCATTCGGCTTCAAAGCAACGAGCTCGCTACTCTGTGCCTGCTTAAAGAGGCGATTCTTAATCAGGTCGTTGTAGTCATTCGACGGAAAGATCGACCAGATGACGGCATCGGGCTTGAGAGCTGCGCCGTACTTTCGCAACACGAGCAGCTCTTGGTCGGGTCCGTACCCCTGCACGCCTAGGTTTAAGACTTCGCTGCTTGGCACTAGCTCCTGGAGGCGCTTGGGGAAGGTCTCCTGCGGCAAGACAAAGAGCCCGGCAGGGAAGGAGTCGCCGACGACGAGGATGCGCTTCCTGGCGCTGTCCTTAACGGTAAAGTTTCGGTCGCGGAAGCCTAGGCTGTTAATCGAGTGCTTGGCGTCTGGCAGGAACTGGAAGAGGAGGTCCTGGTCGAGCTTGAAGCGCAACGTGTACGGTATGCCTTTAGCCTGAAACGAGTACACCGGCAGGAAGCCCCAGGCCCGAACGCTCGCCTCGCCGACTGCCACGCACAGGAGCAATACGACAACCCAGTAGATGATCGTGGCGGGGAGTGAGCGAGGGGCTCGCATCTACTTCTTCTTGGAGGACTCGAGCTGCTCGCGGCGCGACTTAGCCCAGCCGTCCTTGTTCTCTTGGCGCGCGCGTGCGACCCCGAGAGCGTCTTTCGGGACGTCGCGGGTAATGACTGAGCCTGCGGCGACGATTGCGCCATCACCAACGGTGACCGGAGCGACGAGTGCCGTATTGCTGCCGATGAAGGCGCCCTTGCCGATGGTGGTCTCTGCTTTGTTGTAGCCGTCGTAGTTGCACGTGATCGTCCCAGCGCCGATGTTGGCGTGCTCGCCGACGGTGCAGTCGCCTAGGTACGTTAGGTGCGAGGCCTTAGCCCCGTCGCGCATGGTGGTGTTCTTGGTTTCAACGAAGTTGCCGATTCGCACCTCTTTGCCGAGCACAGTGCCGGGGCGCACGTTGGCGAAGGGGCCAACGGTTGAGAGCTCACCGATTGAGGCGCCTTCAACTCGTGAGCCCAGCTTTATGAGCGCGCCCGGAGATATCTGCGAGTCGATGATGAGGGTTGTGCCTTCGATGATCGCGCCAGCTCCAACCGAGCTTTTTCCGCGGAGCTGCACGTTTGGGCCGATGTGCGCGCCCGGCTCGACCGTTACTGATACGTCGATGGTGCAGGTGTCGGGTGAGTCGAACAGCACGCCGCTTTCGCGCAGGTGCGCGACGTGGCGACGCTTCAGCACGTCGTTGACGTAGTGCATGTCTGTGGGGCTGTTGACCCCGGCAGCCTCTTCTGGGTTTCCGAGCGGGAAGGCAGCCACGGTCTGCCCTTCCTTGGCAGCCTTCTCGACGATGTCGGTGAGGTAGTACTCGCCCTGCGCGTTGTTCGGCACGAGTGAGTCAATTGCGGGCTTAAGGAAGCTTGAGTCGACGGCGAAGATGCCTGAGTTCACCTCGCGGGTGAGGAGCTCCTCGGGGTTGCAGTCCTTCGCCTCGGTGATGCGGAGCACGTGCCCGTCTTCATGCCGGATGATGCGGCCGTAGCCGTTGGGCGGCGGGACGTTGAAGGTGAGCACAGTGACGGTCGCCTTCTTAAACGCGTGGAAAGCGACGAGGTCTTGCAGCGTCTGGGCGGTGAAGAGCGGGTGGTCGGCGTAGGTGATGAGGACCGTGCCCTTGTGGGACGCAACGGCGGAGAGCGCTGAGCGCACGGCGTCGCCGGTGCCGAGCTGCTTCTCTTGAAGCGCAAACTCTACTGAGTGCCCAGCAGCGCTCTTGCTCGAGCGTACGTGGTCTTCGAGGATCTCGCGCTTGTGCCCGACGACGATGACTGTCTTCTTGGGCTTGAGCGGGGCGAGGCTCTCAAGCACGTGATCGATGAGGGCTTTCTCGCGGGTTTTGGCAACGGCTTTCGGGAGGTCGCCTCCCATCCTCTTGCCGATACCGGCGGCTAGCACAACGCAGCAGATCTGTTCCATGGAGCGGGACTGTATCACGGCTTCGGACGGGCTAAAATATAGAGTGAGAAGTGGGGAGTTGCGTGCTGATCGGTCGCAGCTGGCGGCGAAAGAGGGGATGGATGTGCTCTGTGGAGAATATGTGGATTTTTAAAGCAGATTGTAGAGGGGGGCATAGCATCCCTAGTCCTTCTCTTCCTCATGCGCCTGCACCGACTCCTGCTCATAATCTAGATATTTCGGTGAATTGCCCGGGATATTTGTGCCGCAATGCCCGGATTAAGAGGAGGAATCCCAGTGCAACTGCAGGAGAACGAGGAAGACAAAGAGGAGGATTAGGAAAACAGCCGCTGGCTATGTGTGGTAGAACGCTCGGCAGCACCGCAGAAGGCGGCCCAGGGGCAATCGGCACTTGCTTGGAGCAGCGTTAACATGAGCTCTGAGAAATCTGGTAACGTCGACGCAAAGCGACTTAACTCCCACGGGGACACCCTGGTTAAGACGACGGGGCATCACGGCCCAGGCATCGCCTCGCAGCGGATCGATGAGCTTGACGAGGCAGCGTCGCGGGTTGCTGAGGAAGCCAGCGCGAGGTTCAAGCCAGCGGTGGCAGTTGATCTTGGCGCGGGACTGGGAGCGCAGACAGCTAGGTTCGCGGCAGCGTGGCTGTCCGTGCCGATGGCGGATCTGGTTGCATGGCTGGAGTGTTTGCAGTCGGCGAACTCGCCGCACCCCGGGCCCCGGGTGTCGGCGTTTGTTGGCGATGCCTGCCAGATGCCGGAAGATGCGATGTCCCAGGTTGTGCACCTTCTCTTCTCGCAGCGAATGATTCACTACCCTCGGTACCCGGCGGCGGTGGGAGGGCTCAGCTCTTTTGCGGGCCGTATTGGAGCAGGAGCTAGGCTCTTTCTGTCATGCGCCTGCCTGGATAGCGAGCTGTCGCAGGGGCACTCAGAGAGCGGCAAGCGAGTGGAGGAGCGCTTCGGGGCGCTCGCCCCTGAGCTGGCCAAGAAGCACGGCGCGGTTGAGCCGCTGTGCCTCTACTCAGAGCAAGAGTTTGTCCGGCTTGCGGAAGAATCTGGATTCTCTGCGATGAAGGTCTGGCGCTTGGAGCTCGGCACCCTCAAGGGGGTGTTTGAGCGAAGGTAGCGAAAGCCTCGGGTTTCGCAGCAGCCCCGACAGACCGCAAAAAAAAGGCACGCACCTGCCACTTTTGCCCCGCCCCCATCCCTGGTACTAATACCCCGCAAATAACCGCGAGGGCGTATGGCAGCAAAGATTAAGGTAAAGAACCCAGTAGTGGAGCTAGACGGCG
>CANLJX010000153.1 GCA_947491545.1 Deltaproteobacteria bacterium
CCCAGAGGGGGACGCAATGGCGCAGCAATCACAGGCCAACCACGACAAAAACACAGCAAAGGTCGGCCAGTTTCAGACGTCGAGGGGCGCCGAGCTTCTCTCGCCGGAGCTGGCTGCCGCTAAGAAGGCCGAGTTCGTTGCCCGCTACCAGATCGAGGTGCTCGACGAGACGAAGGTGCGCTACGTCTTGCCAGCAGGAACTTCGAGGCTACAGTTTCTAGAGCAGGCCGAGGAGTTTGCAAAGCTGTCAGACCTCTTTCGCCACGTCGTTCAGCCCGTGCAGCTTGAGTCGTGGGCAAAAGACCCGCTGTTCCAAAAGCCGCTCCAAGTTGCGCGAAGCTTTGGCCTAGACTGCACAGTTGAAGGCTCCCAGGAGAAAACAAGGAGCGAGCAGCGCGATTTCTTGTCGTCGCTCGGCTTAAGCATGGCTTGGGTGCACGATCTCGCTGTAGCACACGTGGCGATGCAGATGGCGACGGAGTGGCGCGATGCCTTTCGGCAAGACAATCGCTCTCACACCGTGCGCGCAGAGGGTGGACAGCTGTTCTGTTCGCTCTTGGGGCTCACAGAGCGCTGTTTCTTCATGCACGACCTGCAGTGCCACACCGCACTGCGGGCAGGAGCATACCTACCGGGCACCGATTGGACGAACGCTTGAGGGCGGGCGTAGAAGAGCCTAAACCCCTATATTGCAACGGTTCTCAGTGTCGGTCGGAAGCGGAAGGGGCGAGATTTTAGCGCTTTTCAGGGGCGTTTTACGCCTCTTCCTTGAGTAGTGATCGCAGTTGCTTTAAAAACTATTAGTCCGTGGTAGTTAGCCCCCTAATCCGACGGCCTTAGGAAAAGAGAGCGAGAAATGTTCAACGACCGAACCCCAACACGGAGCAGCGAAGAGCAGCGCGCCGATACCTTGGGCATGCTTGAGTCGAGGCCCTACCCCGCTGTAAGAGAGGCGATCCAGGCCCGACAAAATTTCATCGAGAAGTACCAGATACAGCTCGTCCCAGAGAGCAGCACACAGGTGCGGTACGTATTGCCAGTCGGGACTTCGCGCCTAGACTTCGTGCTTGAGGCGCAGAAGATCGCTAAGTCCATCGACCCGTGTGCACCGATTATTCAAGAAGCCCGAATCGACACGATCTGTAGCAAAGCGCCGGCGATGCGCGCGCCTCTCCCCGTTAACACTCCCTTCGCTGTGGATTGCATGGTTGAGAACAGCGGCGGGAAAACCTTTGAGGAGCAGAGGTTCTTCTTGCAACAGAAGGGGCTCAGGATGGCTGTGTTCCACGATCTCCTCACCGCATCCGTTGCCTTCTCGGTAGCGAGCGACGGACGGGATCCCTTCGTTGACGGCCTGCACAGCTGCACCGTGAGAGGCGAGGCAGACAAGACCGGAGCCAAGCTGCCGGGCCAAGAGAGTGCGCCGCTGCTCGGCTCGCCGGGTGGCCTCACCGACAGGTGCTTCTTCATGCTCGACAGTCAGGCTAGCCCTGCCTTGCGAGTTGGAGCCTACCTGCCAGCGAAGAGCAGCTAGCCCAGGAAGCTTCTGACTCTGCGCGGCTGGAGCCTGCTTGCATTGACGGGTGTGCCGAACCAACGTATACCCGAATCGATATGGCCGCCGTAATCGACCCATCCGAATTCAAGTACAAGCTCCAGGGGCTCAGCGAACGCGTTGAAACCCTGAGGGGGTTTCTTTGACATCCCTACCCTAACGAGAAAGGTAGAGGAGCTCGAGCAGCAGTCTCAAGCCGGCGACATCTGGAACGACTCAAACAAGGCGAAAGCGCTGATGCGCGAGCGGGCGCAGAGCGTCGAGCGGCTCGACCAGTTTAAGAAACTAGAGACGCTTCGCTCAGACGCCGAAGCCGCTTTTGAGTTAGGGCGAGAGTCAAACGACGAGGAGATGTTCACGGAAGCCGGGCGCTCGATCTCCGAGCTTGAGGGAGCCATCGGAGCGCTTGAGTTCAAGTGCAAGATGAACGGCGAGTTCGACAGCCAGTTCGCCATCATCGAGATTAACGCCGGCTCCGGTGGCACCGAGGCCCAAGACTGGGCAGACATGCTGCTTCGGATGTACCTGCGCTGGGCTGAGGGCAAGCGCTTCTCGACAGAAATCATGGACTACCAGCCTGGCGAAGCTGCTGGCATCAAGAACGCCACCGTGCTCGTCGAGGGCGCCTACTCGTACGGGCACCTGCGAAACGAGTCAGGCGTCCACCGCCTGGTGCGCATCTCGCCCTTCGACTCGAATGCCCGCCGCCACACCTCGTTTGCCTCGGTGAGCGTCACCCCTGATATCGAGGAAGAGATCGAAGTTGAAGTTAACGAGGCTGATCTCAGAGTCGACACCTACCGCTCATCCGGCGCCGGCGGGCAGCACGTTAACAAGACAGACTCAGCCGTGAGATTGACCCACATTCCCTCCGGAATCGTGGTGGCGTGTCAGAGCGAGCGCTCGCAGCACAAGAACAAGTCGCGCGCGATGAAGATCTTAAAGTCGAAGCTCTACGAGCTGCAGCAGGAGCAGCAGCGCGACAAGATGGACGCCCTCAAAGGGCAGCGGAAAAAGATCGACTTCGGCAGCCAGATCCGCAACTACGTCATGCAGCCCTACCAGCTCGTCAAAGACCTGCGCAGCAACTATGAGACCTCAGACGTCAACTCCGTGCTTGACGGCAAGCTCGACGCGATTATTGAGTCGTGCTTGTTGATGACTGAGTAGCGCAAAGGTGGGCGCCCCCCCCTTTTTTTGCGCTCCGTCAGAGTGAAGAGCCTTCTTCCTAATCCTTATCCTTCTCATGCACTTGCACCCACTCCTGCTGATAATCAAGAGGCAGTCGCGGGAGGCCCATGACACTGCTGTCTAGGGAGTGGGTCGAGGATTAGGAATTCACTGCAGGTGCAGGAGGAAGAGGAGGAGAAGGATTGGAAAGGGGAAACAAGCGGCTGCTTAAAAAAAGGGGACGAGACGCGGCTCGTCCCCTTTTTCGTGCCGGTGGTAGCTCTACGCCCCCTTCGGATTCGGACCGTACTGATTCGCGCCAGGCGAGCTGTCTTGGACCGCCCACACGAGAAGGACTATCGCTCCAACACATGGAATCAGGGCGAGGAGCATCATCCAGCCCGAGCGACCAGTGTCGTGGAGGCGGCGAGCGGCAACGGCGAGGCTCGGGATGAGCATCGCTAGGCTGTACAAACCATACAGCGGGCCAACACCGCCCTCGGCCGGGGCAAGTCCCGCAACGTTATCTAGCGTCATCATGATGATACCGGCGATTGAGTTGAACAGCACGAAGAACCAGTACTCCGCGCGCTGAGCACGGCCCTGGAACACTGCGTAATTTTTGAGAACTTTAAGGTACCAATTCATGGATTCCTCCGAGCAAATAATCGCCCTCGCTGTCTACTTATCCGGAAGCGCGAGGGCGCGCTCCTGAAAGGGCCTGAGGCAGGTGCCAGGCCGTCTATATGCGGCATGGTGAGGCGATTGATTCGTTGGCGCAACGGGGGATTTTAGAGAGCTGGGGATCCACATAACGTTGGTGCCGTTGCGGCTGCTTACAGGGCTCAAGTGAAGAGTCTTTTTCCTAATCCTCTTCTTTCTCCTGCACCTGCACCCACTCCTGCTCATAATCAAGAAGTAGCTGGGGGTGGCTAATAACACCGCTGTCTGGAGAGCGGGCTGAGGATTAGGAAGTCAGTTCAGGTGCAGGACAAGGAAGAGGAGAAGGACTAGGAAGAGGGAAAGATTGGGCATAAAAAAAGGGGACGGGTATAACCCGTCCCCTTTTTTCGTTCCCTCCCTCTCGGAAAGGATTGGCTACTTCTTACCCAACCTGCTTGATGCGGGCTGCGAAGAGCTCGGAAGTCGTCACAACAACCGTATCGCCGACCTTGAGCACCTTGAGGTTCTCTGGGTACTTCGCCTTAACGGTTACGAAGCCCTCGCCGCTGCGGAGCGTTAGGAGCTGCTTCTGCTGATCGATCGACTCGATTGTGAGCACGTCAACGCGCTGGGTTGCGAGCACAGCAGCCGGCTTCTCGCCCTTCTTCGCTACAGCTGCAACGTCGACTTCGAGCCCGTTCTCAGCAAGCTCCTTATCGGTCGGCTTGCGCACGTCGAAGTCTACGGCCTCGTAGAAGTCGAGCACGAGCTTGTCGCCAACCTTGACCTTCTTGAGGCTGCCAGTCTGTGGATCAACCTTGAGGTCAACAACGCGGTTGTCAGCAGTCTTGAGCTTTAGGGTGTTGGTCTTTGTGTTTACAGCCTCAACAGTTGCCGAGAGCTCCTGCAGCTCTGACTCTTCGCCAATGAGCTTCGAGCCCGGCGCCTGTGCACGGATCGAGGTCTGGATGACGTTGAGACCCTGCGGAGTCGTTGACTCAACGATCGTTTCGCCGGTGTAGGGCGTTGCCGAGCATCCCGCGATGAGCAGCGAGAGGGCGAGGACTGATGCGTGCTTCTTCATGCTTATTCCTTTCGTAGTAATTGAGCGTCGCCAGGGGTGAAACTGCTACCGTGTCGCGACGCGTTCAGGTGGGGGATCTTTAGCTGAAGGGAGAGCTGTTTGCCACCCTAAAGCGGGCGCCTAGTCCTGCTTTCAAAAAGTTTTTTCACCTTGATTCCGTTTAGGGCAGCGCGAGGGCTGTTCGTTTTCGGCGCCTGTCGCGCCGAAAACACTATAGATGTGGCTAGTGCCCCGTTTAGACGAGGCACTAGTAGCTCGAATCGACGTTCTCAATCGACTGCAGGCCGTCGAAGCCGGAGCCGTCTTGCGGATCGTCCATCGGCGGCTGGCTGAGTGCTGAGTCGTCTGGGTCAGTCAGGATCATGCTCGGAGCTTGCTGCTCTTGCATATCCTCTTGCTGCTCTACGACGTTTGGTGGAAGCGGCTGAGGGGCTTGCGGCTGCGTTGCGCCAGATTGGCCAGAACCCGCGGCGTACGGAAGGTAAACGAGGGGCTCTGCGGGGTATCCCCCTCCCCCAGCGCCGCCACCACCGCCGGGAATGGCGTGCCCCTGCGCCTCTGTCGAGAGCGGGAAGGCGAATACTGTGAAGGCTGTTGCGGCGAGAGTAATTGAGAGCTTCATGCGTATTCCTGTTCTTGGGGGACGCACATCGAGGGGCTTTAGCCCCCATTTGTGAGATGCGATGCTCGGCATCGAGGACGCAGGAAACAGCGGTTCATTGCTGCGAAAAGGGGACAGGCGCGTTGTATCGGATCCTCGCATTCCTGGTCTTCATCCTTCTCTTTCTCCTGCACCTGCACCGAATTCCTCGCTCTTTCCCCGCTATCTCGACAAAAAAGCGTGAGTAAGCCCAAGTGGTTTAGGGATTATGAGGGGGAACCCAGTGCAGGTGCAGGAGAATGAGGAGGATTAAGATTAGGAGAAGGAGCGCATGAAAAGGAGCCGAGACGTGCCCACCCCTCTTTCGCCCGGTCCCCTTTTTGGCATCGCAGAGATATACTGCCTTACGTGAAGCTAGAGATTAAAGCTGAGCTGCTTAAAGAGTTGGCGCTTGAGAGCGCCACGCCGTCGCCCGACATCGGCTTACGGGCTGGAGTGGATCAGTTTCACCCCACCTACCGGGGGCGGGCGATCGTAAGCTTTGCATCGTGGGATCTGCTCGATCTGCACCGTCGGCGCGAAGTTGCTGCAAGCGTAGTTCAGGCGGTGGAGCAGTTCGGAGGTGCTTCAAGCGCAGCAAGATTTTCAGGCGGGCTGACGCCGGCGCACCTCGAGGCCGAGAAGCGAATCGCGCAGTTCTTCGGCGCAGAGACCGGACTTATATTCTCTTCCCGAAACCAAAGCGTCCTGACCTGCGTAACGACGTTATGCTCGGAGGGGTGGATCGTCCTCGGGAACGCTCTCTCTCCCCTACCCCTCGCAGATGCCAGCGCGCTGGTCGGGGCCGAGTTCTACGAGTTCGATACGGAGGAGACTCTTCGCGCGTTGCTTGAGCGGCACCAGCTCGCAAAACGGGTACTCGTGGTCGTCGAGAGCGTTTCGTCGGTCACAGGCGAGCAGATCCTTAAACCTCCCGTCTGGTCGGCTCTTGAGCAGCTCGGTGCCTGGGTGCTGGTCGATGAGAGCGCGGCGCTCGGCGTTCTTGGGCTCCGAGGAGCTGGATCGGCAGAGGGTCACCCGAAGTCGAGCTCCCTCATCGGCCGCATCGTAGGCTTCGGGCCGATCTCTGGG
>CANLJX010000154.1 GCA_947491545.1 Deltaproteobacteria bacterium
ACCGCTCGACTGCGAAGCCTAGACCAGCCTCTGACGGAGACGATCCAAGCCGCGAACATCCCCCAAGTAACACGTTCGTAGTGAATCTCGGGTACCCAGCCGGTGGCTAGGGTCCACACGGCAAAGATACCAAGCGCGGCAAGAACAATAGTGGAAGCCTTGGGCATGGCAGTTTCTCTTGCTGACAGGTTTTCGGACACGCGTGGCGGAGCTTGCTAACCGACACAGACCTACCTACCACAGGGCGTTGTTTTTCGCAGGAGGAAATGAAGCCCAGCAAGGCGGCTCTCAAGGCCTCACTTCCTCGTGTCTGGGGTCGCTGTGGCCTCTGCTTATTGTGCTTCTTCTGGGCCAGTAAAGAGCCCCGGATTCATCGTTCTCACGTAGGAGTGAAAGAGCCCCTTGTCGCAACGCAGGCATGACCCGTGGTCGACGAGCACAATTGGCACGCTCAGGCGGCAGCGCTTGCAGTGTCCTAGGAAGAGCCGTTTGTCTGGCCTGAGCATCGCGAGGAACGCGATACAGGTGACGAAGTACGGCAGGCGCGGCAAAAGGTCACCAGGATCGGCAGCGAGCAGCACGCCGCACAACCCGATCGCCCGGGCAGCGGCGAGTGGAATCACGTTCAGGGTCACAAGCTGCATCTCCCAGCGCTCTATCTGGATCCAGGGGTTCTCTTGCATAAGCGAGGACTCGAGCCGCTGATCTGAGACTGCCTTGCGAAAGTTTTTTGCCAGCACGGCTCCTAGCATGAGCAGCACCGCAAGGAAGACGAAGAGGTTGAGCGACGCTGCCACAAAGATCTTCGGGAGCAGGCCAGCCGAAACGGCGAAGAGGATTAGGGCGTAGGCGGCCTTCGACGGGTTCTTGAGCGACTCCTGGTTAAAGAGCCTCAGGCGAGAGATTGTTTTCTGCATGCGCGCTTGTGCCAAGCAGGGGAGAAGGAAGAGGCCGAGTGCTGCGGCAACGGCGAGGGCGACCCCGGGCGGAACGCGGGGCGTGATAACGTACGGCAGGAGAGGGTCGAGCAGCGCCGAGGCGAAAATGATGTTCCAGTGCCAGCTCAGTCGGCTGTAGGGGCCGACCCTGGTGCGCTGCTGGGTTCCGCTTGAGTTAATTTTTCTTCGTAGTAGTGTCCCCACTGTGGACGGAAACCTCAAAAAACGCGCCGCTGCGAGCGGGGCAACTGGAGACGGGCCTGAGTACCTCTCGGTCTCCGACGTCACCCGTCTCTTTAACGATATACTTGAGCTAAACTTCCCGCAGCTTCTTTTTCGGGGTGAGATCTCGCAAATCACTGTTGCGCAGAGCGGCCACATCTATTTTTCGCTCAAAGACGAGGGGGCGCAGGTTTCATGCGTGATGTGGGCAGGGACAGCCCGTACGCTGCGGTTTCGCCCAGCGGTGGGGCTTGTTGTGCGCTGCCACGGGCGCCCGAACGTCTATCCGGCATCGGGCCGGCTGCAGGTCGTTGTCAGCCGCATGGTGGAGGACGGAGCGGGTGACCTGCAACGCAAATTCCTTGAGCTCAAGGCGCGCCTAGAGCGCGACGGCTTCTTCGCTCCGGAGCGCAAGCGGCCGATTCCATTCCTTCCTAAAGCCGTCGGCATCGTCACCTCAAAAACGGGCGCTGTAATTCATGACATGATGGTGAAGATCCGGGAGAGATTCCCATCGATGCCGGTCTACCTCGCCGACACAAGAGTGCAGGGAGACGGGGCTGCGGCGGAGATAGCCGAGGCGTTGCGCAAGATAGACGATTCGGGACTGGTCGATGTGATCATCGTGGCCCGAGGGGGAGGGTCGCTCGAGGACCTGTGGGCCTTCAACGAAGAGGAGCTGGTGAAGGCGGTATTTGCATGCCGCACGCCAGTGATCTCGGGGGTTGGGCACGAGGTTGACACAACGCTGTGCGATTTCGTCGCGGATATGCGGGCGCCGACTCCCACTGCGGCGGCAGAGATGGCTGTGCCGAAGGCGAGCGACCTCCTGCTGCGGGTGGCAGAGCTTGAGCGGAGGCTTCAAGACACCGATCGCTGGCTTCAGCCGCGCGCACAGCGCGTTGATGAGCTTGCCGGGCGCCTCGGTGCGAGGGTAAGCGGGGTGTTAACGGAAGCTCGGCTGCACGTGAAGTCGGCGGAGTCTGGCTTGGCCCGCATCCGGCCAGACCGTGTGGTTGAGAGCCTCTCAGCAAAGGTGCAAGGCCTTCGCGACAGGCTTGTTCAAGCGGGTAGAAGCTCGGCTCAACTCAGCACTCGCGGCGTTGACACGCTGGCAACGAGACTCTCAACTTCGAGTCGCCGCCGAGTGGAGACGCTCACCGCGACGGTTGAGCACCTCGGGCTCAGGCTCGAATCGCTCAGCCCCCAGCGGGTGCTGGAGCGTGGGTACAGTATCGTCTCTTCGTCGGGGCGCCACCTGCGCTCGGTCGGCGACGTAGCGGTTGGTGCCCCGCTCGAAGTTGCCGTTGCTGATGGCGTGATTTCAGGAAAGGTTCAGGAAATTTCAAAGGAGTCAAAATGGCAAAGACGGTAGGAACATCGAAGGAAGTGTCGCTCGAGTCAGTTTTGGCAGGCGAGGTTGCCGACGAGCAGCTCAAAGCGCTCTCGTTTGAGCAGTCGCTCAAGCTCTTGGAGCAGGTAGTGGCAGCAGTCGAGAACGGCAGCCTCCCGCTCGACGGCGCTATCGGCGCCTATGAGAAGGGGAGTGTGCTCGTGCAGCACCTCCGGAAGCTGCTCTCGGGTGCTGAGGAGAAGCTGCGCACTTTGAGCGCTGCCGACTAAAAGGGGTTGGCGGGGGCTCTGAGGAAGGCATCGTATGTTCCCGAGGAGTTCGTAGCCGGGCGTTCTTTTCCTCGTCCTTCTCCTTATCTTCATCCTGCACCTGCACCAGATTCCTCGCTCTCATTCTGGTGTCTCGACAAGCCTCGTGTGGGCAACCCTAAGAAATTTCTTAATTATGAGGAGTAGCCCGGTGCAGGTGCAGGAGAGAGAGGAGGATTAGAAAAAGGGTTCGCGGTGTTTACCACACCAACAGGCGCACCCCATTTGGGTTTCGCTTTCTAGCTAGCGTATCCTGCAAGGGATTCGTCAGCGGGACCGTGTGCAGGATAAGAGTTCTACAAAACAGCTACAGGTAGTTTGGTTCAAGCGCGACCTGCGTGTGTCGGACCACGCGGCGCTCGCGTCGGCAGTAGCGGCTGGACTAACCCTTCCTCTCTACGTCTTTGAGCCAGAGTTGTGGCGATCCCCTGACATGAGCTCCCGCCACCGTTGGTGGGTGACTGAGTCTGTGCGCGAGCTGCGCGCTGCTCTTGCTGCGCTAGGGCAGCCTCTCGTAGTGCGAACGGGAGATGTGATTGAGGTGCTTGAGGACCTGCGACAGCGCATGGGCACTTTTGTTCTCTGGTCCCACGAGGAAACGGGGAATGAGCAGACCTTCAGCCGTGATCGGAAGGTGCTCGCCTGGTGCCGAGAGCACGGGATACGTTGGATTGAGTGCCAGCAGAACGGCGTGATCCGGCGCCTCAAGAGCCGTGTCCGTTGGAGCCAGCGTTGGGAGGAAACCATGGCGACAGCCCTGAATCCCTCCCCGAGCCGGCTACGGCCTGTTTCAATCGAGTGTGGAAGCATCCCGACACCTCCGGTCGATTTCACTCCCTCTGCGCTGCACCAACTCCCCGGAGAGCGAGCCGCTGCAAGCTGCTTACGCTCCTTTCTCTGTCAGCGCGGTGAGCGCTATTCCGGCGGAATCTCGAGCCCAGTTACCGCGGCACACTTTGGCTCGCGCCTCAGCCCGTACCTGGCGTGGGGGAACATCTCGATGCGCCAGGTCGTGCAGGCGACTCGAGCGCGACAGATCGAGCTGAGGGCTGCGCCGCCGCTTGAGCGCGGCGGATGGCTGCGTTCCCTGCGGGCATTCGATTCGCGGCTGCACTGGCACTGTCACTTCATCCAGAAGCTCGAAAGCGAGCCAGAGATTGAGCACGAGTGCTTCGTGCGTGCCCTGAACGAGGTCCGAGGAAGGACGGGCAATGAGCTGTACCTCAAGGCGTGGTGTGAGGGGAGAACTGGGTATCCGTTCGTTGACTCCTGCATGCGCTACCTGCGGGCAACCGGCTGGCTCAACTTCCGGATGCGGGCCATGCTGGTCAGCTTCGCCGCTTACGATCTCTTTCTCGATTGGCGCCTCTTCGCGCATTTTCTCGCGCAGCAGTTCCTCGATTACGAGCCGGGTATTCACTACTCGCAGATCCAGATGCAGTCGGGAACGACAGGCATCAACACGATTCGGATCTACGATCCGGTTAAGCAGGGTTTTGATCACGATCCATCGGGTGATTTCGTGCGAAAGTGGGTGCCGGAGCTCGCGCAGATCCCAGGCAACCTCGTGCACACTCCGTGGAAGCTCTCTCCGCTGGAGCAGAGCGAGTTAGGCTACCTACCCGGGCGCGGATACCCGGAGCGGATTGTTGACCATCGCGAGGCGGTGCGGCGCGCGAAGTCGATCCTGACAACCTTCCGCAAGAAAGCTGAGGCCAAAGAGGGAGCCCAAGCGGTCCTTCGCAGGCACGGCAGCCGCGCGCGTCCAGGGCAGCGTGGGCGCAGAGAGCCGAGGCGTTCCGCGCGCCAGTCTCAAGAACGGAATCAGCTGGTCCTCTTTGGGGGAATGGAGGAATGAAGAAAAGCGAGCTTTTGGTCACAAAGGATGACGTGGCTAGGCTGGTGCGAGGCAAGCCCTCGAAGAGCCGCTGCGGCAGCCGGCAGATCCGCCATCGGTTGCGGCTCGACGAGCTGGAGCGCCTAGCTGTAGCTCGGGGGCGAGGGTACCTGCTGGTAAATCCCTCGACGCGTACCGCGCTCAAGAACGCCTGGTTTATGGACTGTGTTGCGGCGTCGCGGCGGTGCTTCTACGTAGAGCACACCGAGTCGGGCTACTGCCTATCCGGACTAGAGGATGGAGAGGCGGTGCAAGCCGAGACTTTCCCAGTTTTCAGCGAAGAGATCTTTTCGGCCTGGTTGGGGAGAAACAAGGGAGCGTGATAGCCCTTGCATCTTCTCAAGCCTTCCTCGGCACTCGAGACAGATCGAAATCCGGCGGGGGCGGTGAGCCTGGATTCAGCCACTGGATGACTGCTGCCCAGCCGGCGCTTTCGTCGTCGTGGGGTAGGTAGCCGCGTATCGCGGTGATCGCGTCCCACCCGTCGTGCAAGTGAGCAGTGAGCACGGGGTCAGTGATCTCGGCGCGCTTTACGCGCAGGATGTAGTCGTCTGGGTTCACAGACCCTGCTAGGCCGCCGTAGCCAGGCATGCGGCTGCCGCCAACCATGCGCCACAAGCCCTTCTCACGAACCAGCCCCCGCGTTGCTTCGGTCAATGCGCGACCGAGGCCATGGTGCTGGTGGCCGGGATGAACGAAGAGATCTGCGCCGTAGAGTGTATGCCCCGTTGGGTCGTGATCGGCGAAGGATCCCCCTGCAGTGAGAGTGTCCCACGAGTCATCGACGTGGAAGTGGAGCATGTTCACCATGAGTGTGAAGTGCGCGCCCGCTACCGCACCTGATGGAGTGTGCTCAACTACGAACTGCCCCTCGGGGAACAGCGCGTGGTGCGCACGAAGCTCCTCTTCGGTGTACGGGCGCTCGGTTGGATAGACTGTTGCACAGATCGCCGAGACCTCCGTTTGGTCCGAATCGCGCATCAGCCGAATCGTGTAATCGTTAGGGAGGTGTTGTTGGGCTTGCTGCATATTTGTGTTGATCCAGTTACGTTTGACGAGCTTATCGCACCCGATGTTCCCCCAAGCCTCACCAAGAAGTCTAGCCGCTTCCAGCGCCACCCCCCGCAGCAAGCGCCCCACCGCCACGACCGGAGCGCCGAGCACGAAGAGCAGACCCGAGTGGCCTGAAGGCGCGGGGAGAAGCCCCCGATCAGGGGCGAGAGGGGCGGAGCCCCTTGGCAGAAGCGCCGAGCGGGATAAATCGCGCCGAGCGGGATAATCTGGGAGGAGCCCCGATCAGGGGCGAGAGGGGCGGAGCCCCTTGGCAGAAGCGCCGAGCGGGATAAATC
>CANLJX010000155.1 GCA_947491545.1 Deltaproteobacteria bacterium
TTGTTCGGGACAAAGTTATGCGGTTTTTCGGCGTGGAGACTGTGCGAGTGCTCGCATCAGAGTGGGAGGCCGCCCAAGACAAGGCTCAGTACCTCAAGCAGCGGCTATACAGTCGCTGATTTGTGGGGAGTTCTCTGCACTCTGGTAAAGCTCTCTCCCCACTCTCTGCAAGCTTATCCTGCCAAGCCAACCAGCCTCAGACAGCCATTTTTGGATAGACTTGCGCCATTACCTGCCCTCTGCTGTCACCAAGAGAGCGCAGAAGTACCGATCGGGCGGGAGTGGAACTTAAAACTAGACTAGCCTGTGAGGCCTAACTAGAGTGCTCGCCAAGGCGCACCTTATAGACGGTTTGTGATAACGCCACAGCAAAAGAGCGCCACGGTGGCGTCTCTTTGGCTTCGGCACGACGCACCCCGTCCCCGAGCCCAAAGAGACTTGTAGCTTCCGCTTCCAGAATCGAGCTAACGTTTTTATCGATGCCATGGGAAAGCACTCACAGGGACGACACGAACCAGCGGAGCTAGTCACGCCGGGTGGGTCCGACCGAGACCTCTCGCTCGGCGCGCTCTCGCACTTCAGCTTCGCTGGCTCGCTGGCGAAATGGCTCAAGGGCAACGACATTGTTGCTGTTGCCCAGCAGCTTGACGCTATCGCATTAAACGAGCCTCGACGGGCTGCGATCTGCTTGGCAGACGCCTACCAGCACCGGCTGCCGCTCGACAATAATCGTTCAAAATATGCCCAAGACCCTGAGTACGATTTGGAGAAAAACAATTCGATCTCTGGCATCAATCAGGTGCTCGCTCAGCTACGATCTCGTGACAACGTACTGCGAGAGCTCAGGCAGCTTCCCACTCTCGACGCTGCCCGACTGCGATTCGAGGCGTTGGAGGAGCCGATAGCCTCATCCGCCGCGATTCTTGCTGCGGCGGTAAAGCGAATCGCCGGGAATGAGGAGTCTACGGCCCATCTGGTTGGCCATCTCTTGCGGGATGGCGACCTATCTGAAAGAGAGAAGACCACGTTGAAAAAGGAGTCGGCGAACAGCGCTCGGCATTTCCATGCACTCTCTGACCCCCAGTCGCTTGACCTTCGACACCAGGCGCTCTTGGAAGAGTTTTATCAGGTCACCCAGGAGAGCGGTCTTTTTCGCCTTGAGCGTTACGGGTATGAAGGCGTAGCAAGGGAACTACGCCGAGCAAAGAAGAAGGAAATTGGCGGGGTGGCGCTTGTCAAAATTCCGTGGAGCGAGAGCTTCGACCTCCCCAACCCCGACTGCCACCAATGTCATGAATCGGCTCTCACAGCTCGCAGCTTCTTCTCCGCTCGAGGAATTCCAGCCGATTTATGGGTCGGCATGATTGGCAGTGCCCAGCATACGGTCACCGTTGTGTATTTCCCGGATGCTTCAGGGTTCAAGCCTGTTCTGGTCGATGTGAGCCCATACGGCGGGATGTACGCAGTTCATCGGAATCAGGGTGGCGAGCACTTCTCTTTTCAGAGTCCAGCCGGTGTCATGGCAGTGCGCCGAGTTCGCAACAACCCTCAGCCTATCTTGAGAGGCGATCGGTTGTTGGCGGGCCATACAGAAATTGAGAATGGATTGCTGCCATGGTTCTCGCATGATCTCCCGGACGACAAGGGAAGAATCGTAGCGATGGGTGGAGTGCTAGCTAATCAGGTTGCCGACCAGGACGGCTGGGGAGAGTACGGTCCCGCGTGGCGGGGTCGGGGGATCCGAAATCCGAAGATTGTACTGGAGCTTACTCTCTTCCCGGGGGTCGGCTCAGACTTTGTTCGCTCAGCAGGCTCAGCCTGTGGATCGCTCATCGTAACAAGGAAGAAGAAAGACGATCGATTGAAAATTATCGAGGCTGACTCAAACCTATCCAAAGAGCAGATCGACGCGATGCTCGAAGTGGCTGACGAGCGATTTTCGAGCGTCCGCAAAACGGTGGATCGACTAGACATCGACCTGAGCAAGCGAACGTTCACCTAGTCCGGTTGGCTAACAGGCGCCCCCCAAAACCTGGCGCCCCCGCGCTACAGGCTTCCATCTCTAAGTAGACTGCGCCGCATGGTGGTCAGGCGACTGCAGCAAGGTCAAGAACAGCCTCAACTTGACCTCCTCGAACCCAACTGGCCGCTGCCCCTTCGAGCGTTCAGCGCTTAGCCGAAGGTAGTGTGCCTTGAGGAATGCCGCATACTCGGTTCCGTCCGTTGGTCCCTCTCTGTTTCCCTCGCTCATGAAGCCTCCAAGCTTTTCGGTGAAGCATTTGTTTAACGAAGTTAAAGCAAGCTGAAGCTTGCACCTATGACCACACGCAGCCAGCAGCGGTCACTTAGGGGCTCCCACCTACCTGCAGCGTACCGATATACTCGGCGCCTATGGTCGTCGGCTCGTCATTACGCCCCTCATCACTCGCCACAGCAGCGTTTGCCCTAGTTGTGGTCGGGGCCTCGTGGCTCTGGCGGCGCTTACCGGTTGACGATGCCTACATCACCTTCCGATACGCGAGGAACCTCGCCTGGGGCGAGGGTCTGGTGTTCAATCCGGGGGAATGGGTGCTAGGGACAACCTCGGCGCTGTGGGCAGCTCTCCTCTCCCTCTGCTCCCTTGTCGGGCTAGACATTGAGCAAGCAGCCGTGCTCGGAGGGGGGCTTATCGCTTCAGCTACGATCGCGCTCTTTCTCATCTGCGTAGCGCGCGTTAGTGGCTTGAGAGCCTTTGGGTGGGCTGCGGTGGTCGCGCTCTACTACCCACTCTCAGTCGTCACCTTCTCAGGAATGGAGACCGCCGCGTACTCATTCGTTGTCGGAGCAGGACTCCTTCAATTCTCCCGCGGGCGTCTGGGTCTTGGGGCGCTGCTCGCCGTGGCTGCAACGCTCCTTCGCCCTGATGGGATCTTGGTAATAATTACGGGATTCCTCTCCGCTCCTTCAGCCCCGCTCCGCGCGCGCCTCAAGGCCCTCGCAGGTTATAGCGTGATGCTCGCGCCATTTCTCGTTTTCTCGTACCTGACATACGGCTCAGTCCTGCCGCACTCTGTTGAAGCGAAGCGGCTGCTGTACGCCGTCCCGGTATGGAAGAATGCCCTCTTCTTCCTCGAAGCGCTCTCGCAATCGCCCCTCGACGCTGTGCTGCTCTGTGCCGGCGCGGCGGGTCTTCTCTTCGCGGCACGAGAGCGCGATCTGCGGATCTTTGTCGCATGGGGTGTCTTGTACTCGCTCGGTATCATCGCCTCAGGAATCAAGCCTGTTTTCTTCTGGTACTTTGGGCCGCTATGGCTGCTGCTCCTGACGGTGGGAATCGAAGGGCTGCGACGCGGCTTTAAGGATGCTCTCCCAACGACTCGGCAGAGGTTCCTGGCACCAGCTCTTGCAACGATTACACTCGCCGCAATCGGGCTCGATGGCGCGCAGCGAGCTCCTGGACTCGACCCGGCAGAGGTCCGCGAGAGCGCGTACCGACAAGCTATCGGACAGGTCGGCGCTGAGATTCAGCATAACGATCTCGTGCTGATGAGCGAGATCGGGATCCTCGGGTACGGCCTCCCGCAAGCCCGCGTGCTCGACTCCGCCGGCATCGTGTCGCCCGAGGTCTCTACGATTATCGCAGCGGCGCAGAAGGAGCTTGGAAGAAGCTTCGAGATAGCTGACGGCTGCCCTTGGCTTCCCACTCTTCTCGCTCGCTTCAACCCGAAGTGGATCATCGGCGCACGCGATCAGCTTAGCCTCTCAAAGCTTGAGCAGGATCCGGCATTCGCCTCCCAGTACTCGCTCGTTGCGGAGTGGGAGAAAGGTGCTTTTGGGGGTGTGGTGCTGTATCGGCGGAAGGATCCGATGAAATAAAAAACGGGCGCCGAGGCAAAGCTTCGCCCGGGCGCCCGCTTGCGACAGAGTCGCTATTAGCGACTACTGCTCGTCAACCGCGAGGAGGGTTGGTCCCTCTTCGTGAGACTCGCCGCTGTCGTGCGACGAAGCTCCGTTGAAGTCTCCGCCCTGATCTGAGTCGTGGTGCTCGCTCTCTGTCGGAGCTGCGCCTTCTCTCGGGATCGAGAGCGTGACGGCCCGCTTGCAGAAGAGCGGCTTGCTCTCTGCGCTGCTCAAGCGTTCAACGACCTGGTCAGCGATCGCCTCTGGGACATCGACGAACGCATACGCGCCGCGAACAGCAACGCGGTGAACGTCAGTGGCGCTCACGCCGCAGTCGTCAACGACCTTCTGCAGGAGCCCTTCCTTCGAGATGCCCTGGTTTGAGCCGGCGCCGACGTAGAGGCGAGCCTCTTTGTCGACGACAACCTGCGGACGCGGCTGCCTCGGCTGACGCGGCTGGCGCTCGCCACCCTCGTCTCCGCCACGGTCGTCGCGGCGATCACGGCCACGACGGCGATCGCGGTCGCGGTCGCGGTCGCGGCCACGGCCTCCACGCGACTGCCGCTCGCCACCTTCGCCACCGCCAATGAATCGAGCCTGGCTGTCGTCGTCGATCAGCTCGTCGTTCTCGTCAAACTGCCCTTCGATATCGCCTCCACCACGGCCACCACGGTCGTCGCGGTTGCCACGGCCATCGCCGCGGTCGCGGCGGTTGCCACGACGCTCATGCCCGCCACCGCGGCGGTCGCGTCGGCCGAAGTCCTGGCGATCGTCGTCGCCCGCCTCGTAGTCCTCGCCCTCATCCTCGTACTCATCACGCTCCTCGCGCGCTGCCGGGGCAGACTTGAGGGACGGAAGCACCGAGAGGGTGTTGTGGAGGAGGTGCGCGACGATATCGCGCCCCTTCTCGTCACCGAGAATCTTCTCAACGAGCTGTGCTAGGCCGGCATCGCCCAGCAGCCCCCTCTCGACCGCCTGGTCGCGGAGCTGCGTGAACTTGCCCAGGAAAACCTGCTCTGGAGACGGCAGCTCGGCCTTAACCAGCTCAGCTTTTCCGAGCTTGTTGATGAAGTGGAAGTTGGAGATGTCCAGTGCGGCTACGAGGCTCAAGACCTTCTTGGTCTTGGTCTCGCCCTCACCCACGAATCGGGTGAAGTACACCTCAGGGTCAGCCGGGACTGAGTAGTTGATAACGATGTCGAACTCCTCCAGCGGAACGCCGCGAGCAGCGACGTCTGTCAGAACGAGAGCTGTTACCTCTTTCTTCTGTACCTGCTGAATGGCCTTGCTGAGCTTGATCTGAGGAACGTACCCGATCAGCTTGACCGACGAGATGCCGCGCTTCTTCAAGATGACGTCAGCGAAATCAGCATCGGACGGCGAGTTGCAGAACACGAGAACAGAGTGTCCCGCTTCCATTTCGACTAGATCGCACAGCGCCTGAGGCTTTGCGAGCAGCGAGGTTCCGACTTCAAAGTAAGTGTGTTGCATATCCTGTATTTACGACTCCTTATAATCGAACAGGTTGTTGTGAGGGCTTCTTGCCCAGGGCACCCCTCTCGCGCTTTCCGCGCAGAAGACTGCCTCTTTGCATCTGTATCACTGACCCTGGAGCCCGAATGGCTGCAGAACGTGACGAAGTCCCCCGGCGATAATTAAAGAGATCCCTCTCTTAAGGGTTTGGCACCGAGCGAGACTATCGAACGAGAGTATCGTACGAGATTATTCCGAACCGGCGCCTTTTAGCGGGCTGGTAGCTGCTGAGCAGGTTGCTGCCGAGCGAGTTAGCTTTACCCTTCGCCCCTTACCGACTACGCACAATGAAAGACTTTAAGCCGGTCTTTCTCACTGGTAGCTCTTAGTCTATACCATAGTCTCCCCTAGGGCGGAAACTTCAACCTGCCTTTTTCCGGGGTCCCCTGCCGTATGCGTCGACTTAGCAAAAAGCTTATTAGTTGCGGTGCGTTAGCACTTCTTGCCGGCTGCCAGGTAGTGCAGCAGGCAGTCGATGCCGTGGGATCTATCGGCGCCACCAACGAAAACACCCCGGTGGAAGTAGCCCCGTGGCAACCCCTAAAGACAAGCCTGCTGCCGGCAAGCACCGGCCATAATGGTGAGGTTCTCGCCGTTGCCCAGGTGTCGCAGAGCCCAGTGCAGATCGTCTCATTCGGGATG
>CANLJX010000156.1 GCA_947491545.1 Deltaproteobacteria bacterium
GCCATGGGGAAGATTGGCTCGGAAGAGCTCGAGCCAGCTCGGCGCGCACTTGCGCTAGAGGCTGGGAAGCTCCTGGAAGAGATTAAGCGCAATGGCGGCCGCTGAGCCTCTTGTCGAGGCCAACAGGATCTGCAAATCGTTCGGCCCGAAGCGGGTGTTGCGCAGCGCGTCTCTCGCGTGCGCCAGGGGCGAGGTGGTGCTGCTGCTCGGCGCAAATGGCGCTGGGAAGTCAACTTTGCTTCGAGTGATGGCTGGGCTAAGCCGTGCTGATAGCGGGAGCGTCCGTAGGGCTCCAGGAGCTTCGCTTGGTTTCCTTTCTCACCACCTCTTCCTGTACAGCCGACTGACTGTAGAAGAGAACCTTGCCCTCTTCGCCTCAGTAAGCGGTGCAGGTCCGGAGGCAGCGCGCGCCGCAATTGAGTGCTGGGGGCTTGAAGCGTTTGCTGATCGGGCCGTATCGGATCTCTCGCGTGGCAACCAGGCGCGAGCAGGCTTGGCACGAGCATTTATCGGGGCACCACATATTCGGTTGTTGGATGAGCCGTCGGGCAACCTCGACGACAGGGGAGTCGAGGCGCTGAAAGTCGCTGTGGCTGCCGGGGGGGATGCAGCGACCGTGCTTGCGACACACGATCTGCATCGCCTGTCGGATCTTGCAACACGTGTTGTCGTGATGCGCGCCGGGGAGATGGCATATGACTCGGGGCCAGCAACCTCCGCAGATGGAATCGCGCGCGCTATATCCATGTACCGGGAGACAAACCGATGAGGCTGTGGCTCACGGCGCTTGGCGCCCTCATCATCAAGGAGCTTCGGCTCGAGGCTCGCGGCAAAGAGGCCGTTACGATGCTATTCTGCAACGCAATCTTGGCCTGCGCGCTCGTGGGCGTCGGAACGAGCTCGGCATTTCTCGACAAAGCCACTACGACGAGGATCTATCCGATGCTTCTCTGGATCCTCTTTCTCCTCTCTGCAAGTGCCTCCGCAGTTCGCGCCCATGAGCAGGAGCTTGAGGGGCGGGGGCTTGAGGGCCTTCTCCTTGCGGGTGCCTCTGGAGCACAGATGTTCCTGTCGAAACTTATAGTGATGTCGGCGCTCTTCTTCGCGCACTTTCTGGTGCTCGCTCTAGTGCTAGGTGTAGCGCTAGACCAGGATGCCCCGCCGACTTTTGTTGCCATGATCGGCGCAGGCCTTGGCTCCTCCACGGCGCTTGCGTCGGTCACGGTGCTGCTGTCGGCTGTGGCGGGCACATCTCGATTGCGAGGCGTGCTTTTGCCGCTCCTGTCCTTGCCGCTGCTCTTTCCAGTGTTTTTTTGCGGGGTGGAGATGACCTCGCAGGTTGTCGTTGGTGGCGGTCTAGATCCGGCATCCCCGTGGCCGCTTATTCTTGTGTGTGCAAATGCCTTGTACCTCGTGCTGGGCATAAATCTGTTCGAAGCCGCTGTGCGAGAGTAACCGCAGGGAAGCGCCTGTCTGAGTCTCGGCTAGGGCCGGATTAAGCTAGGATTGCCACATGAGCGAAGCGCAGCAGCGATACCTCTAGCTCACGGTCCTGAAGCGGCGCTTGCGCCTCGCCATCAATTTGCAGGGGGGTGCCTGGGAGGACCCCTCCGATGCGGAGCGCCCTACCTGCCACAAAAGGGGCGGGAGCGGACGCAAGCCGCAGCGAGGCGGCTACCATTCTCACGTAGGTCAAAATCGTGGAGGGCACTATACACTCCACGGTGTCATCAAACGGCGACCCGCCCTGGTTTGAGAGCCCCAGCCCTAAGTGGCTTCGTATGTTCGAAACGAGCAGCCCAACACCCGATGGGCATGCTCTTGCAGGGGCGCCGTCAACAGACAACTCCAGTCCGGTCAGGCGGAAGAACATTCGGCGGGTGCCATAGAGCGAGTACCTCAGCCGATTGGCGGCGCGACTAGTCCAGCGGGCATTCGCCCGCCAACTTGAAAAATCCCGAACAACCGCCCCTTCGAAGCCAAGGGCGAGGTAATTACAAAAAGGCATGATGCGACTTCCGCTTCGTGCTTGCCAAATTGCAATCGGCTTAAGGGGCAGCGAAGAAAAGATGCCCGGGAGCTCTTCGATTCTGGCCCTCCGAACGAGATCCCGGAGGCCGAGCTCGCGGGCTAGATCGTTTGCAGTGCCAAGCGGCATGCAAACCACTGGTGTGTTTCCGAGAAGAGGAGACGAGAGCACCGCTGAAAACGTCCCGTCGCCGCCAGCTATCACCAGTCGAGATGAAGCGCGAGCAGTTTCGATCTGTTCAGGCAGGCGACCAAAATCAAGAGGCTCCGCTCTCACTCCGGGACAGAGCCGAAGCTGCTCAAGCAGGCGCTCGCCGGCGCAGCCGCCTGAACGGGGATTTACGAGCCAGAGCTGTTGAGGCTTTTCAGCGGGCATACGATGCGAGACGCTCAGCAACCAAATGCAAGCCAGTTTGAACGGGTGCGGGCTATACTTGTGGCCATAGTACGCCCTTTCACACGCCCCGAGGCAACCCAGAGTTGCGCCTTTGTGGGCATGGAGACGGTACTTTGTAGATGGCAGCAACTTGTCTAAGGGATGCAGGCAGACCCCAAAGCTTCTCACAGCGCTATTCAGGGCAGAGACGAGAAATCAGAAAGGTCGAAGAATCTCGACTAGCTCGGCGCGCAGATGTAGCAATGAGAGCATGGAAGCAGTGCCGACAAAAGGTGAGCGTGGCCAACAGCAGGGCAATGATGCCTGTCTTGAAGACATCTCTCCGTATGAGAACCTAAGACAACCACAGCCGCCAGCCGCGGACTTAGCCTCCCTTGCCGATGTGGAGCTGGGTTGCTTTCTGCGCAACACCTCCCGTTTTCAAGCGATAGTGCAGTCGCACAAAACGAAGATTCAGGAAGAAGTCTGTCCTGTCCTGGCAGCTGTGCTCTCCGGTACTGATGCGCCGCTTTCGCCAGCAAGCGCAATGAGCCTCTTTGAGGCAAGCCGCACAGCCCGCGACTCGTGGCAGGATGCGAGTGCGGCGATCTACTGGCTTTTCGAGCACAAACCGCTTCCGCCCTTTTTTGAGCGCTACTGTGATGAAGTACGCGGAGCCACATTTTCCCTCATGAAGCTGCTCCAGCAGGCTCAAAAGAAAGAGGGCGCTGATTGGCGCAGAGAGGTTGAGGAGTCGCTGGCGTTAAGCCAGTCGGCTGCCCGCGCGAGTGAACTTGAGGTCGATGTTTATCTTAGTTGGCTCGTGAGTGAAGGGAAGCGTGAGGTCTGTGAGCGCCACTCCCTTGAGCATGCGCTCAACATCTAGCAGCTCAACTTAGACGACAGCGCGTGCTCCGAAGCGCTCCTGTTGGGGGAGTAGGCCCCGGAATCCAAGGAAGCTATCTAAGCAGCCGAGACGACTAGCGAAAGCGTTTCGGGTGCGTTGGGCCGGATCGGCTGCTGTAGTCTCAGGTTCCTTAGGGCCCCTTTAGTTCGCTACCGCGACCCAGACAGCTACGAGGCTACTCGGCGGCGAGTTCTCTCCATATCGCATGTGGAAGCTAGGCGCAGTGACTTTTGGCCGCTGCGTTTTTTGGTATGCAGTTAGAAGAAGTTGTCATGAAGTTTTGTCGTTTCGGGCTCCTTTTTGCCGCAGTCGTTTTCGCCGCCTTATCCCAGTCTCCTGCTCTCGCGGAATCTGGCACCAACGGCACCCGTTGTGTCGGGAAACAAGTCCGAGGATGCCTGCCTCCAGACACTAACCGTTCGGAGGACCGCCTGCTTGCCAGGCTTGTAGTTTTTCGAGTTGATACATCCACCAGCGACTCCCCGAAGGCTCTGGGAGCCCCGGCCGCTGGATTTAAGGCGGTGATGACCGTCGACATCGATACCACCGAGTTGCCAAACTCGGTCAAAGCGAGCACCACAAAAGGGGCAAAGGCGAAGAGCCTCCGTGTTGGCATGCCAACACTCCCCGATGCCTCTACTTCTGGCGCAACGAAATACCACCTTCGGCTGCTGAGAGTGCGCGGGTACACCCACCTAGGAGAGAAGACTCGTTCGCGAAAGGTATCGCTCTCCAGCGATAACGTGAAGCTCAAGAGCTCTGAGCCAGAGTATAACAAGTCCGGGGCATACTCCGCGGAGCTGCTGATCACTATCGATGAGAAGTAGCTTGCCGAGCCAGCCGTCGACGCTGCCTTGCTGATGCTCGGGCCTCTGGCGTACCCTCGGCTACGGGGGGAGCGGAGTGGCTTCGAGAATCCAGGTAGCAGAATGTGACATCACGACGCTTGATGTTGACGCTATCGTCAACGCAGCTAACTCAACGCTGCTTGGCGGTGGCGGAGTCGACGGATCGATTCACCGAGCCGCAGGCCCGGGGCTGCTGAATGAGTGCCGGTTGCTCGGAGGCTGCCAAACCGGAAGTGCGAAAGCCACAGCGGGGCATAACTTAAAGGCGAGGCATGTAATCCACGCCGTCGGCCCAGTCTGGTCAGGCGGCACTCGCGGCGAGCCAGCCAAGCTGGCGAGCTGCTACCGTGAAAGCCTTGCAATCGCGCAAGCCTTGCTGTGTCGGACGGTAGCGTTCCCCTGCATATCAACAGGCGCGTACCGTTTTCCGAAGGGCCTGGCGGCGCAGATCGCCCTTCGGGAGATACGAAATTTTCTTCTTCACTCAGAGACTCCCGAACGGGTGGTCGTCGCATGCTTCGATCGCGAGTCAGCCGACATCTACCGAGCTGCGCTTGCGGCCGACAGGATGAGCAGCTAGCCCGTACGCCGGTAGCCGAAACCTGGCAGATGTCTGTGGCGCCACGGGCCTCCGCTCGCCAACCTTCTGAAATCGCTCCGGTTTGTCGGTCATCGAGGCCGCGCCTCGATTGGACGCAACGAGCGTACGCTGATATAACCTGCGTCGATGCTAAAGCCGTCGGTGCTCTTCCCAGTTTTCGGTGTTTTCACGCTCTTGCTGCTGACCGTCTCGCACTACCTGGTGTTCATGGTGGTTCCGAATGAAGCGGTGATGGGAGCGGTCCAGAGAGTTTTCTATTTTCACGTGGGCTCCGCCCTCGCATGCTACGGCGCTTTCGGTGTTGTGTTCGTGGCGAGCCTCGCTTTCCTGGCTACTGGCAGCAAAAAAGCAGACCGCATCTCTGCTGCATGCGGAGAAGTGGGTTTCGTGATGTGCACCATCGTGCTGGCCACCGGAATGATCTGGGGTCACAGTGCATGGAACACCTGGTTTCGCTGGGAGGAGCCGCGGCTGGTTACCTTCTTGGTGCTTTGGCTCATCTTTCTCTCCTTTACAGTGCTCAGAAATTTCGGTGAGCCAACCCGAGTGGCTTCGCATGCCTCCGTTCTCGGCATTCTCGGAGCCGCATCGGTGCCGCTCGTCTACGTCTCGATCAAGTTCCTTCCTGCGAGCGCGCGCCTGCACCCGGAGGTCATCGAGCGCGGCGGCCTCAAAGATCCCTCGTACTGGTGGGCGTTCGGCCTCTCGACAGTGGCGCTTCTGTGCTTGACTGGGTACCTGTCGTGGCTTCGCTACAGGATAGAGACGGCGCATGAGCATGCGAGGGCAGCTCAAGGCTTAGAGGAGGACTAAATAAATGACAGCAGACAGCTATCCATCGCTCTTCTGGGCGTACAACTCGGTGTGGGTCGTGCTCGCGGTGTATACGCTCTGGCTTGGGGCCAGGCTGACTCACATTGAGCGCTCTCTCCGCAAAAAAGTCGGCAGGAGCCATGAAGACAGAAAGCAAGGGCACTGAGGTGCACATCGCGGAGTTCCTTTTTGGGGCTCCACGGCTGAATGCGATCCGCCGCCAAACCCTTCCTGAGGTGGGTGTCATCGGCCGCTCAAATGTGGGCAAGTCTTCGTTCATCAACCGTCTCTGCAAGCGGAAGCAGCTTGCGCGCGTGAGCGGCAACCCAGGCTCAACCAGACAGCTCAATTTCTACGGCATTTCTGGCTCACACGGTGACAGGAAGTT
>CANLJX010000157.1 GCA_947491545.1 Deltaproteobacteria bacterium
GCACCGCAGGCTAGCGCTGACTCCGGGCAACAGCTTACCGCGTAGTTGCGCGCTACCACGGCGCAGCTCTACCAGCACTTCACCCCGGGCATCTTCTCCGTTGCCTGCACCTGCAGCAGCTCCTAACCCTCCGACGAGCAGTCCGGTTTCTGGCTCGACCCCGCCTTCGCACGTGTGACGGTCATCGCGAGCACATTACGGGGGTCGCATTTTTGCTCAAGAAGATCGTCCGAGGCAGATCGACGAATTTCCTGATCGGTCAGTACGTGCTGAACACAGCCCAAACAACGAAGAGGTGCTGGCCAGCGAGTCAATACAGGACCTGCCATGAGGGCTAGGCTCGAGCCACGGCTCCGCGGTAAGCCAGCTCCGCTACTTGCCTACCGCAGCCATAAACACCGGCTTTCCAGCCAGCCACGTCTCGGCAACTTTGATATCACCGATCTTATCAGCCGGCGTCGTGCGTGGATTCTGCTCGAGGACAACGAGGTCGGCCCACTTGCCGGGCTCCAGGCTGCCCGCGCGGTCCTCGATAAACATGGCATAGGCCGCATCGAGCGTCACGGCTTTGATCGCCTTATCAACGCTCAATCGCTGGTCAGCCCCAAGAACACTGCGCGGCGGCTTCTGCCAGAGTCGCGAAGAAGCTGTCGAGATGTAGCGTAGCGGTCCGATCGGCGAAACCGGCGAGTCGCTATGCAGGGAGAACCGAACCCCGCGCTTCGATAAAGAGCCGGTTGGATCTATTCGCTCAGCACGCCTGTGGCCCAAGACATGGTTGTGAAACACCTCGCCCCAGAACCCTACGTGGCCTATCGTCATGCTCGGGGCAACGCCTAGCTGTGCAACCCGCTCTACCTGCTCCTCTGAGGTAACCGTAAAGTGCTCAATACGGAGCCGCCGCGCGGCTGGGTCCGTGTCTCCCTCTAACAACCGAGAATAAAGGTTAAGCGTCTGGTCGATAGCCCGATCTCCGTTTGCGTGCACGGAGAGCTGCCACCCCTTATCGAATAGCGGCTTGCCGACGCTGTAGAGCTTCGCATCCTCCCAATCTAGAGCGCCGCGGTCCTTCGTGCCCGCTGGGTAGTTGTACGGCTCGTTAAGAGCCGCTGTGAGCCCCTGAGTTGATCCATCAGAGATGTACTTAACTCCGATAACTTTGAACAAGTCATCCCCCTCGCCCGGCTCAAGGTCAGAGAACCCTTCCGGCAGCGACACACCCCACAGGTACCCCCGAACTCGGATCGGGAAGTGTGGCTGGTGCGAGATCTCTTCCACGAACGCATGCTCCTTCTCGAGGGGCATCACAGCACCCAGCGCAATTTCAGCCGATGTAGTCACTCCCTTGGAAGCTATTGCCTGAACAGTCTTCGAATAGGCCTCTACGAAAGCATCGCCCGAGGGGTGCGTCATCTTCTCCGAGAATGCCGCGTAAGCGGGCGGCTCGACGAGCTTCCCAGTCAGCCTCCCCTTCGAGTCCTTCACGTACACGCCACCATTTCCAGGGTCTGGCGTACTGTCCGTCACTCCAGCAATTTCGAGCGCCTTGTGGTTGACATAGGCGATGTGTCCAGACTGATTCACAACGAAGATCGGATTGGTCGTAGAAACCTTATCGAGCAGGTCAGCAGTTAGCTCCGCCATCGGTGGCGAAGTGCGCGATGGGTCGACTCCGAACGCGATAATCCAGCTCCCTTCAGGCAGCGTGCTCTTGTGCGCCTTAAGCTTCCCTAAGATCGAATCGAGCGTGTCATACGGCAGTGAAAAATTAGATAGGTTGAGCGCAAGATGGTCAGTGATTGCTGTGAGGGAGATGTGCACGTGCGGCTCGACAAAGCCCGGCATAAGGGTTCGCCCCTTGAGATCAACCATCTTGGTGGACTCACCGGTGTGTGCCTTCATGATATCGGCGGCCTCTCCGACCGCGAGGATGTTACCGTCTCGCACAGCGAGCGCAGAGACCTCAGGCTGCTTCTCGTTAACGGTCACTACCGGGCCGCCGTAGAATATCGTGTCAGCAACGTGCGGGGGCTGCTTAATTGCACAGCCTGAGCAAGCAACAATCGATGCGAGAGCGAGCTTCACGAGTGGTCTCAGTTGGTGCACGGGTCTTCCTGTCACGAGAGATGGTTCTACAAGGGCTGTATAGTGCCTCGAAGAGGCTTCGATGCCTTGGCTGCCAAAACTAGAGAGCAGCTCCCCCCTTATAACGCGTATTGAGCCTTTTCGGAATCAGCAATACGCAGCTGATTGGACTACTTGCTCGAGCTGGCAATTGCACTGGGTACAGCACCGAGACTCAGCTGCGCGAAAACACGTCGACTAAAGCGCCGGGTCACAAACTAGCCGCAAGCGCCTACTGCGGGCACCTTTATCTTGAGCAACGACTCTCCATACGTCGCCGCATAGAGGTATCGAGACCCTTCATCCATCTCAAGGTCTCTCACGTACGACTGGCTGTCTCCAGCCCCAACACGCCTGAAGGTAGCACCGCCGTCTTTAGACATGAACACACCACTCTCGACGCCAACGCCCGGCGACACGCCAACGTAGATCCAGCCACACCGATCAACGGTGGCAGCATACACCCGTTTCCCGGCAAAAACCGTGGCAAACGTCGCGCCTCCGTCAGTAGAGATAATCGTCCCCTTGGTGCCTGTTATGACAAACGTGTTGCCCTTGACCAGGATCTCCGAGTCCAAGCCCTCGGCAACCGCAGGGTCAATCCCAGCGCCATCATCGAGGTCGACGATGTTGTTAAGCCCCGCTGCCTGAGTAAACCACGAGAGCTGATACGAGGAATTAAGCCCGTACCACCGATCGGGGGTGCTATCATCCTCAGCGCCGTGTGCGATCCAATCCGTTCCGCCTTGAAACGAGCTGAGAACCCCCGTCTGGCGGCTTAAGTTGTACACGTTCCGAATCCTCGAATAAAGGTAATACAGCCTGCCGTCCGCCAGCTTAGGCCACCGTGAAAAGGGGTCCGCAAAGGTATTAAAAGCCGAGGCGCGGATATTAGCGCTAAGCTGCCGATCGAGGATTCGTCCATCAGAGAGGTAACCATGCTGAATATTAAAAGCAGGCTGCCGACACGAGTCAGCAACGGTGCGGTCTATTCCAAACCCGTCCGATTCGCTCCCATTGAAGCCCTTGACCGCCCCATCTCGACCCACCCAGTACGAGCCGACGTGCCACAAGCCCGAGTAGATGCGCGGGCACCGCGTCACGGCAACGCCGCGAGACTCTACAAGTCGCAGGTCATCCGTAATATTTCGCAGCGAATCAGCAGCCTGATTGTAAACGAAGATGCCTTGGTCAGTCGGCATCAGGACGGATTTCCATCCTGCCGACTTCTCTGTGCGAACGCGTCGCATCACATCCAGGGGAACGATTGCCACATCATCGGCGCCCGCGGCCGCATCCGCCGCTGGAAAGTACACCACGTCCTCAAGCTGATCGATCTCCTGCAGCAATGCCACTCCGTTGTTCCCGGATTCGGCGTACCCCATCATGTAAATGAAGAGCCCCACAAAATTTGGTCGGTCAGCGTCCAGGACGATGTCTTGAATGTCCACGGGCAACTGCGAGAGGTTTCGATTCTGGTCGCGTCCATTTGTCCACCGCATTACCAATCGACTCGGCTCGAAGACCTGAAATGTCGCGCCATTGTCCACCGAGCGCTTAAGAAGCGTCTTGCCAACTCCTGACTGTTGAGGGAGGTACGCGACCACCAGGCGAGCTCCAACATTCTCGTACGCTGAGATGAAGTGAGTAGCTCCCGAAGCTGCGGCAACGACCGTCTGCCACGTTGCCCCTGAGTTTGTAGAGCGGTAGAGGCTATCCCCCGCTCCTTCTCGAATGCTGACAAAGAGGCGATTTCCATTCCGCTTAAGATATCCCGGAGCAACGCTCGAATTCACCTCGAGAACTCTCCGAACGGTATTAAAGATCGGCTCCCGGAAGGTTTTGCCGTTTCGTGTCACCGAACGGCAGCCAACGTTTGCCCTCAGAATGAAGACTTTCTGGAGGTCGGCATCTTGGCCGAGCACCACTGCGCTGTTTCCCACTAGCTCCATGTCCCGAACGATAATGCTGCGCTGAACGCCGCCAGAATCGACTAGAGAGAGGCTCCCAGAGTCAAGCCAACTCTGTCCGGAATTGCATGACTGATAAACGCTCCCCGGGTCACGGCCAAGATTGTACTGGTGCGCTACCAAGAAGTGCTCACTGTCATTATCATCGATCTGCACAGCAGCAGCACTCCTTCGCGGATACGAAAGCTCTGTCCACGCGCTTCCCACGCCGTTGCTCTTAAGGAAGAGCCCGCCTGCGCGAGTTCCAAGAAGAATTCGCTGAATATCTCCTCGCGCATCAAGGGACGTGTCAACCGAAGTCGTTACCCCAACTCCCTTCAAGCCTACCCGCTGCCAAAGATTAATTCGCGTCGGGATAGTGGTAAGGCTCGTGTCTCTCATGCGCAGCAGGCTGTTGCCATTCCGGATTATCGGATACGGGTAGAGCTGACCTTCGCCGCGAGAGGAGTCAGTAAGCGGCGGATTGAAGCGGCTTCGTCGCGAGGGACGGATCTTGAGGTTGGTATTAAGCTGGGACTGAACGTACGAAGAGTTGCTACCTGATAACTCTAGCATCGTTGGCTTATCCACGATTGGCGATCTATTCGCTTGGGCGTGCGCTTGAGCACAAACCGAAACGAGAGCGTAGGCGACAAGCCATGATAGGCGGGAAATACGCATGGGACTCTGCTGGCGATGCTCTAGGTTAACCCTCACGCGCACCCCGCGCAGAGGACTCTTATATGGTATCAGCCACGAGCATACCCGGCTATCGCGTGTTTCTCTGAGTAGTGTGAGGGCAAAGAGCGTTTTTGAATCCGCTCTATCAGCCTCCGCCTAGCATGGCGATACTTTTCGCCTGGTCCAGCCACCATCAACGTGGCAGCACCGCCCTGCTCACAGCAGTGCCGACAGCTAGGCATGTTTCGGCGTACTTTTAGTGGGTTAGAACTACCTGGGACCAAAATCTGAGATAAGCTGAAAGATCTTGCCACAAAGCCTAAAAGCACCAGCCCTAGCTGCCGAAAAGCTTTTGCGACAGGGAACTCGGAGGGAAGAAACCGCATGCTAAATCCTCAGTACTTTAAAACGATCATTCCTGCCCAGAGAACACCGGAACAAGTTAAGCTTTATCTTGAACAGCAGCTTAAAGATCCCGATCTACAAAGCATCTCACTGGACCAAAAAGGGAGGGTCCTTGTCGCTGGTCGGGTACTACGCTTCCTCCTTGAGGTTAAGCAGAAACCCGCGGGTCAGACCACCGTCGTGGGCAGGGGCTACTGGACTAGGACGGGCCTTATTTTATGTGGCTTTCTGCTTTTCTTCCCATTAGCTGTCATCTACCTCGCAGTCTCGTGGGGTGCCGCGTGCCGCTTTAACCGGTCGGTACGCCAAGTAGTTCAGGACTCATCCGCGTCAGTGGCTCTGGCAGCCGATTGCCCATCAGCACAACAGGAGCCCGCAGTCCCCGCTGATCACTCACGCGATTACATTCAGGACCTGGAGCGCCTCGCTTATCTACATCAGAAGGGAGCGCTCTCGGCCGACGAGTACGCAACGCAGAAGCAGAGAATCCTTGAACAGGCCCACCCCTAACGCGTGCGGCAGTCGATCAGGCTCCCGCCGAAATTATCAACGAGTGGCGTTCATGAGGCCTGGGCAGGCGCTTGAATGCAGAGCCAACGTATCGAGATGAGGGCACAGCCTGCGAGGTATAAGGGGCGGTAGATTCGCGGGACACTCCACTGGCAATTTACTGCGTTATCCCAACGAGCAAGCAGCCGAGAAACCAGCACTATTGCACAGCCACGAGCCTGTTCGGCTATCGCGTGTTTGTTGAGGCGGCGTGTGGATTCTGCGCAAACCT
>CANLJX010000158.1 GCA_947491545.1 Deltaproteobacteria bacterium
GCGCCTCGTGCAATCGTGGAAGTTTATGGATTTCGTCGCAGCGCTCCCCAACGGAATCGACACGCAGCTCGGCGAGCAGGGAACACAGCTCAGTGGCGGGCAGCGGCAGCGCCTAGCGATTGCTCGCGCCATTCTGCGAAAGCCAAGCTTGCTCATTCTCGACGAGGCAACCTCTGGGCTCGACAGCGAGACCGAGGCGCAGGTGCTTGACGCAATCCGGCTCGCGATACCCGAGGCGACGCTGCTTGTGATCTCGCACCGTCTTTCAACCGTTCGAGGCGCAGTCTCCATCGTAGTCATCAACGAAGGCCGCGTTTTTGAGCAAGGCACTCACGAGGACCTCAAGAGCCGACGCGGGCTGTACCAGGAGTACGCGATGCGCCAGGCGCTTGGGTGAGAGGAAGAGGGGACGCACTCCCCCCTTTTCCTTATCCTCTTCCCTATCATCCTCCTGCACCTGCACTAAATTCCTGGTCCTCATCTGTCTCCCTCAAAAAGGATATCCCCGCAAATACCCGGAAATGTCGCGATTAGGATTAGGATTAGGATTAGGAGCTGGTGCAGGTGCAGGAGGAAGAGGAGGATTAGGATGAGGCTTGGCAGGAGGCGAAACAGGGGGACGGACACCTTGTTCGCCGCGCTAGAAGAAATCCCGATTCACCGGCCACTGCTTGAAGGGGTAGTGCAAGAGCCGCATCGTCTCAAGCGCGGGAACGATCTCTGTGCTGGTGACAAATCCTCCGCCCGCTTCGGACAGGCTCTGGGCCACAGTTATAGCGCTCTTTGGGTCTTGCACCTCGACCCTGAGCTCGAAATCCCATGGGCCGAGGCAGTGCAGGAAGCTCAGCACGTTGGGATGGTTCAAGGCCCAAGCGTGAAGCTTGTCTCGCAGCCCCTTGGTTGGCGCACGTACAACGGCGCGCAACCGAAACGCCGACATTCCGTAGCTGTCAGGGTTTACCAAGTAGACAGTACGACACAGAACTCCCCGTTCTCTCAGCGTCTTTAGCCGATACTGAATGGTTGACTCTGGCTTTCCGAGTGCGCGCGCGATTGCGGCGGAGCTGCTCATCTTGCTGTCAGCGAGGAGCGTCAGGATCTCGTGGTCAAGCTCTTCCCACGGAACGACCTCGGCGCCAACAGTTCCCATGTCAACCATGCGACACTCGAAGGGCTGAGAGGTGAGGTGCTTTACTCCAAAGTAGGATCGGCTTGCGAGAACCGAAAAGGTGCGCTCGGCCAACTGTACGCCGCTTCGCTCGATCATCTGGTTGATGAAGGAGACACAGTCGGCAGTTGACTGCGCCATGAAAGCCACGCCTATTGAGTACGTCCCACCGAGCCGAACGAGCCATGAGACCCGTTCAGAGCTCAAGAGCGTGTCTATCAGCCTCTTCTCCTCGGCTGGGGTGTTGCTCGCGAGCCGAATAAAGAGCTGGTACTCAACGAACCCAACCCGGTAGAGGTTCACGTACAGCAGCCGTGTGATCACACCGGCTTCCTCAAGTTTAGCGAGCGTGTACCGAATGGTGTGCTCCCTGAGCTGTAGCTGTTTCGCTAACTGCGCCACCGGCACATCCGCATCGAGCTGTGCCAACGAGACGACCGCCCGCTCTGTTTCGTTGAGTGATACCATTGGAGCCCTATTCAAACCCAACCAGACTGCTTACTGAAGCAGCTCGGCCACAGCTGAAGCCTGCTCTGAATCACTTTCAGAGGGCAAGCTAAGAACGTGAGGTTTCGGAAACGCTACCGTGTTATGTCATGCGTCGGCTAGATGCACCGAAGGCTCGAGGAGTAGTTTTATATGACGCAGCCAAATTACAATTACATAGCAGTTATCACCGACCAGCACGTGATCGAACCAGGGGCGAAGCTCTACGGCCTCGACACGAACGGAAGCGCCAAGCGGGCGTTCGACTCGCTCGCGCAGGAGCGGCTGCCGCAGGCTGTGGTTACACTCGGCGACCTGGCCGACACAACTCTTGAGCCGGACCGCACCAAAGCTGTTGGCTCGCGGGCGTCGTACGAGCTTGCCAAGGCTTTGGCTTCCGAGATCTCCGCTCCAATCCTCACCATCCCTGGCAATCACGACGATCCGAAGCTGATGGACGAGGTTTTCCCCAACCAGTGGAAGTCCCGCAAAGACGGAGTCTCTACGTTCTCCTTCCACGGAGTGGACCTTATCTCAGTCGATGTGCGCACGGGGCCCGAGGCTACCGGAAAGATAGCGCCAAAAACGATCGAGGCTCTTGAGGAAGCGCTCTCCCGCTCAACAGGGGCCTTCATCTTCTCTCACTTCCCGCTGGTGGAACTCGACAACGAGCGAATCAACACCGGGCTCTCTACCACTAACCGAGAAGCCCTGAGCTCGATCTTCGAGCGCTACCGAGACCGGATCGCGCACTGCTTCAGCGGACACCTGCACATCTGGGCCTCAGCCACGGTCAAAGGCATCCCTGTCACGGCAGTCCCGTCTGCCTCGTTTAGCTTCTCGCTGGAGCCCCTCTCCGCTGAGCGCGAAAGCGTTACGAACACGCCGTGCGGCTACCTGCTCGTAGGGATCGGCGATGATGGGTCGGTAGTTATCCGGCCGAGGTTTCTGCCGGGAGTGGAGAGGTAGGATCAGGATAAGAGCTCGCCCAGTCAGGTGATTGAGGGCTTGCTTAGTGAGCCAATCAATCGACGTTGAGTAAATGTTCGAAAAATCGTACATTATTATAAATGCAATCTTTCCTCATCTCTCACCTAGCAGAGGGGCTCCAGCTGCAAATTCTGAGGGGACTTTTGACCAGCCGGCGTCCCCGTCACCTGCGTGAATTGGCGCGAGATTACAACGCCTCGCCGGCCGGGGTATCGGATGTCCTCGATCGACTCAAGAAAGCGGCAGTGCTGGTCGAACAGAGGCGGGGGAACCGAAGGCTCTTTAGCCTGCGAGTAGGCGAACAGGAGCGGGAGTGCCTGCACAAGCTCTTTAGAGAGTACGAGCTGCAGCGTGTGCGGCATCGCGCGAAACGCCTCAACAAACATCCGGAAAAAATAGCCGCCAGACTTCAGGATATGGACGAGATGTACGCTTTCTATCGCAAGACCAAGAATCGATGAGACTAACCCCCCTTTCCGCGCTCAAGAAAACAGTTGCTGCCTTGACTCAACTCCCATGCCGCTTCTGCTTAGTTGGTGGCCATGCTGCTAGCCTCTACCGATCGCAAGAACGCTTTACGCGAGACGTTGATTTCGCCGTAGTGGCCTCCCCAAAAGTGAAGTCGCGCGCGGTTGCGGAGAAAGCTATCAAGGCGCTCGGGCTAAAGCCTGTGGTCGGGGTAACACCGCTCGGCAAGAACGAGCCAAAACGCCCAGTAGTGTGGATGATAAGTTCGGAGCCAGCCCCACAAGAGTTAACGGGTCTCGTAGACATACTCCTGCCCGAGGTTCCCTGGGTGCCAGAGGCTGTCGAGAGAGCGCAGAGCAACGTGCTCAACCTAGGCTTCGCCGATGTGCCAGTGATCACTCCAGAGGATCTGATCTTGGCCAAGTGCCTGTCAGCCGCAAACGAGCCCGACCGCTTCCAGGACCTCGATGACATAAAGCAGCTCTTTAAGGATGTGAAGGACCTCGATATCGACTACCTGCGGCGGCGTCTGCACGAGCTTTCGCTAGTGATTCCGGAGGCTGTTAGGGCGTTTGGGTCAGGGTCGTTGGCGGAGGGGTAGGACTCGATGCAATGTCTCAGAGACCTTGTAGTAGGGTCCCGAAGATGATTTTCCAGGCACCCCCGGGCCGCCTCCGACGAGCCCCACTCAGCGGGCGCCGTATCACTGAAATGCTGCAAGGTCTGACAGCGCCGTGTTCCCCAGCACGTTCACCGAGAGCGTCGCCGTGTCGAGGTCAAATGCGCCGGTGACGTACTTATTGTCCGACTTGCGGTGTCCGTCGAAGATAATCGTGTTGCCCGTAGACGAATGCTGCGCATGGAACACCTCGATATCGTCTTGCGCCGTTATGAGCCCCAGCTCAGAGTTATCGTCAGTGTCGTACAGCGTCATGATGTTCTTGTCGCTTGCGTCGGCACCCATGAGAATTATCTTGTTGCCATACTTCTGCATGTGCCAGAGCTTCTTAACGATCGTCGTCGGGTGCTCCAACGTCGGGTAGAACTGGGTGAAGCTTCCGAGGCTCGTTGAGACATTGGTCGTGTGCTGTCCAGCAGAGACGAAAGACTTGCCTGAGTCGGTGGTCACGTAGCCGCGAATGTACGCCCCGTTATGGTCGCAGAAGGCGTCGATGCTGGGATCAACACAGTACGGGTAGGCGTTCTGGTGCGGCTGACTCTCCTCTTCTGGCAGTGCGTAGCTAATCCAGTTCTGTGGGTCGACGGAGTCAGTGGACAGTATGTACCGCTGCACAGCCGTGAAGAATACGTTTCGGCCGATGTAGATATTTTGATCGGCAAACTGAGTGATGTAATTCGACTCAAAGGCCCAGAGCTCCGTTGAGCTGCCTGACGGGGTGACTCGCCGGACGTACCCAAGGGTTCCGCTCACATGCCCGGTGTAGAACGCAGTGCCGTCAGGCAGGATTAGGAAGTCTTTAAAAATCTCGAAATTGCTCGCGGTGGTCTGAAGATCGACCACATCTGTCTTGGTCCCGTTGACTACTTTTCGGAGCACCTGATGGCTGATGCCACTCGGTCCGGAGCCGGTGTTGTACTGCCCAAAGTAGTACGGATTGCCATCCTGGTCGAACTGAATCGAAGGGTTGTGGTACGAGACATCTCCAGGGAACCACGACGGCGAGAACTGGTCCTCGATGCACGTTGGCACCCCAGTGGAGCGATTTATTTCGGCTACCCAGCAACCATTAGTCGATTCGGCGGTGTCAGAGATATTTGTTTTGGCCTTAAACACCACGAAGAGCCGATTGCCGGGGGCCATTAGGATTCGCTCGAATGTGGCGTCGCCCGAGGTGAGCACGTTTGAGAGCGTGCCGTCCGCGTTGACCTTCTGAAGATTAGAGGATGTGTCCTGGACCGAGGCCCCAGACCCACCTGCTGAGGGCTTGAGCGCCACTCCTGACGCACTACTAAGGCTAAAGCGCAGGGGTTTTTTAGCCATGTTGACGCAGACGGGCGTGCGCTGCGTGATGTAGGTCTTTAGCTGCGCTGCTTGCTTCGTCAGGCTCTTCTTCTTGCTGGCAGAGGCCTTCGCCGCCTGTGCGAGGATGTTCGTTCTCTCGGCGGCGTGCGAGTAGAAGTAGCTCCCGGAGAGCAGCTTTCCCGGTATCCACTTATTAGAAATCTTGCCGCACCAGTAGCCGGAGCCCTGGATGAGAGAGCTGCTCGGGAGCTTCTTGGCTCACTTAGGTGCGGCTGAAGCTAGGGAGACTGGGAGCGAGGCAACGGCGATCGAGAGTACGAGGAGGCGTATGGGGCTTTTCATAAAGGAAAGTGTATTGCAGACAGTTGATCGGCGACCATCATTTTTCTTGTGCTCGACGTCACGAGCAGAAACTTTAGAGTCGGGCGCGTTTTTCCCTGAAAATGTCGGATTGCCGCCCCCTGAGGAGTAATCGTCGGAATAAGGCGCGCGGCGCTAAAGGGTAAGGGTAACTGGCTATTGGAGCGCCAGAAATAGTGGTGAACACAAACAAGGACTTAGGCAGTTATTCGGCTTGAGAGGGGCCGCTCGGCGCAAGCACTCGGCACAGCCTGAGCTGCTACCGCCGCCGCTATGGGCTAGGCTCCAAGCGGGGAAAAGCCAGAGGAACGGGAGCAATAAAAAAGCCGACCCGAAGGCCGGCTCTCTCTGCAGTCGTTTCTCTGCTCCCAGCGGAGCCGGGACAACTACTCCTGGATCGAAGTGTACG
>CANLJX010000159.1 GCA_947491545.1 Deltaproteobacteria bacterium
GAGCAGCTGCTTTAAGGGAATGCGCATGGGAAATCTCCAAAAAACCTAAAACGAGGGACTCTCAGGTATATGGGGGCTGTGGGGAGAGGTGTGCTCTAACAGTTTAATAACCTTGGGCTAATTAGTTTTTTTAGCTGTTTTAAGTCAGTTTGTGGTACCTCCAGAACTGGGTCTGCGCGACGGAGGCCGGCTCAGGGGGGAGAACTTTCCTCTTGGATCTCGCCCAAAATCGGCTAAATACCGTCAGGTGTTCAGTGCAGCACTGGAGGAAGTCAGATGATCAGCCACGAGAAGGGTTGCGAGGGAGATCCGTTCGAGCAGCAGCGAGTTAGTCAGATACGGCTCCGCATAGAGATGCAGAGCTCACCTGGCTCTGTCGAAGAGTTAATCGTGGCCATGCGCGGGCAGGGTCACGAGGTCGAGCTTGTCTCGATGAAGAACGCAGGAGTCCGACCGTTCGGAGTTATTGGCCACATCCGGGTAGACGGATTTGGGTGCGTGGCGAAGCTTGCCGGTGAGCATCTTCCGGAAGATCACCCCGATTACTTCGAGGCATTCGTTCGCCAGGGAGCGATCGAGCAGGAGTACGAAGGCCTGAAGGCAGCAACAGGGCTCACACCAAGACTCATCGGTGAAATAGTTGCAGAGGGACAGACAGTCGGAGTGCTGCGCCAGTTTATCGACGGCACGCCGCTCGCAGATGCGATCAAAAGCGGGCAGATTGAGCCGACAGAGGCGCTTCGTAAGGCGATTGAGTTGGCTCAGGCCATCAATGACCGTGGCTATCGCTTGTGGGACTGCGAGCCGAACAACCTGTGGCTCAAGCCGGATGGGGAGGTGATCTTAATCGAGGGCCAATGCCTCACCCCGCACACGGAGAAGGATCGCGCCAATCCACATTACCTTGCCGATCAGCGCAAGTTCGTTGAGGAGATGCTTGAGCCCGTGCTGACTCAGTAGCGAGTCCCAAAGCGAAATGTCATAGGACGGTTTACGCGCTTTTGCCCGCTGACGGGCAGATCTTGCGAAGCGAGCACACAGAGCACTCCGGGCTCCTCGCCTTGCACACCCTGCGACCGTGAAAGATAAGGCGGTGGTGGAGATTCCTCCACTCGGAAGAGGGGAAAGCTTTGCGCAGGTCCTTCTCGACGGCATCGGGGTTTTTTCCCTCTGAGAGGCCGAGCCGGTGGGAGAGGCGGAAGATGTGCGTGTCGACCGGAAAAGCCGGGACAATCCCGCGCTCGCTTAAGATAACGTTCGCAGTCTTATTTCCGACACCCGGCAGGGAGGTAAGCTCTTCTTGCGTTTCGGGCACTTCGCCGCCGAAGCGCTCCATGACCCCCTTGGCGGTCGCAATCAGGTTTTTCGATTTAGTCTTAAAGTAGTTTATCGGCCGGATGATGCGCTCTACGTCCTTGAGTTTTGCCTGGGAGAGGGTGACGAAGGAGCTGTAAGAGCCAAAGAGCTCGGGGGTGACCTGGTTTACCTTCTTGTCGGTGCACTGCGCTGAGAGCATCACAGAGATGAGGAGCTGGTAGTGGTTGGCGAAATTGAGCTCTGAGCGCGGCTCTGGGTAGAGGGCAGCCAGGGCCGAAATGAGGGTTTTCTTCTTCTGTGGTCCCATGCTCTCCCAACCGTAGCGCGGAAGGCGAGACCGGGTCAAAGAGAGCCGGCAGGAACCGAGGTAGAGGCGTTTGGGCTGCCGTGGTAGGCTCCCGACCGGGGGCGAGATGTCAGAGGGAATAAAAATAGTCACAGAGAACCGCAAGGCGCGGTTTAACTACCACATCCTTGAGACCTTCGAGGCTGGCCTCGTCCTGACGGGAGCCGAGATCAAGTCTATCCGGACGAGTGAAGTGACGATCAATGAGGCCTACGTGCGCCCCGAGCGGGGAGAGCTCTACCTCCTGAACGCCTACTTTAAGCCGTACTCGCACAGCGGTGACAAGGAGTACGACCCGCGCCGTCCGCGCAAGCTCCTGATGCACAAGCGTGAGATAGCGAAGCTGATTAGGGAGCTTGAGACAGCCGGCACAACGATAGTGCCGCTCAACATCCACCTCAAAGGCGGGCGAGCGAAGCTCCAGATCGCGCTCGGCAAAGGAAAGTCTGCGCCTGACAAGCGCCAGGATATTAAGAAGCGGGAGAGTGACCGAGAGATCGCCAGAGAGTTGGCGAGGAGCAAGTAGCGTTCTCTCGGGCAGGAGCCTCCGCGTTTAGAGAGATGCATGCAGCACGAGATAGATCCGCGAGTTTCCATCGGGCACGTCCACCTAAAAGTTTCAGAGATTGAGCGAAGCCTCGCATTCTACTGCGGAGTGCTCGGCTTTAAGGTCGTTGAGCGCTGGGGCGCAGACGCGGCATTCATTGCGGCCGGGGATTACCACCACCATATAGGACTGAACACGTGGGAGAGTCGGGGAGGGAAGCCGCCTGCAGCGGGAACCACCGGGCTGTACCATGCGGCGATCCTGTATCCAACGCGAGCAGCTCTGGTAGATGCTTTCCGAAGGCTCATCAAGGCAGGCATCGTGCTTGAAGGCGCGGCTGACCACGGTGTGAGCGAGGCTCTCTACCTAAGCGACCCAGACGGGAACGGGCTTGAGCTGTACTGGGACAAGCCGCGCGAGAGCTGGCCGAGGAACAGCAAGGGCGAGATAGCGATGTACAGCCATACGCTGGATCTTGAGGAGCTGCTGGGGGAGGGGGCTTCGTAGCAAGAGAGCTGTTTGAGTTGGTTCGGATTGGTTTGCTGCTTGGTTCGACTCGCTACGCTCGCTCACCACAAGCACCACAAGCACCACAAGCACCACAAGCACTACAGGGAGCCCTTCGACTCACTTCGTTCGCTCCCTTCGACTCGCCGATGAGGCGGCCTGCCACGAGCTGCGGTGAGCTTGTCGAGCCGAGCGAGCCCACCCGCCCCGTCACCTGAAGGTGACGAGGTCGAGGTCCACATCGCCCCCTTCAGGGGGCGTGTGGAGGTGGGGGGAATCGAACCCCCGTCCTTGAAGCGTCACACTACATCCACTACATGCTTAGTGTGTTGAGAGTCTCATCGGAGGGAATTCAACACACACAATCCTCTCCAACCAGCTCCTGTTTGTTTCGGAATGCCGCCGCAGCGCGCGTCACTCCAGAGCCCGAAAAAGTTAAGCCTTTACGAGATTACGGGCGCGTCTCGTATTAGCCGGCTCGGCGCTTGTGGCGGCGAGCCTAGTGCTAACTTACGCAGCCAAAGCGTACTGAGGCCGTGAGAAGTCAGCGTGAATAACGTTTTTAGCAGTTATTCGTTTCCGCTTTTTTACCAGGCCAGCGGACCCTGGACATGCAGACGTAGCAATCCTGAATCAAGTCGAAACCTTTACACCCCCGAAAAAGAAGTAGTCAGCCCAGTGATCGGGCATCACAGCAGTATAGCGCGACTTGCGTTTTTTTTCTACGAGATAGGGGCAAGGGGCTGCAAAGCTGCGTAAAAAAGGTGGCCGACATGCTCTATCGCAAACATGCTGAGTCTGAAAGCAGGAAGTGTTGGGCCCCCCTAGCATTCCTTATCCTAATCCTTCTCTTTATCCTGCACCTGCACCGACTCCTGCTCATAATCGAGACATTTCCTTGGATTGCCGACGATATTTCTGTCGCGAGACCTGGGCCAGGACGAGGAACCTAGTGCAAGTGCAGGAGAAGGAAGAGGACAAGGAAAAAGATTAGGAAAAGAGTGGTCGGCTATTAACCCCCTCGGGATAGAGCAGGGCGGACACCCTTACCCATGCGGTGAGGCCGCGGATAAAGGTGTCCGTCCCTTTTTTACAGCTCCTTTCTTGCCCTAGTGCGCCGCAGCTCCCGCTCCCGCTGATTTGCTGGCATAGCGCAGCACCTCGCGCGCGTACTGTTCAGGCGCGCGCTCGACGAGGTCAGCGAGCGAGACTATTCCCACCACGTGGCTCCTTGAGTCAATTACAGGAAGGCGCCGAACCTCTTTCTCTTCGAACATTTTGCAAGCCTGCGTGAGATCCGTTTCAGGGGTCACGGTGAACACCGGCGAGGTCATGCACTCGTTGGCAGTCGTTGTCGCTGTGCTCTTTCCCTTCGCCACGACTCGGCAGCAGATGTCGCGGTCAGTGATTACGCCGACGAGCTCGGGTTTCTCTTTTGACCGAATTACCGGAATCTCTCCGCAGTCGTTGTCAACCATCATGCGGGCAACTTCATCGAGCTTGGTTGTAGGCAGGCAGCAGGCGGGGCTCTTCGTCATTACTTCTTTTACGTTCATTGTGTCTCTCCTTGGTAAAGGCAATGGTTGGATGGAGCAGGGTAGGCGGGGTTCGAGCGAGAGAGGAGTGACGGGCATTAGGGGCAGCGGGTGGCAGGAAGGGGGATAGGATGCGGGACAGGCCCCCAATAGGCCGGTCTTGCCGCAGCAATTCATCGGGGTAAAGCGACCTTACGCCACTACAGGAGTAAGCGACTGATTGCGTTTGCCCCTATAACACGCCGTTAGTATACCTTCCATGTTTTACGTCGGCCGCACCCGGCCGCTTAGGGACTCGTAGCCATGTCAGTCATCTCCGCCAGACGCTCGCTCGCTCTTGTTGTGTTATCTTCCCTCTTAACCCTGCCACTGCTCGGGGTGGGGGGAGCCCCGCAATTTGAGACGCCGCCAGTGCTGTCGGCCGCCGCGATCCTTCCCAAAGCGGTTCTCTCCGGGCCCTACCACAAAGTTAACAACAAGGTGACGAGTGACGGATACTCCAACAACTACACGATCGAGTCGAAATTCGGTAGCGAGACTGTCGAAGGGCAGCAGCTTCTAGAGATTCGCATCGGGGAACTGATCGCCTCGGCGGAGCTTGAAAAGATGTCGAGCTCAAAGGTTCTCGGTGACTCAGCATACGAGGGAGGGAAGGCTGTTGTCACAGCTCCGGTTAAAGCTGTTGGGAAGGTCGTCGACACCGTATCTGATCCACAGAAGGCCCAGGACACCGTTGCCGCCATACCAGATGGAGCAGAGCGTCTCTTTTCGTGGGCATACAAGCAGGCGAAGAGCGGGGTGCAAGCCGTAGGTGACCAGTTCTCGTCAAGCTCAACACCGGCTCCTGACGACGGATATTCTAGCGGCAGCACGCTCCAGGCCGGAAAGAAGCTCGGGCTCGACTATCTTGGATACTCCAAGAAGGAGCGGGAGCTGTTTAGGAAGCTTGAGTGCAACCCTTACACTTCAAACAAGCAGGTGCAGAGCGAAGTTAGTCGCGTCGTGAGCATCGAAACGACGGTGGGAGTTGCCTTTAAGTTCGTGCCGTCTGTTGTGCTCCTGAGCCAGATCAACACCTTTAACACCTGGTATGACAGAGCCAACAAACTCTCCCTGTACGAGGAGCCAGAGCGCATCTTCAAGAAGAACAAAGCTGACCTGCTGAGCCTCGGGGTGACTGAGGAGCATGCGCTCGCATTCCTGAGGAACAAGACGTACAACCCGTGGACGCAGCGCTTTGTGGCGAACTCGCTTCACGAGATCGGCCCGAAGGTCGAGGGGCACGACAAGTTCATCGTGCTCGCGACCAAAGCCGACAATGAGCCCACCACCCTCTATTTCGTGTCGGTGGCTGATGCGCTGCAAAAGCTCCACAGCAGGCGGCCACTCAAAAAGATCGTGAGCGGGCTGCACCTGCCGGCTGCAGTGACGAAGGACGGGATGCTCTACCTTCCGCTCTCAGTCGATTACCTCTTCTGGACTGAGGAGGTTGCGGGAATTCTAAGCGACTTTAAGGCCCACATAATGGCCGAAGAGAAGTTCACTACAGCGGAGGTCCGAATACGCGG
>CANLJX010000160.1 GCA_947491545.1 Deltaproteobacteria bacterium
ATTATGTGGGGCATCGGCTTCATAAGGGACCTTGTTCAGTACAGCTCTTCCTACGACAGAGAGCCCCTTCGTACCATGTTTAGCACCAGCTTAGCAGCAGGAACCTTGTGCTTAACCCCGCCGGGGAAGAGCTGCTAGGCGGCAACAGGCTACAGATTACCCTAAGTGGGCAACGCGTGGCGGATTCCGGCCCCTTACGGGACGATTAGCGGCTCAGGAAAGAGGTTGGCGACCGACAGGTATCGTTCCCCTGTGTCGTAGCAGAAGGTCAGGATCGTCGCCCCTGCCGGTATCTCGGGGAGCTTTTTGGACACGGCAGCCAAGGACGCTCCCGAAGATACTCCAAGCAGCAACCCCTCCTCGCGTGCCGCGCGGCGGGTGAATTCGAAAGCTTCGTCGTTTGTAACTTGAATCACGCCGTCTAGGAGCTGTGTGTGAAGGTTCTTCGGCACAAAACCGGCGCCGATTCCCTGAATTGGGTGTGGCGAGGGGGGCCCTCCGCTGATGACCGGAGAAGCTGCCGGCTCTACCGCGAAAACCTTGAGCTTCGGAAAACGCTCCTTGAGGATCTCTGCACATCCGGTGATGTGTCCGCCAGTTCCTACGCCAGTGATTAAGTAGTCCAGCCCCTCGGGGAAGTCGGCAGCGATCTCATTGGCTGTTGCCCGTCGGTGGGCGGCGATATTGGCTGGGTTCTCGAATTGCTGCGGCATCCAGGCCCCGGGGGTGTCCTTGAGCAGCTCAAGCGACTTGTCGATTGCGCCGCGCATACCTCTTTCACGAGGGGTCAGAACGAGATCAGCTCCGTAGGCCGCCATTATCTTGCGGCGCTCCACCGACATCGATTCCGGCATGACGAGCAGCAGTCGGTAGCCCTTCACTGCAGCCGCCATGGCGAGCCCTATGCCCGTGTTGCCGCTAGTTGGCTCAATAATGGTGCCGCCGGGCTTTAGAGCGCCGCTGGCTTCAGCATCGAGCAGCATCTCGACCGCGATCCGATCCTTGATGCTGCCCCCGGGGTTCGCCCGCTCAAGTTTTATCCAGACCGTGTGCGATGAGGGGAAGATTCGGTTCGCCCTAACGTGCGGGGTGTTTCCGACTGTTTCGAGGATATTCTCTGCGCGCATTTGGCCTCTCCTACGGCAGCTTAGCTGCCCTTTGCCTAGTTATTTCATACAACAAGATAGACGCGGCACAACTGATATTTATCGAGGAGAGCGCACCGCCGATCGGGATTCGCACAACAGAGTCGCAGATATCCCAGTAGCCCCGAGACATTCCGACCGTTTCATTTCCGAGGATGAGGACCGTTGGGCCGCGCAGGTCAACCTCGTGCACTGACGCCTCGGCCTTGCCGCTGCTGCCGATAACTCGGTAGGGGAAGCCGGCGTTTCGCGCTTTCGTTACCCAGTCGAGCACCTCTGTGTGCGACCGCGCGGTCGTTACCGGAAGCCCGAATATGGCGCCCATGCTTCCGCGCACGACAAATGGGTCGTAGAGGTCCACCGCATGACCGGTGACGATGATTCCCTGTGCCCCGAAGGCATCTGCCGACCGGATCGAGGAGCCGAGGTTGCCGGGGCTGCTCGGTCGGTCAAAGACGACCACTAGACCATCCGCACAGGGCTCAATTACATCTGGGGTGAGCCGGCGACTCTCTATGATGGCGAGAACTTCTGACGGCTCGTCTTTTTCGCTGAGCTGGGCGAGCAGCTCCGTCGATAGCTCCCAATGCTCGTCTGCCGGATGTGTGCGCAGTAGCTCTTGGGCCCACTGGGAAAGGGAGCGGGAGCCGTCGTAAAGGAACGCTATGACTTTCCAGTCGTGCTTCAGGGCGATGTTTATCTGGGCAACACCCTCAACCAGAAACTGGCCGTACTGGGTCCGCTTCTCGCGGTTCCGCTTGATTACCTCGGCGCGCTGGAAGTTGTTGTCGGCCTTGCGGATTGGTAGGAGCTTAGCCTTTGGGGAGCCGGGGGTGTTGTGCGGGTTGGAAGGGGACATACCAGGAAACGCCTATGGGGAGAGCCACTCGGCAATATGGCAGGGAATTTAAGTACCGGAAAGCACAGAAGCCCAATCAGCGCGAGCACGATGTTCTATCCTTTAGAACGCGAGGGTTTTTTTGGGGTGAAATTCCCTAATTGTTGCAATCAGTTTTGACAGACTTACATCATACTGATTATAACTCAGTAACCTGGTGTTAAGTGGTTAGGTGGTTGTTTCGGTCTACGCGGCCCCACGCAAAGCGAGATCGAGAGGTTTCACAGGCGTGGATTAACTAGCCGGATAGTTTCGGTCGTTCAACATAGGGGTTCACGTGAACAAGTCAGAACTTATTGAGAAGCTCGCTCAACGCTCTCAGATCAGCGTAGTTCAGTCGGAAGAGGTCGTTAACCTGATTTACCGAAAGATGCGTGACACGCTAGTAAGTGGCGGACGCATCGAGATTCGAGGTTTCGGCAGCTTCGTGGTTAAGGAGTACGGCGCGTACGAGGGACGTAACCCGAAGACTGGCGAGAAGATCCCTGTTCCACCGAAGAAGCTCCCCTTCTTTAAGGTTGGCAAGGAGCTCAAAGAGCGGATCGACAGTGAAGTAAATAGCGTGTCCCAGGCTGGATAAGCCGCGCGCCGAAAGGCTCCTACGCAGAAAGCCCCTCCTGGCTAAGCAGCCCGGAGGGGCTTTTTTGCGTCCGCAATCCTCGCTACAGTGCGCGTCACGATGACAAACAAACTGCCCGCTCGAATCCAGGTCCAAGAGCTGCTCAGCTCTCGTTACGGCGATACCTACAAGGCCGGTGACGGGCTAGACGATGGCCTGCCTCGCCCGCTCTCCTGGGACGCCAGGATCGAGGGTTTCGACGTAGTAAAGAGCGTAGAAGGATCGACCATAAAGCTCGCTAGTTCAGCCATGCAGACACCGCCGCAGCCAGGTTGGGTCCTTGTGCTCACTGAGGGCACTCCCGAGCAGGGCTTCCATTGGACCCTGTACGGGATGCCTCGGGCACAGTAGCCCTTAAAGGCACTAAGCACTGCTTTCGGCTAGTTACGCCTGAGTCGGTGAAGTCAACGAAAATTTCTACTGCTTTCAGGCTGGTCGGCAGAAAATTCCCATAAATATCGCTCAGGGCAGAAAAAGGTGAACATTTTTTCCCAGTGGGCAGCATCTCACTCTTTGCAGCACGAGGTCCCCCGGACGTTTTCTGTTCGGGACCCGAAATCGTGTGAGGTATACTGAAGTCACCAGGTTTGAGGTCTTCGGTTTTTTGGAGTCATTTATGGACACCCGCAACACCCCGCTGGATCGCGATCAGACTGTTTGCATCAACACGACGATCGGGGACCTCATCGAAGCTATCACCGATATCGCCTTGCAGGCCGGAAAGTCGGAAGAGGAGGGCTACCGCCTCGCGTCGTTCACGATCGAGAAGCTGCTGCGCGAGAAGCGTCGCAAGGACATCATGGAGGCGTAGAGCCTCCCCTTAAGATTTGTTGTCCGTCAGTCCCCGAGTTCAGGGTGTGCACAACCACTGACACCCGAACTTTTAGAAACCGCCCCACAGCATCGCTTCCCCTCAGGTTGAGGTTGCAGTAGCAGCAGACATCGGCGTTCGCGAGGCTTGAATGACGCCCAGGCAAACGCTACCCAGAATGAGATAGGAGCGCCTCGGATACCACGTGCCGAAATACCGGCCTATTGCAGGTAGGATTGCTGTTTGCCGAGAGCCACGGCTCAAGCGAATGATCCACTCCGGCCAGCATGTGCACTGCAGCGAAGCGCTGTTCGCGAGACCACTCTTCGATACGCCACGGAGCGGAGCCCCCCTGATCGTTATCCAGGAGCCCATGCACCAGAGTCGTTGAGCGCTTGATACATGGGCGCTCTGAGTGCGTTGATAGATCCACCACAAATTCGGCTGGCATGTGCCAGTCAGCTTGATCCCTGCCAGCGTAGTTGCGCGGGTAGTTATCGATCGCCGGAGCGAGCAGCAGAACTCGATTCACGAGCTCGGGGTGTTGCTCAGCCAGGAGCGCGCACAGCAAGCCGCCGAATGAGTAGCCAACGAGGTGTGTCGTGCCGCCAGGCGCAGTCTTGAGAAGCTCATAGAACGCCGCAAGAGCCAGCGACACGCGAGTCGCCGCCACCGAGCCTCCAGGGTGGTACGTCGGGGCAAGAATAGAAGCGGTGGGGAGCGCAGCGCGCAGGGCCCTTAGCTGAGGAGTCGACTCAGGGGCTGTTTGGCCGAAACCGTGCAGGAAGAGGACCTGGCTCATCGCCTCCTTGGGGTGGCGCTACGCCGCCTAGCCGCAGTTCCGGGCAGTGCGCGTTGTGCCAACAATCGAGAAGGTTAGCGTATTTGCCTCGTTTGGCGGTAGGCACTAAAGTAGGGGGCTCCCGCGGTCTGGAGAAGAAGAGGGTGTGCTGATGAAGAAAGTCAAAAAGAATCCCGTAATAGCCATCGCCGGAGCAACTGGCTTGGTCGGCAGCGAGATGCTCAACGTGCTTGAGCAGCGCAAGGTGCCGTGCTCGGAGCTGAAGCTGCTCGCCTCGAAGGACTCGGTTGGCGAGGTCTACAAGTTTAACGAGCAGGAAGTAGAGGTAGAGGCGCTCTCAGCGGAGAGCTTTGATGGGGTCGATATCGCGCTCTTCGCGACCTCTGCTGAGCTGTCCTCTATTCACGTGCCAGCCGCGGTGTCAGCCGGCGCAGTGTGTATCGACAACTCAAGCTACTTCAGGATGAAGCCCGAGGTTCCGCTGGTTGTGCCGGAGGTAAACTTCGATGCGATTAAGGACGGCGACATGATTATCGCCAATCCGAACTGCTCAACGATCCAGCTCGTGCCAGTCCTCGATGTAATCCACAAGATTGCAGGGCTGCGGCACGTTGTAGTGTCTACGTACCAGTCGGTGTCGGGTGCCGGGAAAGCGGCGCTGGATGAGCTGTGGGGGCAGACCTTGGCAGTGTTCAATCAGCAGGAAGTTCCGCAGGAGGCATTCCAGCACCAGATCGCATTCAACTGCATCCCACAGATCGATGTCTTTCTCGACAACGGCTTCACCAAGGAAGAATTCAAGATTATTAACGAGAGCAGGAAGATCCTCGGGATCGCAGACCTTCGTATCACGGCGACTGCGGTGCGAGTGCCGGTCTTCTTCAGCCACGCGGAGAGCGTTTTCGTTGAGACTGAGAAGCCTTTTGACCTCTCCGATATCATCAAGCGCCTCTCCAAGGCTCCGGGGATTGCAGTTAGGGCGGCGCACGACGAGTACCCGATGCAGCTCGAGGCTGCGAGCACCGACGAGATCCACGTCGGTCGCCTGCGCAGAGATGAATCAGTAGAGAATGGCCTCAGCATGTGGGTTGTGGCGGACAACGTGCGCAAGGGCGCAGCGCTCAATGCGGTGCAGATCGCCGAGCGGCTGATCGCCGGCTAACGTAGGGGGCCGTGGCGAACATCAAGCTCATCATCGAGTACGACGGGGCAGGCTTTCACGGCTGGCAGAAGCAGCCTGGCTTGCGCACCGTGCAGTCTGAGCTTGAGACGGTGATCCGGACGGTTGTCAGAGCAGATATCTCTCCGCTGCACGCCGCAGGCAGGACCGACACGGGAGTGCATGCCCGCGGACAGGTCGTGACTTTCAAGACGGAGGTCGAGGTAGACCTGTACCGACTGTGCCAAGGAGTTAGCCACCTGATGCGCGGAGAGGTGGCGGCTCTCTCGGCTGAGGTAGTGGCCGAGGACTTTCATCCGGGCTGGTGCTCAACCCACAAGATGTACGAGTACCGGATCCTGGCACGACCTTCGCCGGCGGTGC
>CANLJX010000161.1 GCA_947491545.1 Deltaproteobacteria bacterium
CCTCCCTTCTCAAATGAGCCGATCTCAGGAGCAGCGCTCCTCACCGAAAACGGTCAGATGCATGAGGGCTTCCTGGTGATCGACGCTACGACTCGATTGGGCGGCACCGCGATATCTATGGCTGTGAGAAACGCGCTCGTAGGACCTGTAGAGAACACATCTCGTGTTGTTGCGGTAGGGCTGTTCACCTATGGCGACGTGCTTCGCGCACCGACGGGCTGCGATCTCCAGTTGCTCCAAGAGATTCGTTCTAAGCACGGAGACGTGGATGTGATGTTCGGTTGCAACACGTGCGCCTACAAGACGACGCTCGATGCGCTGCTCCCCCACCCCTTTGGGCGGAACGATTTGGGATACTAGAACCACCCCACGAATTCTCAGAGAGCTCGTGGTGGGTTCTCCCGAAAGAGAATGAGACAGCACGGGGGGTTGTGCCCTGGGGTGCAGACGCAGCTCGTAGTTCAAAGCCGATTGAGAGCAGATTTTTGCATGCGTGAGGAGCGCGGGGACGGGCAGCGTCGTAGCAGCCTACCGCTTCGCCATACGTCGCTTAAGCCGCGTAAAGATGCCGCGCAGCCGGCTGGCGTAGCTCCCGCGCGGGTTCGCCATAGCGCGCTTGGCGAGCTTCAGGCGCGGCTCCTTCCAGCCCTGCTTGGCGTCCTTGCTCTTGCGGAGCGAGATGTGGAACTGGTGGTCGACCGTGTCAAAGAATGCGGCGGGCTCAAGGTAGAGCATCTCTAGCTCGACCAGGTCGCTAACGACTATCTTGAAAGACTCGGGCACAAACTGCCATGCGTGCACGTCCACGAACCGCCCGGTGTCGATGAACTCATCCATGAGAGCTTTCGCCTCGCGCACCGAGTGCCCAAACGACAGCCCCGAAGCTGAGCCGTCCCCTGGCCAAACGATAAGATCCCCCTTTTTGGCGTGCAGCGCGTAGGCGTCGAAGATCGTGCCGGGGGAGTGCTTCGTGCGCCTGTCGAGGTACGCCTGAAGAAACTCGCCAGTCGTGGAGATGGGCTTTAGGATGTCGAAGCAGAAGCGCTTGTCAGGAACCACGAGGCTCAAGATGCCTCCCTCCTTGAGCAGCCTCTGGCAGTCGATCAGGAACTGAACGGGGTTCGGCACGTGCTCGATCACGTGTGAAGCGACGATGAAATCGAAATGCGACTCTTTTTTGACCGCTGCGAAGAGCCCCTGGTTGTCGACGATGTGATCGACCTCCTCGATCAGGGAGCCGTCGACACCCCATGCGGCGTACTTCTCGCGCAGCTCCTCGGCTGGCGCATGGTCAGCCACCTCGACGTTCCAGCCGTCGCGCTTCGCCGCAACGGGCCGGTAGCTCGCGCCGATCTCGAGCCCAAAACCGGCCTTCTCGATTAGGTAGAGCGTTTTCTGGGTGTTTGACAGCGGCATGTGGTGACAGTGCGAAGTTGCCGTTTGTGTACCACCCTTTTGCAAAGGCATCGAGACCCAGGCGCCGCTAACGCTCTGGAGCCGTTACGCTTCCTCTAGCAGCTCTCAGTCGATCGAGAGCAAAACCCTAACGCCTTGATTTTATCAGCCTTATAGGTGAGTCTGGGCAGCTTATGAGCAAGCCAATTCCAGAGAAGTACGACCACAAGAGCGCTGAACAACGATGGGGCAAAGCCTGGAGCGAAGCCAACGTGTACCGCTGGGACCCTTCTCGCCCGCGCAGCGAGACCTTCGTCGTCGACACTCCGCCACCAACCGTCTCTGGCTCGCTGCACCTCGGGCACGTCTTCAGCTACACCCAGGCCGACATCATCACGCGCTACCAGCGCATGCGCGGCAAGAACATCTCTTACCCGATGGGGTGGGATGACAACGGGCTCCCGACCGAGCGCCGCGTGCAGAACGTCTTCAACATCCAGTGCAACCCGAACCTCCCATACGACCCGACTTGGAAGCCAATCAAGGCTGACCCGAACAGCAAAGAGAAGCCCGTCATCAAGGAGGTCTCTCGACCGAACTTCGTCGAAACGTGCGAGATTCTAACCGCCGAAGACGAAGTCGCCTTCGAGAACACCTTCAAGCAGCTCGGGCTCTCAACCGATTGGTCACGAACCTACAGCACCATCAACAAGCTCTGCCGCCACGTCTCGCAGCTCTCGTTCATCGACCTGATTGAGAAGGGGCAGGCGTACAACGTCGAAGCGCCAACAGTGTGGGACGTCGACTTCAAGAGCGCTGTCGCCCAAGCCGAGATCGAGGACCGCGAAGTTCCAGGAGCCTTCCACGACATCGAGTTCGGCGTTGAAGGCGGCGGAAGCTTCGTCATCTCCACAACTCGCCCAGAGCTGTTGGCAGCCTGCATAGCCGTCGTGGCGCACCCCGACGACGCGCGCTACAAGCCGCTCTTCGGCAAGCACGCCATCACGCCGCTCTTTAAGGCGCGCGTGCCGATCCTCCCGGCAGGGCACGCCGACCCTGAGAAGGGCTCTGGAATCCTGATGGTGTGCACCTTCGGAGACGTCAACGACGTCGAGTGGTGGAAGCGCTCCGGGCTTCCGGCGAAGCAGATCATCACACTCAAGGGCACCATGCGCGACATCGAGCACGGCGTTGCCCCGTTCGATTCAACCGACGTTGCCATTGCAAATGAGAACTACGCGCTCCTGTCAGGCGTCGACATACGAAAAGCGAAGAAGGTAGTCGTCGAGATGCTCGCGAAGCCCGGCAGCGCAGTCGATGGATCAGGCACAGCCCTCAAGGGCGACCCGCGCCCGATCAGCCACGCCGTCAAGTTCTACGAGAAGGGCGACCGACCTCTCGAGTTTGTCACCACACGCCAGTGGTTCATCCGGACCATGAAGCACAAAGAGGCGCTGATCGCCCAGGGCCGCAAGATTCAGTGGCGCCCCGAGCACATGCGCCACCGCTACGAGAACTGGGTCGAGGGGCTCAACGCTGACTGGTGCATAAGCCGCCAGCGCTTCTTCGGCATCCCGTTCCCGGTCTGGTACCCGATATCCAAGAGCGGCGAGATTCAGCACGACAAGCCGCTCTTCGCCGCACGTGAAAGCCTGCCCGTCGACCCATACAACGACGTGCCGCCGGGCTACACCGAGGCGCAGCGCAACCAGCCAGGCGGATTCGCCGGTGACCCAGACGTCATGGACACCTGGGCAACATCGTCGCTCACGCCTCAGATCCAGAGCCACTGGCTGCTTAACCCAGAGCAGCACAGGAAGCTCTTCCCCGCAGACATCCGCCCGCAGGCGCACGAGATCATCCGCACCTGGGCCTTCAGCACGATTGTCAAAGCCTGGATGCACGAGAACGAGATCCCCTGGCAGAGCATCGTCATCTCCGGCTGGGTGCTCGACCCTGACCGCAAGAAGATGAGCAAGTCGAAGGGCAACGTCATCACGCCGCAGCACCTCTTCGACGAGCACTCTTCGGACGCAGTTCGCTACTGGTCAGGGCGAGCCCGTCTTGGAGCAGACACCGCGACCGACCCAGCCGTCTTCAAGATCGGCAGCAAGCTGGTTGTAAAGCTCTTCAACGCCAGCCGCTTCGTGCTGATGCAGCTCACCGACCCAGTGCCGGGCGTGGAGAAGATCACACACCCGCTCGACAAAGCGATGGTCTCGACCCTATCAGGCATCGTCGCAGCTGCGACCAAGGCCTTCGATGAGTACGACTACGCCCTAGCGCTTCAGATCACAGAGGAGCAGTTCTGGCAATTCTGCGACCACTACGTGGAGCTCGTGAAGGGACGCTCGTACAGCGAAGCCGACACCGCGGGTCGTGAGTCAGCTCACGCAGCGCTGCATTGGTGCCTGAAAACCTTCGTGCGGCTCTTTGCGCCGTTCATGCCGTACATCACTGAAGAGATCTGGTCGTGGCGCTTCGCAGGAGCCGGCCGAGACACATTCGTGCACTCAACCAAGTGGCCGGAAGTTTCGGAGGTGGCAGGGATCGAAGGCGACCCAGCCTCCTTCGCCGCAGCCGTAGAAGTCGTTTCCGCCATCCGCGCAACGAAGACCATGGCACAGAAGGGGCAGCGTTGGGGCGTATCTGCCTTGCGTGTCCAGGGCAGCAAAGAGAACCTAGAGATCCTCACCACGGTGCTCGATGACGTCATCCGAGCCGGCAGCGTTGTCGAAGGCGGCACTAAGCTCGTGCCAGTGGACGGCAGCGAGGGCCCGCGCTTCGGGGTTGAGGTTGAACTGGCTGAGGCGTAGCTAAAAGACCTTCTTCAGGTACCTAAACTGCCAACGGGAACGGCACCGGGAACGGTCGCGGTTCTCGCTCCGGTTCTCGGTCCGGTTCTCGCTCCGGTTCCGAGGGCGGCTTCGTAGCCGGAGCCGTTCCCGTTCCCGGTGACGGACTAGTGCCGGGCTAGTGAAGGGAGGGCGCGGTTTTCGTAGCTTTCGCTTCACCAACGCCTACCACCGCCAATAGGATCAGCAGTGCTTTGACGCTCGTGAAATACGTCGGGTGAATGTGAGAGATATAGTAGGGCAGCGGCAGCACTACGATGGGCGTTACAACGAGCCATCGCTCCGGAACTCTTCTCAGCCAGCCGCGCGCCAGAGCAAGCGCCGCCAGGATAAGCGGCACGGTAGCAACCAGGAAGAAAGTCACGTCACGCACCTTCTCTAACAGCGACTTCTCTCCCCACGTTCGAGAACCGTATACCCCTTCGTGAAAGAGATCGGAGAGCCAAAAAAATACGGCCCGCATCGTCGTTCTGCGCGCCGTCTCGGCTGGATGGGTTGCGATGTAGGAGAGTGCTTCGCTGCGTGCAAGGGCCTCGTAGCCACGCTCACCAAGCTCAGCGTAGCGCCTCCGCTCAGTCTCGCTCACATTCGGGTGCAGCGAATCGAGCCCCTGAATGACTGAGCCGTCTGGGTTGTTCCCCTGGCGAATCTCAACCCACGTGTTCTGCCTGAGGGGCACCAGAGCCCCAAACGCGCCGTAGTTGCGGGCTGCCCACGGAGCGAGCACCGCCGAGCAAGCAACAACCGCAACAATCGCCCCGCGCGCAGCAGCACTGCGATTCTTCGAGCGCATGAGGCACTGCACGAGGAGCGCTACAAAGAGCAGCAGCGGAACAGAATTCACCAGTAACGTAAGGCCGGAAGTAAATCCGAGAGCAGCAGCCTTCCTCAAAGTCGGCTCTCGGTGCCAGCGCAGCGCAGCAATCAGCATCAGCGCAACCCCAAGCCGCTGCGCCCCCCAGTACCACGGCCGTGTGAGCGCCACTAAATGCTCGGGCAGGAGCGCGGCAACGAGGACCGCCACTATCGGCAGCGCGCGCCTCGTGCCATCCGGAACAATTTCGCGCAGCAGCCACAGGTAGCAGCAGGCAGTGGCGCCAGCCAAGAAGCTCTCAAGCGAGTACAGCGCAACGAGTGACTGCAAGGAAAAAACTCCCGTGAGCTTGAACAAAAGCGCCCAGAGAAGCGGAACCGCAGGCATGAACCAAGCAGTCGGCGAGTCACCCGGCGCAAACGGAGAGCTCATCCCGCGACCTTGAGCGATATTCGCCGCAACCTGCCCAAGCTCAAAATCCCGGCCAACATCCTCCCAGCCAAGCGGCGGAAAGAGCCACCACAACCCCGCACCACGCGCGAGCGCAGCGACGAAGAAAACGAAGAGGTACGGGGAGAGCGTTTGCTTGGGCATTGCGGGGGTATGGTAACCGGGTGTGGGTGGGGTTAACTAGAGCCCGATTGGAGGCGCAGCCCCTTGTGGTCGGCCACGGCGGCGGGAACGGGCCCGGCTCCGGTATCGACAACGACTAAATTGAGCGACAAGTATTCTTCTATGGGA
>CANLJX010000162.1 GCA_947491545.1 Deltaproteobacteria bacterium
CGTAAGCTCTGTTACCGAGCCTTCAAAGATCACCGGGCGCTCACCTGAGGCTGTCAGCACTGCTGAGAGCCGATACAACGTCTGCATAAAACCTCTCCTCTGCCCGTTCGGGCGGCTTGAGAAGCGCGTAGAGTAGGACAAGAGTTAAAAAGTAATCAATTCCTGGCCCGCGAGTATCTGTAGCAAGCTGTCCGGAATAGCTTCCTGTAGCGTTTTGGATTGAGATGGATGACTGATTTAGCGCACTGCTGCGGCGCACGCTCGGGCAGCATGCTCAACTGCCGCGAAGTCCCCGGACCCGACTGCCGCCGCCGGGATCAGGTTTCCGCCCAGCCCGACCGCTACCGCGCCTGCATCGAGATATTGCCGGGCATTTTCGGGCGAGACCCCTCCGGTTGGGATGATCTTGAGAAAGGGCAGGGGCGCAAGGACATCCTTGACGTATCGTGGTCCCCCCACTGAAGCGGGGAAGAGCTTGACGAAATCAGCTCCCAGCTCGTGCGCCTCAAGCAGCTCCGAAGGCGTGAGAGCTCCACAGGCGACCGGAATTGAGTGGCGTTTGCAGCACGCGATCACGTCCGGGCGAAGCGCGGGAGTGACGACAAACTGTGCTCCAGCCGCGATGGCGTCTTCAGTGTCTCGGGCTGACAGGGCGGTGCCGATACCAACGTGGACAGAGCTGCCAAGCTCGCTCCGTACCCGAGCGACTGCGTCGATGGCGCCTCGGCCTGTAAGGGTGAACTCAAGCACTGGCACACCGCCCCGCTGCAGCGCTCGGGCAACATCGACGGCTCGTTCGTAGCTGTCGAGGCGCACTACGGCAACGATCTTGCTGGTGAGTATCGCGGTGTTGATGTCCATAGAGCTCTCGTGTCTTACCGTGAAATGTCCGTTGGGCGCTGCGCAAGCACGGCATTGAGCTCCCTTTGTGAGGAGAGAACCCGATCACCGTGCTGCGAGAGAGCGATTGAGGCGAGCGCGACTCCCCGTGCGAGCCCCGCTTCGGCATCGCCGTCGAGAAGACCATCGAGAGCACCGGCGGCGAAGGCATCTCCACTCCCAACGCGGTCAACGATCGTGGCTGGCACTGCTGGGAGAGATGAGACCTTTTTTGCATGCAACATCCACGCCCCCGAATCGCCGCAGGTTAGGTAGATCGTTTTGGCTCCAGAGAGCTGCGCTAGGCTTGCGAGCTGCTGGGCTGGCTCTCCGGAGCAGCTAAAGAGCAGTTCAGCGTCAGAGCGCTTGCAGAAGAGGACGTCAGCTTGGCGCATGAGAGGGCGAAGAGCATCTGCGGCCGCGGCTGGATCCCAGAGCTTAGAGCGGAAGTTTACGTCAAAGCTCACGGTGACTCCAAGCTCCTTCGCTCGGCGGATGCTTTCCTGCGTAATCTTTAGGCAGGAGGGGCTAAGCGCCGGAGTTATCCCAGTCATGTGAAGTATCTTGGTATTGAGCAGGGTATCCCAATCGACATGGTCCACGGCCATTCGCGCAGCGGCCGAGTCGGCCCGGTCGTAGATGACGTGTATCGAGCGGGGAGCAGAAGCGTACTCAATAAAGTAGAGCCCCATGCGCTCGTTCGGCGCTCGACAGACGCCACTCACATCGACGCCGTCGGCCCTGAGGGTTCGAAGCACGATCTCCCCCAGGTGCTGCTCCGGGAGCCGACCGAGCCACGCCACGCGGCGGCCGAGGCGAGAGAGGGCTAGCGTAACGTTTCCCTCTGCGCCGCCGATCTCTAGGTCAAGCGAGGAGCTGTCATCGAGACGCGCCCCAGTGGGCACGCTGAGCCGCAGCATGATTTCGCCTAAGCTCGTCAGATCAAAGCGGGTCGATGTTTTTTTCGGCGCTGCCATGGCGGGAGAGTACACCACCATCTTCGCCGGCACTACCCCAGCAGCAGGTAGAAGCCCTGTGCCAGAGCTGCCCCGCAGTGTAGACTCCCGCCGGGGGCCCAGGTATGCGGATACAGGTATCTTTGCTTGCGTTGGTTGCGCTCACTGCCACAGTGGTGGCGGCCCAGCCCGCCGTAACGATAGCTGGTCTCTTCGACCTCTCTGGTGGTGGCGCGATTTGGGGCAAGTCTGAGCGATTTGCCTTTGAGTTGGCGGTGAGTGACTTCAAGTCTCGCCACCCTGGGGTGCAGGTGCATGCGGTCGTGGAAGACTCTCAGTACTCAAGCAAGCAGACCGCTTCTGCGCTCCAGAAGCTAATCTCGATCGACAAGGCGAGGTACGTCGTCGGCACAACGTGGGAGACAACAGCCGTGATGATGCCGATCTGCGAATCCCGAAAGGTAGTATGCATCTCGCCGTCGTACCACGGGCGGGAGTACTACTCACGGCCGTGGCGGTACAACTTTACGGCTTGGTTTGAGGATAAAGGGTACATGAGCGCGCTCGTCAGCCAGATGAACGCCCGAGGATACCGCCGCGTGGCCGTGTTTTCGGCAATATCGAGCTACTATGACCAACTTGTCGAGAGCTACTTAGATCTCACTCGGGAGAAACCGCTCGTGATTGAGCGTGTGGTGCTAGACGATCGTGACTTCCGCAGCACGATCACGAAGACCCCCGAGAATCTCGACGCGATAGTGATGCTGCTAGATAATGCCGGGCAGATTCAGGCCTTCTTGAAGCAGTGGTCGGAGCTTCGCAAGGACAGGCCTGATGTCTATACTGACGACCTGATCGTTTACCTCGACCCGCCCGAAGATGTGAGCCGCTACGGGTTTGTTTTCTACTACTCGGCACCTGTGTTTGATGCGGAACAGCTCTCCGAGTTCTCCCAGCGTTACGAAAAGGCTTTCGGGGCTGCGCCGGACGGGTCGAGTGCGGCGGTTGCATACGATGAAACGATGATCGTGCTTGAGTGCGCGCTTGCGGACCCGGCTGTGGAGGCTGTGCGGGAGTGTGTTGCGAACACGAAAGGATACCACGGCTATTCGGGCACGTTCTCCTTCAACGGCCGTCAGACAGTAACCGACCGGCAGATTGTGGCGAGTAAGTTGGGGTAGGACAGGCGGAGAGTTAGGCGCCCTGTCCGAAGTAGATCTCTTTCAGCCGCTCATCAGCCCGTACGCGCTCAGGGATATCGTCGAGCACAACGTGTCCTTCATTGAGAACGACGATGCGACCACAGAAGCGCTCGATGAAGGTGATGTCATGCTCGATGATAAGCACAGTTTTCTTGAGAGCCTGGAGCCGCCGAATGATCTCTGTAACGTCGTCCTTCATGCGAGGCGAAACGCCAGCGGTGGGCTCGTCGAGGAGGAAGACCTCTGCTCCTGCGGCAACCGTGCGCATAATCTCAAGCAACCGCATCTGGCCGCCCGACAGCGAGCTGGCCTTATTCAGGGCCTTCGCCTCCAGGTGGATCTCGCGCAGCCGCTCCATAGCTTCTTCCTTACGTCGTCGCGCAGCGCTTGACCACGGGGATACCGAAAGCTCTTCGCCAGGACGGGACTCTAGCGCGAGCAGCATGTTTTCAAGCAGCGTCATCTGCCGAAAGATGCCGAAGTTCTGGAACACCCGGCCAAGACCCTTGCGTGCGCGCTCATGCGGCGGAAGAGACTGGATCTCCTGGTCTTTGAGCGAGATTGTGCCAGATCGCTGCGCAGCAAATCCAGAGATGCAGTTAAAGAGGGTGGTCTTCCCGCTGCCATTTGGGCCGATGATGCCCACAGTCTCGCCGGCTGCCGCCGAGAGCGAGAGGCCCTTGAGCACAGTTGTTTCTTGAAACGCGACCTCCAGGGCCGAGATAGAGAGCATAGCTACACCTCACGCTGTTCAGGAAAGATGCTCTTGCGCTTCCACCACACGATAGCGAAGAGAATTGATGCATAGAGAAGCTGCCGCATCGGCCCAAGCGTCGCCGAGTCGAGATTGAGAAAGCGGAGCGGTTCCGGCAGAAGGACAAGTAATGCTGTCGAGAGGATGACGCCAAAGAATGATCCAGGGCGCCCCACGATGACGATTGTAAGGAGGAAGATCATCTCACTGAGCGAGAACGAGGATGGATCAATGTAATTTAAGTAGTAGGCGAAGAAGCTCCCCGCAAGACCGGCGGCGGACGAAGAGAGGAGGAACGAGATGTTGCGGATGCGGCGTGTATTGGCCCCGAGAGCGGCGGCCGCCTGGTCGTACTCGGCTAGCGCACGCAGGGCGCGACCGAAGGGGCTGCGGCTTATCAGGAAGAAGGTGCCCTGAACCACCACAACGAAGAATAGCAGCAGAGCAAGGAAGTTTCGGTTGTCGTAGAAATCGACGCCCAGAAGATTTGGCCTTGGGATCCCCGGAATCCCCAACACGCCGTGGGTAAGCGAGCGCCAATTGGCCAGGAGGGCAGAGATGACCGCGCCAAAGGCTAGGGTGCCTATAGCGAAGTAGTCGTTAGTGAGGCGCAGCGCAATCGAGCCCAATGTGAGTGAGAACACGCCAGCCAGCACCACGCTCGCGACCACGCAGGCAAAGAAAGAGCAGCCCCCTTCTGTCGAAAGGAGCGCTGTGGCATACGCACCGACCGCGTAGGAGGCGACGTGCGCCAGATTGAAGAGCTGGCCCAGTCCGAAGGTCAGGTTCAGGCTCTGGGCAAGGATTAGGTAGATCCCAACGAGGATCGCCAGGTGCGTGGCGTACTCAGACGAGAGGAGCGCAAGAAGGCTCATCATGCGCGGCGCTCCCGAGCCCCGAAGAGGCCCTGCGGCCTAAAGAGCAGGACGCAGAGAATAATGACGTAGGCGAAGGCATCTTTGTAGCCGGCGGGGAGCGAGTAATCACCGAGGTCCAGTCCGATAGAGAGGTTCTCGACGAGCCCCAGGATGAAGGCCCCGGCAACAGTTCCCCACATGTTTCCCAGCCCACCAAGAATCATCGCAGCGAAGGCTTTGAGCGAGTAGCTCCCGCCCATTGTTGGCTGCAGGTTGGTCTCGTATCCAACGAGCACGCCTGCGTACGCTGCGAGCAGCATGCTGACTGTGAAGACACCAAACACAACTGAAGCACGAGAGACGCCCAGGGCTTGGGCAGCTTGGGGATGCTCGGCGAGGGCGCGCACGGCGCGCCCAAGCGCGGTGGAGTGCACGGCGAAGCCCAGTAGCGAAAAGATGATCACGGCGCTGGCGATGATGATTAACTGCAGTGGCGTGATGAACACTCCTGCCAGTTCAAGGCTCTGCCCGGCATCCGAGAGTGGCAGAGCTCGCACGGAGACGCCGAACTGCATCGACACCAAAGCTTCAAGGATCGATCCGAGGGCAATCGTCGTTACTAGCGGAAGCAGCGAGTTGCCCCGAGCGAACGGAAGGATGAAGACCGAGAGCACGACCACCCCAAGAAAAGTGACGCACAGAGAGGCTAGAATCGAAGATTCCGCCACAGGGATCTGTTGCTGCACAGCGAAGAAGTAGAAGACGTAGGCGCCGGTCATCATGATGTGCCCGTGCGCAAAGTTTAGTATGCGCAAAACGCCATACGTGAGGGCTAAGCCTGAGCTCGCAAGGGCATAAATGCTGCCCGTGATGAGAGCGTTTATGAGCAGTTGCGGCAAGATATCGAGCATCGGAGGAATCGTAAGCGAGTTGACGGGGTGTGTCACCTCCCCTAAGGTGTTGTGTCACCAACTCCGAACTCGACAGGGGTTGGTCTCGCCCGCAGGTGCGATCGTTCGCTGACTGGTGCCGGCACCGCACCCGCCTTGAGATTCAAGCTGAAGTCCAGCCGCTCGGAGAGACAAGCATACTATGGATACGCTCCGAAGAACTCGATTGGTCCTGCTCTT
>CANLJX010000163.1 GCA_947491545.1 Deltaproteobacteria bacterium
AACCGGGAGGCTCGCTGGCTCACACACCAGGGGATAGATGTGCGTCTCGCCGAAGGTGTTGTTGACCTGCGTGACAAAGCCGATCGCTTTGTCATCAGCATCGAAGCAGGCGAAGAAGCTGACTGGGTTAAACACGTAGCCGAAGTAGCGCGGCATGGTGATGAGCGTTATGCGGTGTGGGCGCGAGAGCTGTCCGTGCTCCCGCAGCACCCGCTCAACCCGCTCGCGCAGCGTGCCGCCTCCTTCCAGGTAGTCATTGGTGCGGATGCTGAAGAGCGCGCATCGGTCCTGCGCGAAGATACGCGGAGCAACAGCCAGGCCCTGTAGTTCGTCAAGGTCTAGCTCAAAGGTGAAGATCGGGTACGAGAAGGAGTGTGGCTTCGGGCTTGCACGCCAGTGCGCAACCTCCCCCCACGAGATCTTCGACCTCATAGGGAGAGCCCCAGGGCAGATGTGACGTCGAGCGCCGAACGCACGGCATCCTCGTGGAAACCGTGGTACATGTACGCCCCACAGAAATAGGTGTTGCGCGAGCCGTTCATCGCCCGAACCTTCGCCTGGCTAATCGGAGAATCCGGCGTGTAGATCGGGTGCGTGTACTCAACTTCGTACAGCACCTTCTTCGAATCGATCATGTTCTGGCAGTTGAGAGTGACGAAGTAGTCTCGCTCTGCGTTCAGGCGCTGCAGCTTGTTCATGTAGTACGTGATAGCGACCGGCGAGCTGCGATTCGATGAAGCGCGGCGACGGTAGTTCCATGCTGCCCAGAGGCGGCGCTTGGGCCCGAGAACTGAAGCGTCTGTGTGGAGCACCGTGCGGTTCGTGCTGTAGCTCCAGGAGCCGAGCGCCGTGCGCTCTTCGTCGCTCGGGTCAGCGAGCAGCTTTAAGGCCTCATCAGCGTGTGTAGCGACAACTACTGCGTCATAGCGCTCTGGGGCAGCGCCGTCTAGCGTGAGCGTTACTCCCTGGGCATCGCGCGAGATCGCGCGCGCCGGCGCCGCGAGTCGAATCTCTCCTGGGAACGCCGCGCGAAATGCGCGCACGTATGCGTGGCTGCCTCCCACAACGGTCTGCCACTGCGGGCGCTTGTTGAGCTCAAGCATCCCGTGGTTATTGAAGAACGACAAGAACGAGAGCGCCGGGAACTCAAGCGCGTTTGAGTCCGGAGCCGACCAGATCGAGCCTATTAAGGGCGCCAGGTAGTGGTCGAAGAAGAACTCGCTCGTGCCGAGCTTCTGCAGGTACTCTCCGAGCGGCTGCGCGCCGAGGGTGCCAGCGCGCAGGTCGCGCAGCGCGCTCCTGTTAAACCGGAACTGTTCAAGAATCATTCCGAGGAACTTGCGGTTGAGCAGGTTACCGGGCGCTGCCAGGAACTCCTTCACCGAGGGACCCATGTACTGCAAGCCGGTGCGCTCGCATGAGAAGCCGAACGACATGTCGGAGTCTTGGCGCTTGATACCGAGCTGGTCGAGGAATCGGTAGAAGTTCGTGTAGTTGCGCGGATTGCACACGATGAAGCCCGTGTCGACCGAGAGCGCCGGGTTGCGCGGGTCGTTTACGACTCGGGTATTGGTGTGCCCGCCGAGGTACTCGTTTCGCTCAAGCAGCGTCACCTGGTGCTGCCTTGAGAGCACGTACGCTGAAGTAATGCCGGCGATTCCGCCACCAACTACCAGTATCCTCTTCTTGCTTCCGTTTACCAGCACCGGTTCACCAACACTTCGTAGATCCGGTCGGGAAGGATGCGAGCGATCTTTAAGACCCAGGTAAACGGCCACGGGAAGGCTATCTCGCGCTTGCCGCGCTCAATCCCGCGGCAAATTATCTTGGCCGCGCGGTCTGCATCGACCAGGAAGGGCATTTGGAAGTCGTTCTTGTCGGTGAGCGGCGTTTTGACGAAGCCGGGATTTACTATCGAAACGGTGATGTTGCGGCGCACCAAGTGGAAGCGGATGCTCTCCAGGAAGTGGATCGCGGCAGACTTGCTCGCGCCGTACGCGGCAGCGCGTGGAAGCCCGCGGTAGCCAGCCAGGCTCGCCACGGGGGCAAGATACCCCTTCCCTCGTTCGAGCATGCGCGGCAGCACCGCTTCGATGCAGAAGAGGATCCCACCGAAGTTTAGCTGCATGATTGAGAGGTACTCGGCGCTGTTGAACTGCTCTGGAACGGTGAAGAGGTGGGTACCCGCGTTCGGGATAGCGAGATCGATTGGCCCAACCGTTTGTTCGATATCTGCGACTACCCGCTTCATCTCTTCCAGGTTCGTCACGTCGCCTCGGAAGCTCCACGCCTGGCCGCCCTGAGCCCGGATCTCAGAAACTATTTTTTCTAGGACTTCTGCCCTCCGGGCGGTTATGGCCACCCGGGCCCCCCGGCGCGCCAACTCATAGGCAAGGGCCTCCCCGATGCCGCTGCTAGCTCCAGTGAGCCAGACGTTCTTTCCCTGCAACTTGAGTCCCGGCATCTCGACGTACCCCGTGATAGTACCTTTCGCGACGGGGAGCTTACCCCGTACAGTAGTGAGGGGAAAGGCTTCCGGTAGGTCACAAAAACACCTGGCAGCTATTCCGGTTACGCGCCTTTAGAGGGAAGAACCATGAGCGAGAAACAGCACCAATTCACCACCACTCTTCTCTGGGTAACTGCTCTTTACTACTGCGCTTGCGGTCTCTCGGCGATCTTTATCCCCTCACTCTGGCTTCTCGCTGCCGGGCTAAGCACCGAGATGACCCCCGAAGCCCAATCAGTGCTCTGGCTAGTGTTCGGTGTCGCCGGAGTCTACCTCCTGACGATGGCCTTCGGCGCTACCCTCGGCGCGATCTCTCCGAGCACTCGCAGGCCACTGCTCCTCACCCTGGCTGTGGGGAACTTGATCGACTTCGTTATCACCCTCAAAGCCGTTGTTGCCGGCAGCCTGAACATGATCTCGGGCGGACTCTTCCTTGCTGTAGCGGCAGCCTTCGGAGTCTTGCTGTTTATTTCCTACGTGAAAGCGCGCCTCGCTGCGGAGTAGATCACTGCACTGAAGTTTCGCTCGCCTGCTGCATCACCGCGACGCTCGGCACGCCCGACTAAAACCGACTAATTCGAGCAGTAAAAATTTTCGGCTTCTGTCGAGCTTCCCCGTGGCAACAAGTCGAACACCGGTGTAAACACATCCCTTCAGATGACGAGCCCGCAACCAAACCAAGATCCGATCCGCCGCAACCCCTTCCCCCAGACAAATGGTGTCCGCTCCACCGAAAGACCGGAAGGTTTTGAGAGCCTTTCGCGCCCTGCGCTAACGAGATCGATCGATCCGCTGAGGCGGGGAATCGGCGCGCCAGAGTACTACTCCGCGATGCTGACGGTGCTTCAAGATGCGAAGAACCAAGTTCCCTTCTCGGTTCCTGCTGCTGCGAGGGCTCACCTTGAGGAGCTAGAGCTCATTGAATGGAGCGCAGACTACCCGACAGCAATCACTCCGAAAAACGTCCCATTCTTTAGCAGCGATGAAGACCTGCACAAGAAGATCGACAAGGACCAGGCTTCGCTAGACATATTGACCCAGCTCTCCGACGTGACTCCCGTGAAGCGTCCTCGTGGCCGCCCCCGCAAAAACAAAGAGCCGACACAGTTCGAGGAGAAGCGCGCGCTGATGGCGGAAGAGCTAGAGGGGCTGCGCGATCAACTCCAAAAGCGGCACGACTTCCACAGCTTAGAGACAGCCGGTGGCTTCCTGCGGCTCACGAAGCTGGGGCGGACCTTCGTTGACTCGATGTTCAAGCAGAGCGAGGAGTCCTCGCTCCTGATCGTCAAGTCGGTCTTGCAGCTCGGCGAGAAGGCGCCCCTCAACCGGATATACTGGCCGGAACTCTTCCGGCACGTAGCCAAGCTGGGGAGACTGCCCGACACTGAACTGCACTACCGGAAGCTTTACTTCGGGGTGGTAACCGGCTCGCTCGACCTCACCTCAGAAGGGCTTAAGCAGCGCTACCGAGAGATTGAGGCGGAGCACTACGCAGATGTATTTCTCTCGGCTCCGATGAGCGGCCAGGGTATGTCAGCGCTGCGCTGGCTAAACAAGCAGGACGGCGGAAACTACTGTCCCTTCCCTTACCCGAGCTGGAGAACACCTGAAAAGCGGGAGTGCGAAGCCGAGAGCAGAAAGATAGTCACACGCTCGCGGCAGCTGTCGTACTGGATGTTCCGAAAGCTGCGATTAGAGACGAAGCGCATCGGCGGAGAGGACGGGCTTCTGGCCCGTTTCGCGCGCGAGAACCATGAGAAGTGCTTCGGCGTTCACGGCTCTAACTTGGACGTCCCTCCTGGGCGCGGAGTGTTCTTCTCTGGGCCGCGGCTGGAGAAACTTTTTCACTCAGACCCCGCAAAACCACACGACGCGCTCGCGTCATACAGGGAATCCTTCACCTCATGGTTCCAGCCAGCACTTCCGCTGCTCGAAGAAACCTCGGTGCTCGCCCTGCGTGGCTGGATTGCTGTCATGAACCCGTGCAAAGAGTTCGAGCAGTTCGGCACACGCTACTGCTTCCTCGTTGACAACCATCACTTAAGCCCGCTGTACGGCCTCACCTTTGGCTTTCCTGAGAAGATCGTCACTCGCAAGATACGCCCGTGCTTGTACGACCTCGACTTCGGCAACCCAGCCGATGACAAGGACCTCACGCACCAAGACGCGTCGATACCGGGCCTGATAAAAGCGACGAGAGAAGCCGGGCTTCCGCCGCTCGTGTTCGGAACGATGTCGCAGCTCTTCGGCGGAATGGCTAACGCTCTGCCGGTTGGGTTCGCCCCAACGCTAAACTGGGAAACCTCGCGGCAGGGAGACCTCTGGAAGGATGTGTACAACCATGTGCACTGGTCTTGGCTGGTGTGGCAGCATCAAGACCATCGGCCAAAAGTCGACCATGATATCGCTCCGATGATCCAGAAGGACAAAGAGCTGCGCGAGTTTGTGACCACTGGCCAGCAACTCCTGGCAGCGGTGATGGACCGTTACAACGCCTGGAAGAGCAACTTCACCCCGGGAATTAAATCCGCGCCTCGCATGTTGGCTGAAGCTTACCGAATCCACCGCGCCTTCAAGGCAGGACATCCTTCGGTGCCAAAAGATGAGACCCTCTACATCGGCGCCTACGATGTGGAGAACCCGGGCGGCAAGCCCGCGCCCTGGATCAACTGCTTTAAACTCGAAATAATGCGGAAGAAAGGGAAGCCGATTAAGCTTCCTGACTGGAGTGATGGCTCAGAGAATCAGGAGCTTAACCTCTGGAGAAAGCACATCTACCCTCTCCTCGTAGAGGCTGGCGATGACGGTAGAATGCGTGAGGGTCGTTACGAGATGGCGATTATCGGCGATAAGGATCTGTAGGAGGAGTTAACATGGCAAACCCAATTCAATCTCTCGGCAACGTGCTTGACCTAGCATCGGTGTCGTTCCCATCACGGTCGCCCTCTGCTGCTGGAGCGGCGCCCACCGAAGCGCCTACTGAGGCGCCGGTAGCCCCGCCAGCTCCGGCCAAACCCGATACCGATCGTCCTCCTTCGGAGGCCCCGGTCGATCCAGGATTCCGTCCAGACCCAGGTGAGCAGCCAGCTCCGCACTGCCCAGACTCTACCTGCACTCCCCCGTAGAAAGACTTCAACGGGAACGGGAACGGGAACGGGAACGGATCAGCGTCTGACGTTTAGCGTTCGCAGACAAAGGGTTTTTTGACGTAATGTCCGGCGCCGGGCCCGTGTCCGGAACCGGAGCCGTTCCCCCAGCCA
>CANLJX010000164.1 GCA_947491545.1 Deltaproteobacteria bacterium
AATCTTGAGAACGAGCAGTATGGATGCGAGCAGGTACTTTATGAGGGGCGCCACAAGCAACGAGGCGAAGACGCACTCGAAGACGGGCACTGCGAAGAACGACGCTATTGCGGAGAGTATTGCGATCAGGAGGAGGAGCTTCATTGTTGCAGGGCACTCTTGTAGGCAGGGTTAAACTTTGAGAGGTAGGTGCGGTAGATGACGCTGTCACCGAGCGTCGCTACTTTTGTGAACACCTCTGGATGGTTCTCAAACTTGCTCGCAGCGAGCGGCCGGTAGGTTGTTTTCTCAACGTTTCCGACCACCACGAAGTCAACGCCGTACATCGCCAAGTACTTCTTTGTCAGGTCGATATCCTCGCTGGTGTAAATTGCGTAGATCGCGCGCTTCCGGGCCGGAATCTCTTCGGAAGAAAGCCCGCGCTGCCTGACATGGTGCTCCCATCCCAGGACAGTAGGAAGCCCCGTGTGCATGGCGATCCGGGTGAACTCGCGGTAGCCGTCCCCTTGCGCTTCGAGGATTGTGGCTATCCCGTCGACATTTTCGTTGAACCAACTGGCGATCTCGCCATCCTCAGTGTACTCACGCTTCCACTTCATCCACTCCATGCCATCGAAGGTGTAGGTGCGCTTGAGTCCTCGGTCGATTGTAACTACTGCGTACACGTTGAAGGCTGTGCCGACGAGGATCATCCCGACACCTAGCGAGACGAGCATGCTGAGGGCTCTGCGTGCTTTCTCTCGCCCTGCCTCTCGCAGCATCTGGTTGGCGTAGAAAACCGCAACCACTGTCGAAAGCCCGCTCATCATCCAGATCGCCATGTAGCCCTTGAACAGGGTGTTCATCCGGTCGAGCAGAAAGAAGATCTCAAGCACAACCACGAGCGTCGCCGTGACAGAGAGGAAGATCCAGACGAGCTTCTTCTCGTCTGAGCTGTGGCGAGCCCAGAGGACTATGTACGAAAGGCCAACGACGGTCGCTGCGTACACAACAGTGCCCCACGGCTGATGTCCGATTCCTTTCAGCGCGCTCAGTGCTGGGGGGATAATGACAGCAGCAGAGAGGAGTCCAGCGAAGAGGCAGGACCAAACTGAGACGCGCCGCTTGCTGCTCGATGGCGCGAAAGCGATGACGCCGAGGGCTGCAAGCGTTCCGATCACCCAGTAACCGAAAACTCGGAAGAACTTCCAGAAGGTGTTGAACTCCTGGTCGTACACCCAGCCCCAGCTGCCGTTCGGCCTGAAGCTGACGCCTAGGTTGTAGAGGTACACCGCGAGCCCTGCGAAGGCTGCCACGATCACGGCATCCCAAACGAATGCGACGGCACGAGAGAAGGCTGTCACGAAGATCGTTTCGCCAAGGCTCGGAGTTCCGTCTTCGTAGGTCGGCGGCTGCCAGAAAAGGGGCACGCGGGCAGTTGCCAACAGCGCGCCGACGGCGGCACCGAAGGTGATAAAGTCCCAGGTGTTCATGCCGAACAGGGAGCCAAGCATGGCCCCGAGCAGCGCACGGAGCGCAAAGCCGTGCAGCGAGTAGCGGCTCTTGCCGTCGAGGAAGAGGAGCGCTGCCAAGCCGAGCACCGTGGCGGTGAACGGGATCGCTATCACGTGCGCATGAAGGTCTGCAAAAAGCAGCGACCAAGAGGTGTACTCAAGGAATCCTGGCGGAGTAAAGACGCGAGACGAAGCCCAGAATCCGTCGAACGTAATGCGCCAGCTCCAGCGCGGATCGCGGTCAAAAACGATCAGGCGCAGCACTTCTGGGTCGCAAGCTATAACGAGCAGGACTGCTGTCCAGGCAGAGAATCGCTTGTTACGGGTGACGAGCAGCAAGAGCCCATAGAAAGAAGCTCCGATAAGCCCACCGAGAGTGGCGATCGCCAGGTTGTATCCGATCGCTGCCGGTATGCCGGTTAGCTTCAGCAGCGCAGCGATAAAGTAGATGCCGAGGTAGTAGTAGCTCATCGGGCTGCCGGAGGCCCATGGGTCCTGCGGCGGGAGCTCATTGTTGCGAACGAAGAAGTTTAGGAATGTGGAGTCCATCGGCTTCTCGCCCCAGAAGATCTGCGGATTGAGGAAGCGGATGATGCCGTAGAAGAGAGTGAGACCGAGGAACACCCCCTCCACTGCCCGGCCATGTTTGTCGAGCAGCGCTGTGAAGTCGGCCCGAGAGAGGAGGCCCGGTCGGTAGCCGCGGTAACCGGCGATAAGGAGCAGCACAAAGGTAAGGTAGATGATTCCGTTGCCATCGGTCGCAAGGCCGGCAAGGGTAAGTAGCCAGCAGATTCCGGAGAAGGCGAAGACCCCACACACCTTCGAGAAGCCGTAGCCGCGGTCAGGCGCGTTGGGCGCCATCCACGCGAGATACGGAAGCACCGCGAAGCTGAGCAACTCTATGGTGAGCAGCCACAGAAAAAAGCTAATCAATCCAAAGTCTTGCACAAGCCTAGTAATTCCAAACGGTTAGACTCAACCTGTATGTTTACCGTAGGCTACTGAGGGGGCGCCATACCCTAAAACGGATAGGGCGCAGCATCGACAGAACGTTGGTTTACTGGTGAAGTGGCTTGGAGAGCGCTGCGCCGAACCGCTACGCCCCCTCGGAGCCCGAGCTCTCCTCTGATCTGGTCCGATTCCCAAGCGAGTCCCTTTTGCTTGCCTACCGCATTGGCCAATACTCCCGTCCTTTGATTAAAGCACCGCCCTTCGATAGCATCGCGTTTTCCGCGTGCACTCTGGCTCTTTGCGAGACTCCAAGATCCTATGAAACGCCTCTGCGCAATTGTTCAGCCCGTCGTCGACATGCTCCTGACGTGCGAGCACTCGTTCCTTGAGGAGGGCGGGCTTGTGCCGGGTAGTTACGCAACGCACTCAAAGGAGGACCAGGAAGAGCTGATTCGGCGCTGCGGTGACGCAGGAGTTTTTCTTTCGGTTGGAGGAACGGCGACCAACTCCGTAGCCTGCGCGCAGCAGCTAGGCGTTGCGTGCTCACTCGTCGGCCTCGCTGGCGACGACACGTACGGAGGCATCTTTAAGGAACAGGCTAAATTTCTTGGTATCGAGACCCCTTTGCCACTAGTCCCTAATTCCCGCACAGGCACGTGCGTGTCGTTAGTCACTCCAGACGGAGAGAGAACGATGCGTACCGCGCTTGGCGTCGCCTCGTTGTTCTCCTCGCAGCACGTCCCGGAGAGCGTCATTGCGGCCCACGATTGGGTTCTCCTCGAGGGATATTTCCTCACGGGCAGCGACGAAAACTTTGCAGCTCTCCGAAAAACGATAGAGGTAGCGAGACGGTCAGGTGTGAAGATCGCATTTGCAGCATCGGCTAACTTCGTGATCGACAAGAAGCGCGAGGTAATCGTGCGCGACATATTGCCAGCAGTAGATATGGTCTTCACGAATGAAGGGGAGGCGATGAAGCTTTCCAGCGCTTCATCCGCGGAAGACGCGCGTGCTCGCCTTGCGCGAATCTGCTCCGGCATCGTCGTGACTCGCGGAAACCGCGGCGCGATCGGCTCGTGGAACAGCGAGCTGTGGGAGTGCCCAGCTTTCGAGCCGGCTGGCAGAGTGGTTGACACTACCGGAGCTGGTGACATCTTCGCGGGCGCATTCCTTGCTGGCTTGCTGCACGATTTGCCGCCCCATGTGGCAGCGCGCGGAGCCAGCAGGCTGGCGACGCTCGCGATTGAGAAGCGCGGGGCGCGGCTGCCGGAGACGGCGCTTGAGATCTGGAAGCGAGAAGTTGAAGTCAGCTGAACTTCGGCCATCCGGACCCGGAACAGCTCGCTCTGAGCGGACGACCCTCGACCGATCGATACCACCGCCCATCACCCATGCGAGCCAAGATCGCCGAGTTTAGAATCTTTTAGCGTCGCTTCGCCACGCTCCCGAGAATTCCCTTTCCTCTGCCCCGTCCTCCTCTGCTACCTTGTCTCCTCTATGCCAGTGCTTGAGTCCTCATTTACTCCGAGCGCACTCGTCCGAGCTGCCTCGATCCAAACCATCATGCCGTCGATTGCGCGACGTGTATCAGATCCCGGCTTCCGTCGAGAGGTGCTGGAGCTGCCCGATGGAGACTTCCTTGAGCTAGATTGGCTCACGCAGGGCTCCAGCCGTCTTGCAATCGTGAGCCACGGCCTTGAGGGCTCAACTGCGAGTGGATACTTGCGTGGCATGGCGCAAGCCCTTTCGGGCGCAGGCTACGATGTTCTCGCCTGGAACATGCGCGGGTGTGGCGCCGAACGGAATCGGCTGCCGAGCTGGTACCATAGCGGACAGAGCGCTGATCTGCGGCTTGTGATTGAGAAGGCGCTCAGCTGCCACAAAGGACCAATCGTGTTGGTCGGCTTTAGCGTCGGCGGAAACATTACCTTAAAGCTCCTCGGCGAAGAGGGCGCTCGCATCTCTCAGCAGATCCGCGCCGCTGTCGTTATCTCGGTGCCGATGGATCTGGCCGGTTCAGCAGCGCAGCTTGCCGACCCGCGCAACGCAATCTACATGAGCTACCTGCTAAAGCCCTTGCGTGCCCGCATCAGGGAGAAGGCCGAGCGCTTCCCCGGTCAGTTCGACACCAGCGGCCTCGATGAGATCCGAAACTTTCGGGAATTCGACACGCGATTCACCGCACCGATGCACGGCTTCACCTCCGTGGATGAGTACTGGGAGCAGTCGAGCTCGCTGCGCTTCATCAGCGCAATTACAGTTCCAACCCTCGCGGTAAGCGCTGCTGATGATCCGTTTCTCTCTCCGGGGTGCTTTCCGACAGAGCAGGCACAAGCGAGCAAGCTCTTGCACCTCGAAGTTCCGAAACACGGCGGGCATGTGGGGTTCTTCACTGGCTTAAGCCTGAAATCGACGTGGATAGAGCAGCGCACTATCAGCTTTCTTGAGCCGCAGCTTGTGCGACCCACGCAGAGCGGGTTTCGGGCTTGGGCGTAAAAGCTTCCACTTTTTTTGGCGTCTCATCCCGGATAGAATTACGATCAAGGCTGCTATGCAGCGGGTCATGACCCCGTCACGAAAACAAGTTTAGGCTGAACTTCCAACCACTATGCCAACCTCCCTTCAATCAAGCACACACCTGCCAGCTAAGCCCTGATACCCAATTCCGTCGGGCCGTGGAAAGTTGCGTTTTGGGTCCATTTCGGCTCCTCGCTCGGATCCGCAAAACCTACTGACGGATAGCGCTCAGTGAGCACCTTCAACATCTCAAAAAGCTGAGGCCTCACCATTCCAGTTGCTACACATGTGTGCGAACCGACCCCGAATGCCAGGTGACCACCACGCGAACAAGGAACACCTACTTGTGAGTAAAGCGCTGCCTGTATTTCGGCCTCACACTACTTCTGTGCCTCTTGCGCCTAATCACTTTTGTCCGGGGCTTATGATTTTAGTTCTCAGGCTGTGGTTTGAGGCGTTCGCTTCAAGTCTTCTGGCTTTCGTTTCTCAAGTCCCCGTTTATATTCGTCTCGTCCTTGAAATTCACCGATAGCCCCGGGACTTATCGTCTCTCGTTCGAGCGAGTACTCGACGCAATTATTTCACGGCCCTCAATATCGATCGTAACACAGCGAAACACGCTATGCTTCTTTAGTCGGCTCTATCGGCTACACTGGTGGAACTTGTGAGTATTTTGCCGGGAAAAAAATGGGCTGTAAGCTAAATGGGGCTCGTGTATCTCCGACACAAGTAGATTCTTTAGCTTACTCGCTTGTGCCTGCTCGGTAATCACTCCCGAATTAGTTTGTTTTAAGGCCCC
>CANLJX010000165.1 GCA_947491545.1 Deltaproteobacteria bacterium
ATTCCAAGCGGCCTCTCTGCTCTAGCGGCGTTTCCGGAGTTCTTCGACCTAATCCTGTGCATGGGAGTCATGTACCATCAGCGAGATCCTCTGGCCGCAACGCAGCAGCTCTTCCGCGCCGCACGTCCGGGTGCCCGCGTGCTTGTAGAGAGCTTGGTGATCGATCGTCCCGGAACGGAGTGCCTCATCCCGCAGGAGCGGTACGCGAAGATGCGAAACGCTTGGGTCATACCGACAGCCGATGCCTTAGCCTCGTTCATGGATGAGGCTGGCTTTCGCGATATCTCGGTTCTTCGCTTCGGTCCTTTAACGCCGGCGGAGCAGCGTCGCACCGAGTGGGCCCCGTTTGAGAGCTTGGCTGATTTCCTTGATCCGAATGACAGCTCGCGCACGATAGAGGGGTATCCAGCTCCCCATTCTGCCGCCGTGCTTGGAACCAAGCGCTAGCAGAACCCTACAGCTACCCCGGAAAGGCGATCTGCTTTAGCACCCTCAGCTGCTGCACCGTCTTGAGCGAGCCAATCCCGTTGCCGAAGGTGTCGTAGAGGAGCTGGCAGAAGACATCAATATCCGCCACGGACTCAGACTCGAAACGAAGCTCAAAGTCCCAGTCTCCGGTGCAGCAGAGAAACGCCACAACATTCGGGTGCCTTGAGCAGACATCAAAGAGCTCCTGCCGCTGCAGAGCTGTCAGCCCTCGATCGACGAGCAGAAGCCGCTGGTTGCTGATGCCTAGCAGAGGAGTCTCAAGCATGTAGCGGCGCCCGTGAATCACTCCCTGCTTCCGAAGCTGCTCCATGCGATAGGTGAACGACGACGCGTTGATCCCCGTAATGCGGGAGCACTCAGCAACGGTCTTCGAAGGAAAGTCACTGAGCACCCGGAGCACCTTGCGGTCAGTTTCATCGATCTCAACCACAGACTCGCCTGGCCGAAATGTGATGCGGCTGCGCTTCTTCGTGTCACCAGAGAGGTACGAGGGCGGATAGATCGTCCAGTCCATGCGAATCCCGAAGGATTTGTCGAAGTGAGTTCCCGTCTCAGAGGGACGGAGAGCAGAGAACAGATCTCCTACGAGATGGGTCTTTGAAGTGACGAAGCTCAATGCGTACTGGTACGAGCCGCCAGTCTTTGCGACCCAGAAAACACCCGGAGTTTTCTCAAGCTGCGCCTCGAATCGCTTCCGGCTAGCGGAGTTCTCGCTGCCGCGGCTGAAGTAGATGCCGAAATCATTGAGGCCAATCTTGAAGTAGTTGATGTGGTAGACGGGCCGAATGATCCCGCGCTGGATCAGGCCGTCTCGCATGTACCGAACGGCGTGCTCGCGCATTCCAATAAGCTGCGCGATCTCTTTTGCGCTTGAATCAGCTGTTAGGGTGGCAGCAGCGATGAACTGCCGCTCTTTCGCTGAAAGCGACGTACTGGTCGATGGCACACTCTCCATATCAGCCGAGTGTGGCAGAGCAGGTGCCCACAGACAATGCGGTTTGAGCAGCTACGAGGGTCACCCATCAGCCGCTTAAGGGCTGCTGCGCCTAGTAGTCCGCGCCTATCAGAAGCTCCTCTATCGAGAGGTCGAGCGCCTTCGCCAGCTTCGAGATCGCCCCTATCGAGATGTTCTGCTTTCCGTGCTCGACTGCGCTGATGTAGGCCCTATCGAGGTCTGAGGTCGTCGCAAGCATCTGCTGGCTCATGCCGCGGAGCTTCCGGTACTCGTGCACCGAGTGGCCAAGCTTGCGCAGGTACACTGCGAGCGCGTTCTCCGTATTGAGGATGCCGCAAAGCTGGCGCGCTACCGTAACAGCTTCCTGCGGATCTGAGGTGTATGCGTCTGCTCCTATCGTCGATGCAATCGATGGATTCGCCACGAAGGCAGACCCGCCAACGATAATCTTCGGAGGCGACTTGAGCTTCTTGAGCTCGGCTATAAGCTTCTGCGCTGTGGGCACAAGAGAAGTCAGGGCAACTGAGACACACACGAGCTGCGCTTCGCGCGCTTTTACGTACATCACCATGTGGTCGGTCGGGATATCGGCTCCAAGGAAGTCCACTTCCCAGCCATCCACCATCAGGAAGTCAGAAACTGCCTGCCCGCCAATGAAGTGCTGGTCTCCCTCGACTGAGCTGACCACGGCCTTGAGCCCAAGCTTCAGGCGGGTCTTAAGCATGGAGCGGAGACGCGCCATCTGGCGCAAGGTGATCTGCGTCGCGATATGCTCCTGTGGAATTGTCACTTCGCCGCGGTGCCACCGTGCCCCGATCTCGATCTGAACCGGCATCAGGACGTCGAGATATAGCTTTGAAGGGATCACCCCTGCCGCCAACCCCTGGTCGATGACCTCAGCCGCCCGCTCTGTGCTGCCTTCAAGGATCGCCCTGCCGTACTGCTCTCGAAGCTTCGCTAGAATCTCAGGACTCATGGAGTGCACCCGTTTGTTTGTGTTGGAATGACTAAACACTAGGATACCACGTGTGGCATTTAGGCGCCACGGCTAGCATTCCTGTGGCATAAAGATTACACTTTTACCTCCGACCCTGTTCGAGATAAAGATTAGCGGGCTGTTTTGGTCACAAACGACCGAAAACGCTCAATATCTCTGCCGTATGGAATCTCGTGCGCACTACCTCGCTGTGCTGGGTTTGCCCCCAGAAGCCTCGAATGAGGACGCTACGGCTGCGTACAAGGACCTGATCCGGGTCTGGCACCCCGACCGGTTCCAGAACGACGACCGCCTCAGGCGCAAGGCAGAGGACGAGACGAAGAAGATTAACGAAGCGATCGCTAAGGTTAAGAAGCTCCCTCGGGAATCGTCGAAGCCGAAACGCCCCGCTCCTAACAACAGCTCACCTGGCAGACCGCACCGAACAGCGGGACGCAGCCGTGGGCCTGAGCAGGAAGATTACTTCGCGAGTGCCTACGGCCCTCGCGCCGCTACCCGCCCGGAGATCGAGCTTTCACCCCTTGATGTAAAGCAACGGCCAGGAACATCGCTGTTTCGGTGTCTGCTTGGCATGCTCGTGGTGACTACCGCCAGCTACACCCTTCTCTCGCCACCGACGACTCAGTTCGAGAGTGCCGGCGTGATCGCCCTAGCATTCGTCGGAACGAACATGACACTGTCGAATCTGGCTCTGCTCTTCTTCCGTCGGCAGCGAGTTCGGGTCGACAAGCTGGGGCTCTACATTCAGGGTATTGGGCGGCTTTTCTGGCCTGACGTACAGCGCGTTTGGGTCGATCGGCTCGCCAAGGTCTCCTTCCTCTCCGTCAATTTCTCAGAGGACTACCTGCGCCGACAGAATCACCTGCTACAGCTCGTGTACCGGCTACGCACCAAGCTCAAGCGCGCCCACACGACGCTTTCGTTCTCTGGGCTCAACTCCGACGCTGTTCAGGTAGTCGACGCTATTACCCTACGCCATCATACGGGGCACATCGCAGTGCCAAACGTGCGAACCGCCCCCTCTCCCAGCCTCTTCTGGTGCAACCTGCTCTCGGTGCTCTGCCCGGCCATGGTTGTGCTGCGCTGCCTGACGCAAGAAGTTCTGGAAGCCCCTGACTACGTCCCCTACGCAGCGATCTTTATCGCCTGCCGCCTCTATGCGATCGGCGTCAGCATCATCTTTGCGAAGCCCGAAGTAGTTCGATAGGAGGACCCTGGCTCGCCGCCGGCGAGACCCCGTTTCGCGCCCGCCAGGGGTGCACAAACTCGGCAAAAAACTCCCCCCTCCGCACAACTTTTCGGCGCGGTCCTGCATCTAACCCTCAACTGGTTGAAATGCCCCGCCGTTTGGGGATATATCATCAGCAGGCAAGCCGCTCTAGCTCAGCTGGTAGAGCAGCGCATTCGTAATGCGCAGGTCGAGGGTTCGAATCCCTTGGGCGGCTCCAGTCTTTCCCACTCGGCGTTCGCGCCAAGGGGCTCCCGCCCCTCTCGCCCCTGATCGGGGCTTCACCCCGCTGGATTCTCCCACTCGGCCTTTCCCTCGCGCTTTCCCACTCGGCGTTCGCGCCAAGGGGCTCCCGCCCCTACTGCCTGAGCGACCCCAGGCTTTGCGAGGGGGAGTCGAAGGGTTCTCCGCCCCGCTACGGCTGAATCTCCCTGGATCAACGGCACCGTTCCCCTTACCATTCTCGCTTGGGGAAGGCGCTTAAGGTCTTCGTCCCCTTTGCTCTTTCTTCCTCGATCTGGACATCATGCTCGCACCAAAAATTCGCTCATCGATATCTGCTCTCGTGCTCTCTGTCACTTCAGTCGTTGCGATTGGAATCTCATGCACTCAGGAGTTGCTGGCGCAGGAGAAGTTTAAGGTTGGAGCTGCACTTCCACTAACAGGGGTGATTGCCGAGGTTGGTATCGCTGCTCGTAATGGAATTGAGCTGGCAAAAGAGCAGCATCCTGAACTATTCACCAACTTGGAGTTTGTTTATGAAGACTCTCAGTGGGATCCAAAGTCAGCGGTAGCTGCATTCAATAAGCTCGTTCAGATCGACAAGGTATCGTTGGTATTTAACTGGGGGAATCCTACAAGCGAGGCTGTTGCACCACTTGCAGAGGCAAGAAAAATACCGCTGCTTGCACTGAGTCTCGATCCATCGTGTGCAAGAGGGCGGAATTACGTCATCAGATTTACCAATCCATCTGCTGATTTTTCAGAGCGATTGGCGAAGTATCTCAAAGCGAAGGGGTACAAAAAGCTCGGGGTGGTTGTCGCTCAGAACACCTACGTTCAGGGACTCTTGGATGGACTTAAAGAGAACTTGGCAGACGATCAACACGTCACTACCATCGCTACTTTCAATCTCTCTGATATGGATTTTCGATCAGCTGTATTGAAGGTTAAGTCAGGCTCATTCGATGCTTTGGGTGTATTTCTGATCTCGGGGCAAGTCAGTACATTCTATCGGCAGCTAAAGCAGCAGCAGGTAAACACACCAACGTTTGGAACGGATTTCTTTGAGAGTCCTGTGGAGATTAAATCGGCTGGTGGTGCTATGGACGGCGCAGTTTATCCTCATCTTGGTATCAGCCCTCAGTTTGAAGCGCAGTACAAGGAGAAGTACAAGAATGACTATCAAATCGCTTATGCAGGAAACGCATACGACTTGGCGGTTATGCTCGGAACTCTTTTCAATGCAGCCCCTACTGGCCTGAGCTCTGAACAGATTCTCGCAACGCTTAAGAGCAACAAGTCCTCTCTCACGGGAGTGACTGGCTCTGCGAAGTACCAACATAGCAGCGACGGAGATTCATACTTTGAGTTTCCAATTCAACTGAAGCGGGTGGAAAACGGCGGGTTTCTTCCTATTTCGGAATAAGAGCTAAGGCTTTCAAGCGGAACGAGACAGATACTCTCGCCTCCCTGCGCACCGTTGCCTACGAAGGCGTAGCAGGGCCGATAGACTTCTCCGGTTCCTCGTTCGCCAATCACAGTCTCGCGCAGCTTTACCGAGTAAGAAACGGAGAGCTTGAGCCTGTTCAGTAGCTTCTTCGTCAGTCGACTTTTCAGCTCTACCCTAATCGGGACCCGGGCATAGCCTCGCTCCCCTTTCAGCGTTGCGGGCACAGCCTCGTCCCCTTTCAGCGTTGCGGGCACAGCCTCGTCCCCTTTCAGCGTTGCG
>CANLJX010000166.1 GCA_947491545.1 Deltaproteobacteria bacterium
AGAAGAAGCATTCGAATCGCCTCCTCTCGCTGACCGTCGCTCCCGATGCTGCCTACCCGGACGAGCGCCTCAAGGGCGTCATCGGATATTGGATTCGCTTTGGCGACGAAGCGCCTAGCTATCTCAAGCTCCACCGTCGGATTCCCGCAGCTCACGAGAGGTCTCGCAAACTCCAGATCCGCGGCCGACTGAGTTCCGAGCCACTCAAGGCACTCGGTCTTATCGAGCAGATCATCACCCGACAGAATCCGGTAGAGATTTCTCCGCCGGAGATCTCGAAGCCCTGCCGAAACCTTCGGCAGAAAAAAGTAGAGAGTAATCAACCCAACCAAACTGAAAAAAAGTACGTCCATCGTGGACACTCCTTTCGTCCTGAAAAAAACAGATCGCCGAAACCCTTGAACACTGGAGCTAAGCCAGTGCCCAACGGATTCCGGCGGCAACCTTACTTTTCCTCAAGCGGCAGCTTTCGCCCGCTCACCACCCCAACAGAGAGGGTGAAAGCGCAAAGAGCTGCCACAACGTACCCATTACCAAGCTGTTAAAGACCCAGGCTAAACGCCCGAATCCTCGATTCTAAGCCGAGCTTTCTTCTGAATCAAATGAAGGGGCAGTCTATATCTCCCTAATAAGCCCCCAAACCCCCTCCTAGGTATCGGCGCCGGTACCGGGAACGGTTCCGGCCTCCGCCACCCATTTAGCTACGAAAAAAGAGAGCAACAACAGGGCATAAAGTGCACGTGCCCGCTCGAGGCATTCCTGCTGGTAGCAATAGATTGAGTTTTACAAAGAGAGCGGCGAGGGGGATAAACGACCAGCCCCCCTCGCTGCTCTCGCCGCTCTCTTTGTCTCCCCAATCAGCCGGGCACGGGTACGCGCACGTGAGCAACCGCTCTCTTTGTGCCACCCAGCAGCCCCCCCATTCCGACCAGGATTCAGTGTCAGTTTAGGGACTTCCCGACTACATCCTGAGCCGTGGTACCATGTCAGGATGAAGTGCCAGAGCGGGTTAATTTCCCGCCTTTTCTTTTTCTGGGTAACGCCATTTATTCGGCGCAACATCACTCGCCCGCTCACGATGGAGGAGCTGATCGAGGCGCCTTCAGCGTTTGATGTCTCGTCGCACCTGGCTTCGCTCAAAGAGCTGATCGCCGCATCATCCTCTCGCCCGTTTTTTCTTATTCGGGCGCTGCTCCTCAATGTGCGCCGGGAGATTGCCAAGACCACCGGCTGCGCGCTGCTGCTTCTGGCGACTGGGCTTCTCACTCCATTGGTGTTGCGCCGCATACTCCTGGCGCTTGAAGGAAAGTACATAGCACCGGAGTGGGCGGGAGATCTCGGTGCCGCTATCGGTCTCGCTCCAGCGAACACCTCTGCTTTGCTCTCCGCCCTGCTCCTCTTTATCCTCGGCATTGTCGGCACCTTGAGTGTTCACCACCTGTTTTACAATCAGGTGGGAATCTCGATTAAGGTTCACGCCTCGCTCAGGGCGCTAATCTACGACAAGGCGCTCCGTCTCGCTCGAAGCGAGCGCGGAGAGGCTTCAAGCGGAGCGATCCTGACCCTCACGGGAACTGACTCTGGAAGAATCTTCTCATGGCTCCAGATGCTTCACGCCATCTGGTACCACCCGCTACAGGTGACGCTAGCTCTTGTGCTGCTGTACCGCCTGGTCGGGATTGCAGCGATCTTCGGAACGGCGAGCCTTGCTCTTCCGCTCATCATCGCCTCAGCGCTCGTTCGCAGCCAGAATCGTATCCGGCGAGAGGTATTGGCTATCACCGATCAGCGCGTCGGATTTACAGCCGAGGTTCTCGGGCACATCAAGACTGTGAAGTTCCAGGCGTGGGAGCGCCCTCTCTCGGAGCGAATCCTGGCCTTGCGCGGTGAAGAGGTGCAGCGATTGCGGCGGGTGAATCTGCTCTCAAGCTTAGCAGGTCTCGCCTCTAACCTGGCCCCTACCGCTGCGATGGTCGTCACGTTCTCGGTGCTCGTACTGCGCGGGGGAACGCTCGATGCGGCGACTGTGTTTCCGGCAATGTCGCTTATCCTGCTCCTGCGCTTCGCCATAAACTCACTCCCTGACACATTCATCAACACGCTGGAGGCCATGCTCTCTGCCTCGCGTATCGAGTCGTTTCTCAAACGTAGAGACTTTGCGCCCCGATCTCCCGTGCGCTCAAGCCCGTATGCTATCGAGCTCGAGGACGCCTCGTTTGAATGGTCGCCTAGTGTTCCGGCGCTGCACGTTAAGCAGCTCCGGGTGAACCCGGGAGAGCTTGTGGCGATCGTGGGCGGAGTCGGAAGCGGGAAGAGCGCCCTGCTGCTCTCAATCTTGGGCGAGCTTTCACTCACCGCTGGGAGCGTATCAGCCAACGGCACCCTCGGGTACGTTGCCCAGCAGCCTTGGATAGTAAGCGACACGGTGCGCAACAACATCCTGGCCGGTGAACCCTTCTCAGCCGAGCGGTACGAGCGAGCCCTGGCGGCTTCGGCGCTTGGGCCCGACCTGAAAGACCTGCCTCAGGGCGACGCCACTATGATCGGCGAGCGCGGCGTCAACCTATCGGGAGGACAGCGGCAGCGCGTTGCTCTGGCGCGTGCTCTCTACCTTGAGTCTGATATCTACCTGCTCGACGACCCCCTCAGTGCACTAGACACCCGCGTGGCAAATGAGGTGTTTGAGCGGCTGGTATGCGGCGAGCTAGCGGGGAGAGCCCGCCTCCTCGTCACCCACCGGCTAGAGTACGCACTGCGCGCTGATAGGGTCATCGTAGTTGAGAGGGGAATAATCGTCGAGTCCGGAACTCCGCAGGAGCTTAAGGGTCGGAGCTCTCGCTTCACGGAGCTGCTCGACTTCCACTCCGAGTTAAGCCACGTTGCACAGTCCACCATGGGCCACTCGGAAGCTTCGGATGGCAACCTGAGCAGCAGCGCGCGCCCAGAGGCGGCTGCTGCCGCCAGCCGCTCGGTAGTCGAGGTCGAAGAGCGAGACGTCGGAGCAGTTGACCGCCGCGTGCTGCGCACCTACATGCGGCGCTTCGCCCCTGGACTTCTCGGACTCGTAGTCGTTGCCGTGGTCTTCTCTCGCCACATCGCCTCGGTCGCGACCGACCTCTGGCTCGCCCTCTTCTCGCGTGGGCCCCTCCCTTCTCACAAGGAGTTTATCCTAGGGTACGCCGGGCTCCTTACCACCCTCGCCATCTTCCACTTCGCCCGCTGGTACCTCTTCCTCGACCGCGGGCTAAAAGCCGGGCAGGCTTCTCACGAGCATCTGCTACAAGGTGTCTTGGCTGCCCCGCTTCGCTTCTTTGAGGCGAACCCGACCGGGCGCATCGTCAACCGCTTCAGCCGAGACCTCGACACCGTCGAGGGCCCCCTGCCGCGCACCCTGCAAGACACCTGTAGCTGCGTTCTAGACGTGCTAGTGGTCTTCATCCTCCTCTCTGTGCTTGAGCCCTACGCGCTGATTCTGCTCCTTCCGCTTACGCTCGTGTACGCGCGCTACGCACGGGTCTTCCGTCCAACATCGAGAGAAGCGCAGCGCCTTGAGTCGATCTCCCGCTCGCCAATCTTCGCTCTCTTCTCTGAGTCGCTAAGCGGAACCGACACGCTGCGCGCATCAGGGCTCACCGAGCAGTTTGCTGCCCGAATGCGGCAGTACCTGTCCACCAACGTCAATGCCACCTACACCATCAACGCCACCAATCGCTGGCTCGGGATCAGGCTTGAGCTCCTCGCCGCATTAGTTCTCCTCGCTGCTGCCATTACGGTCTCGCTTCTCTGTCCGGCCGTAATCCCAGCATCCGTCGCTGGATTGCTCTTGGTGTACTCAAACTTCGGCGGACCGATGAACTGGGTCGTGCGCTCGTTGGTAATGGCCGAGAGCAGCCTGACATCCTTTGAGCGGATGGAGTACTATGCAAACACCCCTTCAGAAACTCGGGGCGGAAACGCAGCGCCGATGAACTGGCCGGCGCAAGGCGACCTCCGCCTGAATGCCCTGACTGTTCAGTACCGCCCTGATCTGCCGCCCGCCCTCGATAGTGTCAGCTGCTCCATTCCCGCTGGCTCTCGTGTTGGAATTGTTGGCCGCACGGGATCCGGCAAAAGCACCCTCATCTTGGCCCTAGGGCGGCTCCTTGAGCCAAGCGAGGGGCACATCGAGCTAGACAGGGTCAACACATCAACGCTCTCACTTGAGGCTCTTCGCAGCGCAATCACGGTCGTGCCGCAGGAGCCCGTGCTATTCTCAGGACCGCTACGCGACAGCCTCGATCCGTTCCGCACCTCTAGCGACGCTGAGATAACCGAGGCGCTCGGGCGCGTGGAGCTTGACCGCTTCGTTGCCGAGCTTCCCGGGGGCTTAAGCGCAACGGTGAACGAGGGCGGCTCGAACTTCAGCTGCGGACAGCGGCAGCTATTCTGCCTCGCCCGTGCGCTGCTCAGGCGCTGCAAAGTTATCGTGCTCGATGAAGCTACAGCAAATATCGACGTTGAGACCGACTCGGCTATCCAGCGCACCATTCGCCGGGAGTTCGTCGGCGCAACCGTGCTCGTCGTAGCACACCGCCTCGGCACCGTGATCGACTCAGACCTGATGCTCGTCCTCGAACACGGCAGGGTCGCAGAGTTCGGTGCGCCGGCGCAGCTCCTCGCATCGCCGAACTCAGCGCTGGCTGGGTTCCTGCGGGAGTTGCAGCGGGGGGTGGCGTGAACGACCCGCGGCTTCGCTAGCCTGCAACCGCCCTCTCAATCTCCCCCATCACCGCCCCATCAAGCTTCTCTACAAAGCGGGCTGCCTCGAGGTTCTGCGTTAGCTGCTCGGCGGATGTTGCTCCGAGGATTACGGTGCTGACGTTTTGGTTCTTGAGGCACCAGGCGATCGCTAGCTGACCCACTGAGCAGCCTAGGTCCTTCGCGACTGACTCAAGCCGGGTCACGGCCTGCAGCCGCTCTGGATTGAGCACCCGGTCTTTGAGCCACTCGTAGCCCGGAAGCGCGGCCCGAGAGCCCTGTGGGACCCCTTTCGTGTACTTTCCGGTGAGAAGCCCTGAGGCGAGCGGGCTCCACGTTGTGAGACCAAGCCCGATCTCCTTGTACAGCGGAGCGAAGTCTCGCTCGACTTTCTCTCGGGTGAAGATGTTGTACTGCGGCTGCTCCATCTGCGGCTTGTGCAGGTGGTGGCGGTCTGCGATTCGCCACGCCTCAAGGATCTGCTCACCAGTCCACTCACTAGTGCCCCAGTAGAGCGCCTTTCCCTGCGAGACGATATCGCTCATGGCGCGCACCGTCTCCTCGAGGGGGGTGCTTGGGTCTGGGCGGTGACAGAAGATCAGATCGAGGTGCTCAAGGCCGAAGCGCTTGAGCGAGCCGTCGATCGCCTGCATCAGGTACTTTCTGTTGAGGGTATTCTTCTCGTTTGGGCGTTCGTGCAGCCCCCAGAAGAACTTCGAGGAGACGAGGTACGAAGAGCGCCGCAGCCCGAGCTTCTTGATCGCTCGCCCCATAAGAAGCTCTGCATCGCCGCCGCTGTAGGCCTCCGCGTTGTCGAAGAAGTTGACGCCAGCATCGTACGCCTGCTTCATCAG
>CANLJX010000167.1 GCA_947491545.1 Deltaproteobacteria bacterium
CGTCCATCCCCCTTTTTGCGGGCATATACTGGGCAAGTCCCGGACATTTCTTGATTATGAGCAGGAGCAGGAGGATGATTAGGACGAGGAATAAGATGCCCAGCTACGACTTGAATTGAGATTGCACACCTTTTCTACAGAGCATGTCCGTCCCCTTTTTTCGTGGGCTACTCACCTTTATCCTTCTCCTATTCTTCCCCCTTCTCCTGCACCTGCACCGGGTTCTTCCTCGTAATCAAAAAAGTTAGCCCTGTTGCCCGCGACATCCTCACCGAGACACCCGACTGAGGATGAGGAAGCCGGTGCAAGTGCAGGAGGGTGAGGAAGAGGAAGGTTGAGATTGGGGGTGAGGAACCGGAAGAGGGCCACCCGCGGCTGAGGGGGGCTAAAACCAGGGCGCGTAAAATCGCAAGTTGTTGTCAATACATGGCGGTCCGGCCGAAATTATCCGGCAACGCCTTGAAACCAAAAGCTTGGGTGATTAAGCTCCGAGAAGGTCCGCGCCTTGCGCGACAAGACCCTCATTTGAGGGTACCATAGGGGACTCATCCGCTGAGTCCTAGCTGTCGCGGCGGGTAGCCATCTTTCAGTAGGGTTTCGTTGTATGCCTATTTACGAGTACGAGTGCCCGGTCTGCGGCCGGTTCGAGGTCATCCAGAAGTTTAGCGAGAAGCCCCTCAAGAGCTGCCCGCAGTGCAAAGAACAGGGGAAGAATAGCCCAGTAACGAAAGCGGTCTCGGCTTCAGCGTTCCACCTCAAGGGCAGCGGCTGGTACAAGACTGACTACTCATCCGGCAGCTCTACAGGCACCTCTCCAAAGAGCAGCAAGAAGGGCTCCACCGAGAGCAAGAGCGATTCCAGCTCATCGAGCTCCGACTCATCTTCGACTCCGCCTAAGAAGGCGTGTGGGTCGGGGTGTGGGTGTCACTAAGCCAAGACGCTCTGTTTCTGCGGGTTGTCCCCTCAAGGCGTGAATGTTTACGGTTCGGAGCCGGCGGCGGCGCCGGAACCGGCGCCGGTTCCGTTGCCGTAGGACTGCGCCCGTGGTTAGGAGACCAGCTTCGTCATCATTGGGGCAAGGGCAGAGCGGGTAGCAAGCCGCCGCTCGGTGAAGCGCTCTACTGCATCGAGCAGCGTTGCAAGCGCTTTGCTGCCGGGCGGCGCGTCTGCGAGGTCGATAATCCCCGCGTGGCGCGCAAGCGAGGAGAGCGCCACATACACGGCACGCAGCGACCCCTTGAGGTCGCTCGCTTCATCAATCGCGTTGAGCGAGAGGTCTAAGATCTCGAACACCTCGCGCGAGTCGTCACCGCTCTCCTCGTGTAGCAAGAGGTCGAACACCTCACACAGCATTGATGCGAGCGTTAGCTTGTCGAGATCGTGCCGCACCGTCTTAAGTGAGTGAGAGGGAGTGAACTCCTTTACTCCGAAGGCGCCGTTTCTCTCACGCGAGAGTCGGGCTGTTCCGCGGTCGAAGAGGTCGAGCGAGCTGGGGAAGCGCTTGCGGCTGCCGCGAGCGTTGCGGGCGATCGCCGAGATCTTGCCGAGGCTAGGGGTGAGGAGGTGCGCGATGATATCGCTGTCCCGGTACGGCGTGATGCGCAGAACGAGCGCTGGCAGCGTAAGTTCCTGGCCTTTTTTTAAAGTTTCTAAGGGGTCTACGGCGCTCATGCGGTCCAAAACATTGAAAAAGGGTGGGCTAATGTTTATAGCATACAGAATTGACACCGGATTAGGCGTGTTGCTCAACCCTTACGAGTCGAGCCGGGCCGTTTCCCCACAAAAAGAGTTTACGAATGGCACACGAGCACGAAAGCGGTAAGGCTGCCCACGATGGCTCCGCGGCAGACGAAGTAGAGATAAATCAGCATGTTAAGGACGGTTCGGGGGGCTCTGAGACAGACCGGCTCGTTAAGGAGCTGGCCGAGAGCAAGGACCGACAGCTACGGCTGATGGCCGATTTTGAGAATTTTAAGAAGCGAGCCTTGAAGGAGCAGTCTGAGCTGCTTAAGTACCAAGGAGAGCGTCTGGTGGTAGACCTGCTTGAGGTGCTCGACAACCTTGAGCTGGCGTTGGCGCACAGCTCGGCTGAGTACGACAAGCTCAAGGCTGGCCTCGAGATGACCCACAAGCTCTTCGTTGAGAAGTTAGGCCGATGGGAGATTCGGGGCGAGGGCGGAGTAGGAAAGGCTTTCGACCCGCAGAGGCACCAAGCGATCAGCCGCGTGACTTCGGCGGACGCCAAGCCGGGGACGATCGTTGGGGAGCTTAAGAAGGCGTACTTCTACAAAGACAAGCTCATCCGGCCAGGAGAAGTAGTTGTGGCGGCTAGTGCCGATGGACAGAGCGCGTAGCACTGAGCAGATTTTAGGAAAAGGAGCGTTAGCAAAATGGGAAAAGTAATTGGAATTGACCTTGGAACCACGAACTCGTGCGTTGCCGTCATGGAAGGCGGGTCGCCAGTCGTAATCGCAAACAGCGAAGGGAATCGCACCACTCCGTCTGTCGTTGGCGTGAATGACGCAGGCGAGAGGCTGGTAGGACAGATCGCAAAGCGCCAGGCAGTCACAAACCCCAAAAACACCATCTTCGCGGTAAAGCGCCTGATCGGACGCAAGACTGACTCGGCAGAGGTGGAGAAGGCCAAGAAGGTTCTCCCCTACGAGATCACGGCCTCTCCGAACGGCGATGCTTGGGTGAAGCTCAAGGGCGACGCCAAGAGCCCGCAGGAAGTCTCTGCGATGGTGCTCACCAAGATGAAGCAGACTGCAGAGGACTACCTAGGCGAGAAGGTGACGGATGCCGTTATCACGGTTCCGGCGTACTTCGACGACGCACAGCGCCAGGCGACTAAGGATGCCGGCAAGATTGCGGGCCTGAACGTCTTGCGCATCATCAACGAGCCGACAGCAGCCGCGCTTGCGTACGGTCTCGACAAGAAGCACGAGAAGACCATCGCCGTGTTCGACCTCGGCGGAGGAACGTTCGACGTGTCGATCCTCGAGCTCGGCGACGGCGTGTTCGAAGTTAAGTCCACCAACGGTGACACCTTCCTCGGCGGTGAGGACTTCGACCTGATCCTCGTCGACTACCTCGCGGATGAGTTCAAGAAGGAGCAGGGCATCGACCTTCGCAAGGACACGATGGCTCTCCAGCGCCTCAAGGAGGCTTCGGAGAAGGCGAAGCACGAGCTCTCGTCTGCGCTAGAGACCGACATCAACTTGCCGTTCATCACCGCTGACGCCTCTGGGCCGAAGCACATGAACATCAAGATCACTCGCGCTAAGTTCGAGCAGCTCTGCGCGCCGCTCCTCAAGCGCCTCGACGAGCCTTGCAAGACGGCCCTCAAGGATGCTGGAGTGAAGGCGAGCGACATCGGCGAGGTAATTCTCGTCGGCGGAATGACCCGCATGCCGGCTGTGCAGGCCCGCGTGAAGGAGATCTTCGGCAAGGAAGCCTCGAAGAGCGTCAATCCGGACGAGGCAGTCGCGGTCGGCGCGGCTGTTCAGGCTGGAGTTCTGCAGGGAGATGTCAAGGACGTGCTCCTGCTCGACGTAACTCCGCTAAGCCTCGGAATCGAAACGCTTGGCGGCGTGTTAACGAAGCTGATCGAGAAGAACACGACGATCCCAACCAGGAAGTCGCAGGTGTTCTCGACGGCGGCGGATAACCAGCCAGCAGTTTCGATCCACGTGCTGCAGGGTGAGCGCGACATGGCCCAGGACAACAAGACCCTCGGCCGTTTCGATCTCGACAAGCTCCCGCCAGCGCCTCGCGGAGTGCCTCAGATCGAGGTCACGTTCGACATCGACGCAAACGGCATCGTGTCGGTGTCCGCGAAAGACCTCGGCACGCAGAAGGAGCAGTCGATCAAGATCACTGCGAGCTCGGGCCTCTCGAAGGAGGAGATCGACCGCATGGTGAACGACGCGAAGTCGCACGCAGAGGAAGATCGCATGCGCCGCGAGACTGTAGAGGAGCGCAACAAGCTCGACACTATGGTCTACGCAACCGAGAAGACGATGGGCGAGCTGGGCGACAAGGTCACGGCTGAAACCAAGGGTGCCGTTACAACGGCTCTTGAGGATGCCAAGAAGGCGCTCGAGAAGAACGAGAAGGACGCTATTACGGCGGCTTTCAGCGCCCTCGAGAAGGCGAGCCATAAGCTCTCGGAAGAGGCGTACAAGGCCGCTACGGCTGCTCAGGCTTCGGCTGAGAGCGCAGGCGCGGAAGGTGATGGCGCAGGCGCGGCTGGCAAGGACGACGTGGTCGATGCCGACTACGAGGAAGTCCGCGACGGCAAGTAAGCGCGAGCAGCTGTAAGTCCCTTGGCGAGACGAGGTCCCTGGAAACGGGGACCTCGTCTGCTGTAGAGGAGAGGTGGAATCCGCAAGCAGGTTGTAGTGGAGCCTAGCTTCCTCATCTTAATCTTTCTCTTGCACCTGCACCTGCACCTGCACCTGCTCCTGCTCATAATCAAGACATTGTCATGGATTGCCCCGGATATTCGTGTCGGAAGACCCGGATGAGGATTCGGAATCCAGTGCAGGTGCAGGAGAATGAGAAGGAGGAAGACAAGGAACAGGATGAGGGAAAGAAAACCCGGCTGTAAGCCCCTGGGCGTAAAACATGTATTGTGCGGGGCAGGACCTCGTCTTTTGCCGTCTGTGGCGGGCGTGTGGTAGGGTCCGGAAGTCAAGCCAGGGGGGTTCTGTGTCCAAGCGAGATTACTACGAAGTTCTAGAGGTCACTCGCACCGCGTCCGTCGAAGAGATCAAGAAGGCCTACCGCAAGAAGGCTGTCCAGTTTCACCCCGACAAGAATCCAGGCAACGCCGAAGCCGAAGAAAAGTTCAAGGAAGCGACCGAGGCGTACTCGGTCTTGAGCGATAGCGACAACCGCGCAAAGTACGATCGCTTCGGCCACCAGGCCTTCGCGAACGGCGGCGGTGCGGGCTTTGGCGGAGCTGACTTCTCTGGCTTCGAGGACATTTTCGGCGACATCTTCAGTTCCTTCTTCGGCGGCCAGATGGGTGGCGGCGGAGCCCGTCGCGGCGGTGGCGCCGGTCGTGGCCGCTCTGGGAGCGATCTGCGCTACGACCTCGATGTAACTTTCGAGGAAGCGGCTTTCGGCTGCGAGAAAGAGGTCTCCATCGGCCGGCGGGCGAAGTGTGAGACCTGCTCTGGCAGCGGCGCAGCGAAAGGCACGACCCGGCAGCGCTGCCCGCAGTGCGAGGGTGCCGGCCAGATCCGGATTCAGCAGGGCTTCTTCACCCTCGCCCGCACCTGCCATGCGTGCGGCGGCGTGGGCGAGGTGGTCAAGGATCCCTGCGCAAGCTGCTCAGGTTCAGGCCTCAAGGTAAAGGAAACTCGCCTCAAGATCCGCGTCCCGGCTGGTGTCGATAACGGCCAGCGGCTCAAGATGCGCGGCGAGGGCGAGGCAGGAACCGGCGGGGGAGGCAACGGAGACCTCTATGTCCAGATTCAGGTCGAGCCACACGCAGTCTTCCAGCGGCAAGAGAGCGAGCTA
>CANLJX010000168.1 GCA_947491545.1 Deltaproteobacteria bacterium
TGCCCGGCAGCTGCGCCGCGTCGCACTGAATTTCGGTGCTCTTGAGGATCACCTCAATCGCCTTCGGCGAGATGCCAGGGATCTTCTCAAGCTCAGCCTGCACGCCGTCTGCGCCGATCTTGAGCAGCTTGTCGACAGCGACGATTGCAGCCTTGCGAGCGGCTTCGTCGAGCCCAAGCTCCGCGTACAGACCTCCGAGAAGCTTCCTGCTGTTGATCCTTACCTGAAAGGGCCCGAAGTTGAGCTCTTTCATCACGAGCCCGATCACCGAAACGACTTCAGCATCGCAGCTCAACGGCAGCTCGTCGCGCCCGATGATGTCGATGTCGAACTGGTAGAACTCGCGGAAGCGCCCGCGCTGTGGGCGCTCACCTCGCCATACCTTCTGGCACTGGTAGCGCTTGAAGGGAAACGTCAGCGCGGCCTGGTGCTGCGCCACGTAGCGCGCCAGGGGCACGGTCAGGTCAAAGTGCAAGCCGAGCTCAGACTCCTGCCCCTCGTCAGCCTTGAGCCGACGAACCACAAAGATCTCCTTCTCAATGATGCCCTTCGAGCCGAGAGTCGAGAGCAGCTCAACCGCAGGGGTCTCAATCGGGGCGAACCCGTAGCTTTCAAAGATGCGCTTGATGGTTGCAACAACCCGGTCCTCGGCGATCTTCTGCTCGGGGAGCCACTCGGGAAATCCTGAAATCTTGCCTACTTTACCCATGATGCGGTCACTGCCCTCAGTCGTTACGGTGCGGCAAACTGTACACTAGGTTGGCGAAAAAGGGGACGGACATGCTCTGTAGAAAACATGTGTAGCCTCAATTCAGGTCGTCGCGGGCGATAGCATTCCTCATCTTCATCCTAATCCTACTCTTTCTCCTGCACCTGCACTGGCTCCTGCTCATAATCAAGAAATTTCAGGGGATTGCGCATTATTTCGTGTCGAGAGATCCAGATAGAGGACTAGGAATCCGGTGCAAGTGCAGGCGGAACAGAAGGATTAGGATGAAGATGGGGAATGCTAGACCCTCTCTACAACCTGCTATGAGACTCCACATGTTCTCTATAGAGCAGGACGGACACCATGCCCCCCTTTTTCGCCCCCCCCCGTCTCCGTCCTTCCATAAGCCACCCAATCAAGGTACTATCCAGGAGCACTTTTTTGGGGGCAACGATATGGCAAAGATGCCGTGGAGCCGGATACGAGAGGCCTTTGAGGGCCACTGGGTCGAGATCACCGAGTACGCCTGGAAGGCTGAGTCGATCCACCCGCAAGCTGCCAAGGTGCGCCACCACAGCCCATGCCGCAAAGAGCTCCTTGAGCAGATCGCCAAATCCGGGCGCCTCGACGGCTCGGTTGTGCTCTTCGTTGGCCCAGCATTACCCGGCATTTACACCTCTTCAGCCACGGCTCACGCCAGCAACTTCTAAAACCTGGCGACTTCCCGTATCGTAGCGCCTCATGTTCGACGCTACACCCCTCCTCCGCCTCTACGCCCGCTGGCGCAACGAACGGTTGCGCACCGCCTCTGCCCGAGATTTGCAGCAGCAGCAGCTTCGCTGGCTCGTTGAGCGCGCACGCCACACGACCTTCGGAAAGATGTACGGCTTCTCAACTATCTCAACGATTGAGGAGTACCAGAAGCGTGTTCCGCTCCGGAAGTACGAGGCGTTCTGGGAGGAGTTCTGGAAGGGTCCCTTCCCCATCCTCACCGACTGCACCTGGCCAGGCACCATCCGCTTCTTTCCAGTGAGCTCCGGCACAAGCTCTGGAGCCACCAAGTACATCCCATGCTCAGACGACATGATGCGGTCCAACACTAAGGCCGGGATCGATCTGTTAGTGCACCACGTCACGAACCGCCCAAAGTCAGAGATCCTGGGCGGCAAGAGCTTCATGCTCGGCGGCAGCACGGACCTGACGGAGCCCTCCCCCGGCATCTTCTTCGGCGACTTAAGCGGCATCGCTGTGAAGACCCTGCCGTGGTGGCTCAAGTCCCGCTACTTCCCGCCGGCAGAGCTAGCGTTGATTAAGAACTGGGAGGAGAAGGTAGATACCCTGGCTACGCTATCCCTCTCAGAAGATATCCGCATGATCTCCGGCGTTCCGGCGTGGCTCCTAATCTTCTTCGACAAGCTCGCTTCGCTTAAGCCTGACAGCGCGGGGAAGCTCGCTCGCATCTACGAGAACATGGAGCTAGTCGTGCACGGGGGCGTTAACTTTGCGCCGTACGTGCAGCGCTTCAAGGACGTGCTTCAAGGAAGCCGTGCTGAGCTGCGCGAGGTGTACCCAGCCAGCGAGGGCTTCATCGCAATCGCTGACCGTGGCTACGGTGACGGCCTCCGCATGAACCTCGACCACGGCATCTTCTATGAGTTCGTGCCGCTGGAGGAACTTGAGAGCTCGTCGCCAACACGACACTGGATCGGAAACGTCGAGCGCGACGTGAACTACGCCGTGGTCATGACTACCTGCGCCGGGCTCTGGTCATACGTTATTGGCGACACAGTGCGATTCGTAGACACCGACACCCCTCGAGTGCTCGTCACCGGCCGCACGTCGTACTACCTCTCTGCGTTCGGCGAGCACCTAATCGCTGAGGAGGTCGAGGACGGTGTTGTCACAGCAGCCAAGGAGATCGCCGCCGAGATCGCCGACTTCACGGTAGGCCCCGTGTTTCCTGAGCGCTCAGGAGATCTCGGCGGGCACATCTACCTTGTGGAATTCGTAGGCGAGAAGCCGGGCGCCGAGCAGCTCACACGCTTCGTCGAGGCGCTCGACAAAAAGCTCTGCCAACGCAACGAAGACTACGAGTCGCACCGCTCAGGAGGCTTCGGTCTCAAAGCCCCGCAGGTCGTGCCAGTGGCTTCTGGCACCTTCGCTGCGTGGATGAAGAAGCGCGGCAAGCTCGGAGGGCAGAACAAGGTTCCGCGCATTATCACAAACCGGGAGTTGTTGTCTGAGCTGATTGAGTTTGCCGTGAGCGAGGACGGGGTCGCGGCTTAGCGGCGCAGAAAGCCCGTTTAGGCTTAACTAATATGGAGGAGGAGTTTCCTGCTCCTCCTCCTCTTGCTCCTCTTTGTCCTGCACCCGCACCGCCTCCTGTTCATAATCAAGAAATTCGCGGGGATTGCCGGCGATTTTCGTATCGAAATGCCCGGATGAGGACGAGGAATACAGTGCAAGTGCAGGAGAATGAGAAAGAGGAAGACTAGGAGAAGGATGTAGAAAAGAACGGTCGGTTATCTCCCCGTCCAGCAAAAAAGACGTTTTCCGCAGAGCATGGCCGATTAATTTTCGGGGCCGATACCGGAGCCGTTCCCGGCTCCGGCGCCGATTCGCCGAGCCCGAGAGTTGCTTTGCGCCACCTTTCGGCGTTAGGCACCCCCCATTTGCTAGTGACCCCATCCCCCGTCTACAATCCGCCACATGTCTTTCGGCACCGCTGCCTCCATTATCCTGCTTTACCCGTTGCTCCTCTTGGGAGACGGCTGCCTGCTGATCGCGATCGCTGTTGCCAGCACAACGCGCGGGCACGCGCTCCTGTGGGGTGCGTCGTTTACACTCTTCCACGCGCTGTACGGAGTTCTGGGCGTTGCAATCGTTTCCGAGGCCTCACACTACTCTGAAATTCTTGGCGAGATCTTCATGTTCGTCGGAGCGGTGTTTCTGCTCTGGCACTTCGTGCACCACCGCATCCACCACCGAGTTCACGACGACTGTAGCTGCGAGAACCACCCTCCGGCCGTCGTTAGCCCCCTCGCCATTGTTTCATCCGCCGCGGCTCTCTCGCTACACTCCCTCGCTGGCGGCGCGATTATTCAGAGCTGGATCCCTGAAGCATCCGGCTCGCAGACGATGTGGCTCCTTGTAGGGGCATCGTGTGTCGTCGGCGCTGCCACATCTGCAATCGTAATGGTCGGCGAGAGGCAGCAGCAATCTATTCTGCGCTTGCTCGATCGGCTGCCTGGAATCGTCGGATTCCTGCTCTCCAGCTTGTGCTTCGCAGTCGTTTTCCACCTAACTCGCGACTTCATCGTGTCGTCTTCGCTGCTGATGGGCGCTTTTGTGGTGTTCGCAATAGCTGTGAGCGCCTACGTTGGCTATATCGTGCATGGCAAAGGACAGCCCAAAAAACTTGTTACGATCGGTTCTCGCAGGGAGTAGCTAGCCCTTTCTCCCTTTATCTCGGTAGCTTGCGAAGAATCGCTGGGGAGGGTTCCCTCCCGGTCGGTATTCCTCTAGTATCTCGCAACGCCACCAACCCTCGGAGCAAGACGCATATGTCGCCTACTGGCCGCCCCTTCCACCCCTCTAACCTCCTCAAGCAGGGAGCGTTTTGGGCGGTGCACCTAGGCTGCCTCGGCGTGGTGTGGGTGGGCTTTAGCTGGACGGCTTTCTGGACGTGCCTCGCTCTGTACGCGGTCCGTATGTTCGGCATCACCGGCGCTTATCACCGCTACTTCTCGCACCGCTCGTACGACACCAGCCGCCCCTTCCAGTTTGCGCTTGGTGTGCTCGGTGCGACCTCAGCCCAGAAGGGTCCAATCTGGTGGGCAGCTCACCACCGTCATCACCACAAGCATTCTGACACGGAGCAGGACATCCACCCGCCAGGAGTTTACGGGCTGTGGTGGGCACACGTCGGCTGGGTGCTTAGCTCGCAGTTCGTTGAGGCCCGTGTAGACGGAGCTAAGGACCTCTCGCGCTTTCCTGAGCTGCGCTGGCTCGACAGGAACCACATCCTCCCTCCGGTGGCACTGCTGCTGGCCCTCGCAGCTTTTGGTGCTGTGCTTCAGTCCGAAGCTCCTGGCCTCGGCACATCCGCGATGCAAATGGTCGTTTGGGGCTTCTGCATCAGCACAACCCTCCTCTACCACGGCACGTTCTGCATCAACTCGCTCGCGCACGTCATCGGTCGCCCGCGCTTCAAGACCGGCGATGACAGCAAGAACAGCTTCCTGCTTGCGATCATCACGCTCGGCGAAGGTTGGCACAACAACCACCACCGCTACCCAGGCTCAGAGCGCCAGGGGTTCTACTGGTGGGAGCTCGATATCACTCACTACGTTCTCAAGGCGCTTTCTGCTGTAGGTCTCGTCTGGAACCTGCGTGAGCCTCCGGCGCGAATTTACGACGAAGCCCGAAACGGCTTATCAACCCCAGCGCCTGCTAACGACTCAGACCCTCGCGACGAGCTGCCTAAAGCAGCCTAGTCCCCAAGAGTCGCCCGTACTCGGTGCCGGGCAAGACAAGTCGAGCGATCCGTATAGTCCCGGCTACGAAACAAGGCGCCCCCTGGTAGCCCCGAATCCGGTTGCTCTACCCTTCAAACATCAGTAACAGACGCTAGTTAAGCGTATCTAAAAATAAAAAAAGATCGCTCCCAGATACCCCCTCAAATCATCAAAAGTTAGGCGGCTTAACTCCCCCGCTAACCTGCCAGATGAACATCCTGCTCCTAAACCAAGACTGGTTCGCTACAGAGCTCCGTTCCT
>CANLJX010000169.1 GCA_947491545.1 Deltaproteobacteria bacterium
GGTGCCTAGCGCCACCACTCCGCCGTGGCAGTCTGCCACGACCTGGACCTCGATGTGTCGCGCTGGGGTGATGCAGCGCTCGGCGAAGATCTCGTCGCTGCCGAATGCCTTGAGCGACTCACGCTCGGCGCTTTCGATCTGTTGCGCCATCCCTTCGGGGCCTGTCACGAGGCGCATTCCACGCCCGCCGCCACCGGCCGCAGCCTTGAGCATCACTGGGTACCCAACTCGCTCGGCGAACGCCTTGAGCTGGTCGGCGCGCGGCAGAAGGGGGTCTTGCGAGAAAATGAGAGTCGGGGCTGTCGGCACGTTTGCGTTTTGCGCCACCTGCTTCGCCGAGGTCTTGCTCCCGAGCGTTCGCATCGTCTCGCTGCTTGGGCCAAGGAGCGTTATGCCTGAAGCCTCGCAGGCAGCGGCGAAAGCCGGGTTCTCAGAGAGGAAGCCGTAGCCAGGGTGCGCCGCGTCAGCCCGGCTCGCTTTCGCGGCGGCGATCACCTTTTCAATCGAGAGGTAGCTCTCTGGCGCGCCGAGAGCGATTGCTGTTGTAGCCTCGGCGACGAAGGGCGCGTGCGTGTCGACATCCGTGTAGACGGCAACGCTCTCTATTCCGAGCCGCGTGCAGGTGCGAATGATTCGCCGAGCTATCTCTCCGCGGTTTGCAACCAGCACTCGCGCGATCGGCCGAGAGGCAACCATACGGGCTACATCCGGAAGGTTCCGAAGGCGCGTTCACGCGCGATCGGTGGGATCGGTGAGAGGGAGAGCGCGAGCGCCAAGGCAGAGCGTGTTTCGCCTGGCTCGATGATTCCGTCGTCCCACAGCCGCGCAGTTGCGTACACAGCGTCGGTTTGCGCGGTGTACTGCGCCTTGATCTCTTCGTAGTACTTAGTGCGATCGGCGTCGGGCCACTTCTCGCCTTTACCCTTGGCGCTGTCGGCGCGCACCTGCGTAACGACGCTGGCTGCCTGGTCGGCGCCCATGACACCGATCTTCGACTGCGGCCACGAGAGGAGGAGCTGCGGCTCGTAGGCGCGGCCGCACATGGCGTAGTTTCCGGCTCCGTAAGAGTTTCCGACGATAACGGTGTACTTCGGCACACGCGCGCACGAGACGGCGGTTACCATCTTGGCGCCATCCTTCGCGATCCCCTTGTGCTCGTACTCCTTCCCCACCATAAAGCCGACGACGTTCTGGAAGAACACGAGCGGAATAGCGCGCTGGTCGCAGAGCTGGATGAAGTGCGCCGCTTTCTCGGCGCTCTCCGAGAACAGGATGCCGTCGTTTGCGATCACGCCAACTGGGTACCCGTCGATGTGTGCGAAGCCGCAGATGATCGTTGTGCCGTAGTTCGCCTTAAACTCGTCTAGCTCGCTGTCGTCGAGGATACGCGCCAAGATTTCGCGCATTGGGAAGTGGTGCTTCGGGTCTGCCGGGATGAGTCCCTCGATCTCTGCTGGGTTAAAGCGAGGCGCGCGGGGCTCTGAGCGCATCAGCCGCTCAGGAGTGATCGCCGAGAGAGACGCAACGCTGCGGCGCGCCATAGAGAGCGCCTCAGCATCAGAGGCCGCGAGGTAATCGGTCACACCGCTGGTGCGGGAGTGAACATCTCCTCCACCCAGGTCCTCTGCGCTGACCTCTTCCCCTGTGGCGGCTTTGACTAGCGGCGGCCCCCCAAGGAAGATCATCCCCTGGTTTCGGACGATAATCGCCTCGTCGCTCATGGCGGGCACGTACGCGCCGCCCGCTGTGCACGAGCCGAGCACGACTGCGATCTGCGCGACCCCGGCAGCACTCATCCGCGCCTGGTTGAAGAAAAGCCGCCCGAAGTGCTCGCGGTCTGGAAAGACCTGATCCTGGAGCGGAAGAAACGCGCCGCCTGAATCCACGAGGTAGATGCAGGGCAGGCGGTTCTCAAGAGCGATCTCCTGGGCGCGGATGTGCTTCTTTACGGTGATTGGAAAGTAGGTGCCGCCCTTAACGGTCGCGTCGTTTGCGACGATCATGCACGGGATCCCCTCGACAAGACCCACGCCGGTCACGATACCCGCACCCGGGCGAACCCCATCGTAGAGCCCGGTGCCGGCAAGCTGCGCAACCTCAAGGAAAGCGGAGCCCGGATCGATAAGCTGCGCTATGCGCTCCCTAGCCAGGAGCTTGCCTCGCTCGTGGTGCTTCTTTACGGCGCTGTCGGCCGGGTCGGGGAGCGACGCATCGCGTAGGTTCTTTAGCCGATCTAGGTGTGCACGAAAGGAGCTAGAGTTCGCCAAGAAAGCAGAGTCGCTTGTGTTGATTCGAGAGCCTAGTTGCATGAGCGGAGGGTAGGAGAGGCAAGCGATCGCGTCAACAAGATAAATGGTCGGAACGTATTGGGATCTGAGGGTGGGAGCAGGGAGGGCAGCTAGAGCAGAGAGAGAGGGCCTGCAGGCTGTTCGGAGCCGGAACCGTTGCCGTTGCCGAGGCCGCTCCCGCTTCGAGGACCACGCTCCGCACCCCTTCTTCCGCGGGCACGGCACCGGCAACGGCTCCGGTTCCAGCTCCGCAGCTATGAACGTGCACGTTTTAGGGGCGCGCTGCTCGGGGGTGGGAACAAAGAGAGCGGCGAGAGCAGAGAGGAGGGAAGTCCTGTTTCTTTGTTTCTCCCCCTCGCCGTTCTCGCCGCTCTCTTTGTGAATATTGGTGCTGGCAGTAGGAAGGCTCGAGCGGGTACCTGCGCGCAGACCGACTGGGACCCGATGCGCCCGCTTTGTGCCTGAGCCTGTTTAGGCTCGCTTTCTGAAACGGTCACGCGGGGGCAGGGGGTAGACTGCTGTTTGATATCCCAGAGTTAGCGATTTCCTTCGCTAGCAGGACTCGGTGGGGTAGAATAGCCGGACCTCTGGCGTGAGTGCTGACTCACCCCCCCCCCAAAAAAAAATTGGCAAAAAGCTAACAAATCATAGGTGTCTTGTGGCAAGCCACGACGTTCGAGAGCCGACTGGCTCATTGGCAGTAATTAAGCATCCGATCCCGCAGCTTCGGCGCGGGGTTTGTTTCGTCATGTTCGCGTTCGAGCTCGGGCTCTCGATTAACCTCGACCAGGCGGCGGCCGCGCTGAAGCAGGCGGTCGAGCGCACCAAGTTTCGGCGCAACCGTCGCGCTCCGCGCTACTTCGACTACGACCCGCCGCCGCTGCGCGTTTCTCAGCACGGGCGGCAGGTCAATGTCGGAAAGTTCTTCACCAGGCCGCAAGCTGACCTCACGCTCTTTGACTTCGGCGGTTGCTCGGTAATCTACGAGATCGACATCTCGGGCCCGATCGGGCACATGATTGAGCTGAGCGATGTGCTCTACAGCAACGAGTACCTGTGTAACGACGCGCGCGAGCGCGTCATGCAGCTCATGGACGAGCTCAAGGAGTGCATCGTGCGGCCGAACCTGAGCGACTCGATCGAAGAGTTCGCGGTGTTCCACATGGAGGAGTTCGACGCTGAGGTTCATCCGCCGACCTTGGTCAACGAGCACGCGCGCGAGTTCGCGCGGCTCCTGCGCTCTGAGACCGGAGACCTCGGTGAGGAAGAGGTGCGGGACGCGGTTTCGACCAAGACCTCGTACGGCAGCGGCGACCTGGTGGTTGTCGACTGGAACGGCGCGCTCTTCTTCGGCGAGGATATCGACGACGTTAAGGCGGTGCTTGAGTTCTGTAACCTTGAGTTTCTTGAGATGCGCTTCCTCGACGAGCAGCTCGATACCTACCTCGAGAGCGCCTACCAGACCCTGACGGTGAAGAAGAAGGGCGGTGCTGACCTTAACCGCGTCGCGCGCCTGCAGGTAGACTCGGCGATACTCTTTGAAGCGGTCGAGAACGCGCTGAAGCTCCTTGGCGACCAGTACCTGGCGCGCGTCTACTCTCTGGCATCCCAGAAGTTTCACCTCCCCGAGTGGCACTCGAGCATCCGCAGAAAGCTGGACGCGCTCGACAGCATCTACCAGAAGCTCGCCGACCGGGCCGCTCAGCGCCGTTCGGAGGTTCTAGAGTGGATCATCATCCTGCTCATCTTGGTTGAGGTTGTGATGGGCGTGTTGGAGCGGGTGTGAAGCTAGTTGAGTAATCTTGCTGCTATGGTCCTCATCGTTTCGGACGAAATTGCCCGGGACTAGCCTGATAGGGGTGCTTGTGGGCAAGGGGTAGAGCCCCATTCCCGAAACAAAAAATCCCTCAAGCGATTTGCCGGCTACTCGAAAGTTTCGAGCAGGACCCTGGTAGGTGGGCGAGAAGAGGACCTGTTTTCTCCTAAAGTTTTTCGGGGCGCCAACCGACAGACACTCATGGTTAGGCGCATACTTCTTCTTGTGGTGCTATTTCAGGTAAGCGTTGGGCTGGCCTACGGTCTAGACAGTCAGCAATTTGGTTTTGATACACACAACTACCTTTACCAGAACGGCAAAATTGTAGGGGCTGTTTACCGGCCGAAGCTCGGGGGGGCAGAGACCTCGAGTCAGTACACCGAGTACTGGATTTTATTTAAGGAGTTCGTGCGAGTCGGCAAGTTAGTAAACGGGAAAACCGTCGCAACGAATGTAATTCCAGCGCCTGTACCCTTAAGATCTCTGAAGGCGTTTAGTGACCTTTACAAAAACAGAGTTGGCAGCACGTACGTTACCTCTTACGTAGCAGAGTCAAATGTGCCTTTTACAGAGCCTTCAGCCATGAATGATAACGGATTTAGCGTCTACCAGCATGAGCCAGATGGCTTCGGTGATGTGGTGCAGAACAACAAATTAGTCGGAGCCCACTGGAGGCTGGGGGAAAGACAGTTAAACGGGTCGTTCATTGAATACTGGGTTTTGACGCCCCGGTTTACATACCCGAGCCACAGGACGTCGGTGGCAAGAAAAGGGATGATTCTCACGAGCTCCAAAGATAAGATTCGCAGCTACTCAGCATTCCTCAGCAGGGTAGCTTCTTTGGGTGTATCAAAATACATTAAAGTCTTCTGTTTCGAGTCAAAGGTCCCCTTCGATAGGCAATCGTAGGGAGGCAGCTGGCTCTGATTCTCGGGGAGACGCTTTGCAGGAACTGGCCGCTCAAGCCGCTGTTGGATGAACATCCTAATCGCGGTGGCCAGCGCGCGCGGCCTCTCCGATGAAATCAAAGGCAAGGTAGGTTCATTAATGTCTTGTGAGCAGCCGCTTGGTGGCAGCGGTCGATACGCCTCCAAGCTCTCCGAGCCGTTGCGGGGACTTTACAGGGGTCCGGCATTACTGCGAAGCCTCGGGCCGAGCGCGTTCGCTCGGAGCCTGTTGTGTCGCCTCAAACCCCTTGCAGCCGCTGATTGGCGTTACTCGGAGGCGCATCTGCGCAAGCACGGGGTGTCCACATTCATCCGTATACACCTCCGATGCCCTTGAGGTGGTTCGGATATGTTGCAGTTCGGCCGTTTCCTGATGCCGCTCTCCGAAGTGAACA
>CANLJX010000170.1 GCA_947491545.1 Deltaproteobacteria bacterium
TGAAAAAGTTTGAAAACGTGATGGTCAAGGTTTCAGTCCAGCGCGGCAAGACTGAGGTGGCTCAGCGCTGGGAACGCTCCGGCTACATTTTCGGCGATGGCTTCGTGCGCCAGGAGTATGTTGAGAAGATGGTGGATGAGGCGCTCTCGGTGGTTTCTTCGGGCTTTTAGTGCCCAGAAGCCAGCGATTACCCGTTGCGCCTAGCGCTCCTTCGCGCTGAGATCTTTAGGGTCTAGGTCCCACTACGGTGGGGCCCTATATCTGGAGCGCCACCATGGCCCGCAAAAGCAGCCGATTCGATCCGACAAGCGCCGAGCCGTTTCGGCTCAGCCGCTCGAAGATCGACCTCTACATGAAGTGCAAACGCTGCTTCTACCTCGACCGCCGGCACGGCATCGGGCAGCCCCCTAGCCCACCGTTTAGCCTTAACAACGCGGTCGACGAACTGCTCAAGCGCGAGTTTGATCGTTACCGGGAGATGCAACAGCCCCACCCCTTGCTAGTGGAGAATGGGGTCGACGCAGTGCCCTTCAAGCACAAGGATATTGAGGCTTGGCGCGACGCGCTTCACAAGGGAATCACAGCGCCACTTCGAGGCACTACGCTACTCATTACTGGCGGCATCGACGATGTCTGGGTCAATTCAAAGGGTGAGCTCCTAGTCGCTGACTACAAAGCGACATCGAAAAACGAGGAGGTGAACCTCGATGCCGACTGGCAGATTGCGTACAAGCGTCAGGTAGAGATCTACCAGTGGCTCTTTCGGCAGAACGGCTTCAAGGTCAACAGCACGGCGTACTTCGTCTACTGCAACGGCGACAAATCGGGGGACTCCTTCGGCGCGCGACTAGACTTCTCAATTCGGCTCCTTCCGTACGAGGGAAAAACAGATTGGGTCGAGCCCTCACTGCAGGGGCTCCACAGTTGCCTTACGTCCGATTCGTTGCCGCTGCCTGCGGATGGATGCCTCCACTGTTCGTATCGGCAAAAAGCGGCGGCGATAGAGCGCTGAGCGAGCAGATAGCTGCTCGACGAACGTCCTCCAGCGGCCCTCAGCTATTAGCGGTGTGTTTTGTTCCAGAGCCTTCTGGCTCATCTGAGTCGGAAAGTTCACTATCCTGGCTCTCAATGCTCTGCAGAATAGCTGAGAGCTCGCTCAAGTCGGAGACCTTTTGCCCGTTCCAGTGAACCTCGATACTGCTCCCTGCGATAAGGCTCTTGTTGACCGAGAGCGCCACTGGACCGGGCCTCTTGCGGTTGGGGTTCGTAATCCTGAAGAGGCGCTTTGCGTACAGCCCACCACCCGGGGTCGCTCCGAACATCTCTCCGATCCAGGCGGGCCCCTTGCTGAGCGCGTAATCGAGGGAGGCCGCTAAGCTTCCCCTTGAGCCGATCAGGCAGTAGTCGACCCCTAGACTCACCTCCGACATGGCGAAGCGCAGAAACGCGGAGCAGACGGCTCGAACGCCAGACGTCCACTGGAAGCTGCCGTAACGGGTAAAAGCGCCGGATGTCTTGCCCCGGATTACGACCAACGGCTCGGTAGCACCAGAAGCCCTGAACTCAGAACGAACGAGCTCCAGCCTCTCAATTCCTTCAAAGTACATTGTGTAGCTGATCCCTTGCATGCGGGGCCCTCCTCGGCCAATCAAGCGTTAGCGGGTGTACTATCGCTCTCTTGAGAGACCCAGCCCCCCAGATGCGTTTTCAGCAGACGATTCGGAATTAGATTCAACCTTCAGGCGCTAAGCCCTATTCCGAATGAGACACCAGGCGCGTCAGATGAGAGATGTCCTCGCGTACCAGCTCAAGAACTGACGCGGGCGAGATACTCAAAACATGCCTGCCGAGGCTGAGGACGCGGCGGGCGAGCTCTGGAGATGGTATGCCTGGAAACCGACGAACGAGGGTTTCGCCATCCCAACTGTCTTCCTGGTCTGAGTGCCAGGTCTGTGCGGCGTAGTAGCGTGACGCAGGCGCCGCGATCACGATCTCAATCGTCTCCGGTTTTGCGCCTGACCAGATACCGTACCCCTCAAGCCAATACTCCTTGGCGACCTTCTCAGCCGCCACCGACTCCGACTTCGGCGGAAGCTGGTCGATGTCCTTAACCTCGCGGAGGAACGAAACGTTCAAGACGATCTTGCGCCGCTGGCAGTCATCGAAGAGCGCGTACAGAATCCCATCTGAGTAGTGAAGCCGCTCGAACGTGCCGATATACTCGCGATCCTCTTCGTGTCGCCACGGGCTCCGGTATCGTACCGAGGCCGGCTGTCCACGGTGGCAAAGCGAGAGCAGGCGAAGCAGGTCGACATCAGCAAGCTTGGCGATAGAGGTAGTCTCGGAGGAGAACTTCTTCCGCAGGTGCTCAAGGTCGTGGTTGATATCGGAGCGACCGATCGTGAGTTGGGCCCAGAGAGAGGAGATCGCCTGCTGCAGGCCGCCGTCATCAACCAGCGTCGCAAGCTCGCTTAGGAGGACCATCGCCACTAATTCGTCGCGTCCGGGTGGCAGCAAAGCAAACGAGTAGTCGGGATTCGTTAAGTAGTAGCCCCTACTAGACTCGTCGTAATCGATTGGGACGCCAAACTCGTAACGCAGCCGGTCGATTGTTCGCACTGCTGTGCTGCGCGAACACCCGCAGGCCTCAGCCAGTGTGAACGCATTGGGAAAGGAGTTCTTCTTGAGCTCAGCCTGAAATGTGAGCGCACGCCTCAGGAACGTTGATGTGTCCATACCCCTCCGAGGGGGGCCGCTGCGTGTACGCCCACGCGGGCGAGCTCCCTTCTGTAAAGTATGGGGCATTGGACATTTACCTGGCGACACTCGTTTTTGTCACCGGTAGCAAGTATCTCGGCTAACGTATTGATACAACGATGTGTGCCAAGGTGTGACACAGGTGAGCGGAGGCAGAATTCGAGCGCCGGCGACCTCTGTAGGGCTAGCGCGGCGCAGAACAGATGAAGAACAGCTCTTCAGTTTCCGCAGTTGGGCGGCGCCGGTCAGGGTCGAGCAGGGTCACTCGCCGGAACAGCGAGGACAGCTCACTTAGAATCTTCTGTGTCGGAACCACTAGCTCCGGAAGGCTCATCTGGTAACGCCTAAATAGGTCGCTACGCACTTCCCGAAAAAGGGTGAGGTCTACCTGGTAATGCCAACGCCTGAGCCGTCTGACCGATACCGTCGAAAATGCCCCAGAATGAAAATCAACCGTGACGGGGTCGGCGCGGTACATCTCCATTTTATGCTCGGTGTTCACATCGAAGATAAACGCGCCTCCAGGCCTGAGATGGGCGTGGGCGTTTTCAAAGACCCGCTGCCAAGCCCTAAATGAAGTGACGTGATTAATCGTGTCAAACGGGCAAACCACAACGTCAAATTGCCGGTCCAGGGAGAATTCAGAGATGTCCCCGAAGAGAAGCTCGGCCTTGGCACACTTCTTCCGCGCAAGCTTCAGCATTGCGCGGGAGTTGTCGATCCCGGTTGTCTCGTACCGGCGCGAGAGCTCCTGGAGCATAGTCCCGGAGCCGCATCCAAGCTCAAGCACTGTGCGGGCGCGCGGCGCGTGGCGCCGGATAAGCCGCATGAGAAGCTTTGCAACTTCGGAACGGTCGCCAATAACCTGGTCGTAGTACTGTGCGAATGGGTCGTAACGTGACACGCGGAACCTCGTTTGTGACGGCGGTTATACCCACACGCCCGTTGAGTAGAAATACCCCTCCTCTATAACGGATTACCTCGCCCGTTCATGCTACGAAGGCCCGAGCGAGCTGCGCCAAAGGACCCTGGCGCGCCTCGCGGGGTTTTTCTCCTTTTCAAAAGCCGCGTCTCAAGGTAAATCGACCCAGTCATGGGCTGGCCGGGGTACCACTTGGAGCAGCTGTCACCACAGGAGACTACTATGCGTATACTTCGTGCTTTCGCCTTCGCGCTCGTTGCAGCTGTTGCTGCGGGCTCTTCCCTCGCTCACGCTATTCCCAATTGCCGGGCATGCCCCTACTCCTGCAATGACCTGGGGCTTGGCAAGAAGGATTGCAGCTTTCAGAGCGAGACAGCGGGCGTTTGCTGCGTCGACCTCTCTCAGAAGGGGCTAGCGATTGCGGAGGCTCAGCAGCAGGTACTCAACCAGCGGCCAAGCGCAGCTCAAGATCGCTGCCCGGCGGGCTTCGTTGCCAGCGAGCAGAAGTGCACTGAGCGTGAGCGCCGTAACGGCTGTAAGGACGTGCGTCTCCCGAGCGGACTTGGGTGTGTTAGGCGTTAACCGTTCCTGGATCCCGTAAATGGAAGAGGCGCCTATGGGCGCCTCTTTTTTTGCGCTCTTTCCTGTTTTGTCCGTAGACCCGAAGAGGCTATAGCTCTACGTCTGGACGCAGCGGCCTCTCGGTATGCGATTGGTCGCTCTGCTTTGCCGCAGCGTTCCAGAGCAACACCGGGTCTGCGATCTCTCCTTCTAGCGCGTAGGCAGCGGCGAGACGCACTATTGGAGCCTGCCACTCTGCTCGACAGGCTGCGTGCAGCACGCTAGCAGCCCGCGCGACGAGTCGTCGCGAGGCGGTGTCATCGTGGGAGCCAAGACTGCGCATGATCGAACCAAGTCTCGCCAGCGCCTCGACCCGCTCAAAATCTCGGTCTGTATTTAGCTTTTCCGCTTTCCGGAAAGATTCGATAGCTCGGCTGCCTAAGACGAGTCCGGAGGACAAGATGACGATTGACGCATTCGAAATCGCCTTCGGCAGCGATAGGTACGCGCACAGCTGTCGGGTTGCGACCGTGGCAACAGTGGAGGTGAGAGCGAGGTCGTGCGCGGCGAGCTGGAGCCGCTTAGCTAGCTGCCAAAGTGTCTCGCGCCCAGCGCTTGGAACACGACCCAGGACGATCCCCCTAAGGAGCTCAACGCCGCCTCTAGATGGCGCGTCCTGAATAACCCTGAGCCACGGATTCTTCGCCGCGTGGCGGCTTGCGAACCAGGACCGAGCAAGCTCGCACACGAGGTGCGCTTGGCTTATCGGCGCGGAGGTTGCGGGTAGGAGCCTTAGGGCTGTTGCGGCAGCTGCGTCTCCACCACCCGGCGCATAGCGCGACGCAACATCAATCAGCCGTCGCTCTAAATCTGCGTTAGCCTTCGACCACTGGGCAGCAGACCGAAGCAGTATCTTCGCCGCGCATGAAACAGGAGGGCCGCTGTTCTTGAGCGCTGGGTTCTCAAGCGTCAGGAGCGCCAGCTCAACTACCCCGGGCTCGTTGCCAAAAGGAAGGAGACATCGCAGGAGGGCCCCTCTTCGGGCAGCATCGCTAAAAAGCGCGGGCTCCTGCTTGCACGCCTCCAGCACCTGCTCGCGGTACGCTTGCTCGCTGC
>CANLJX010000171.1 GCA_947491545.1 Deltaproteobacteria bacterium
TGAAGCTCTTCTCAGGAATTTGAAGCTGCCCACGCGCATCGACCTGGGCAGCGGCAGGGACTGGCACAACAACGCCTGCAGCCAGCACAGCAGCAAGTAAGGACAGAGAGCGAGCGCCCACGTAAGCCTCCAAAACGAGATGGCGCCCCCGGAAGCGCTACGCGAAGAGCTGAACCTGGTCGAGGAACTTCGTTGAGAAGTTGCCCTTCCTGAAGTCGGGATGAGTCAGGATCCGGCGGTGCAGCTCGATGTTCGTCGTAATACCATCGATCAGGTACTCGTCGAGCGCAACCAAGAGCTTGTTGATGCAAGACTCACGGTCCTTGTCCCGCACGATCAGCTTGGCGATCATCGAGTCGTAGTACGGCTTGACCGAGTAGCCGGCGTAGATGGCCGAATCCACGCGCACGCCGTTTCCGCCTGGCGGGTGGTAGTTCTTAATAAGACCTGGGCACGGAATGAGCGTGCGAGGATCCTCGGCGTTGATGCGCGCCTCGATGGCGTGCCCCGAGATCTTAATATCCTTCTGCTGCCACGCGAGCTCTTCGCCGGCCGCAAGACGGATCTGCTCCTTCACGAGGTCGGTGTCCGTCACCATCTCGGTGACCGGGTGCTCAACCTGCAGGCGCGTGTTCATCTCGATGAAGTAGTACTTGTTGGCCTCAAGGTCAGCCAAGAACTCGACTGTTCCGAGCGTTGAGTATCCTACCGACTTGCCAAGCTCGACAGCCGCATCCTGGATCTGTTCCTGGAGCGACGCTGGGAGCCCGATCGACGGCGACTCTTCGATAACCTTCTGGTAGCGGCGCTGAATGGAGCAGTCGCGGATACCGAGGTGAACCACGTTCCCGTGCCGGTCTCCGGCGAGCTGAACCTCGATGTGGCGCACCTTCGGCAGGTACTTCTCAACGAGGATGTGGCCGTCACCGAACGCAGCCTCTACCTCACGCTGCGCCATCTGGAAGGTGGAAACGAACTCCTCGGAGCCCTTCACAATCTTCATGCCTCGGCCGCCGCCGCCCGCACATGCCTTGAGCAGCACTGGGTAGCCAGCCTTCTCCGCAACAACGAGAGCCTCTTGTGGGTCGAGGATTCCCTTGCTGTCTCCAGGGATAGTCGGAACGCCAACCTTGTCAGCGACACGGCGCGCCCGCGCCTTATCGCCCATGACGCGCATGTTGCGCACCGATGGGCCGATGAACGTGATGCCACAGCTCGCACAAATCTCTGCAAAAGCCGCATTTTCGCTCAAGAAGCCGTAGCCTGGGTGAATCGCGTCTGCGCGCGTTGCCACGGCTGCCGACATGATCGACGCGATGTTGAGGTAGCTCTCCTTCGCGAGCGCCGGCCCGATGCAGACGCTCTCTGTGGCCAGCTTTACGTGCAGCGCGTCTTCGTCAGCCTTCGAGTGGACAGCAACGGTCTTGATGCCGAGCTCGTGGCAGGCGCGAATGACACGCACCGCGATCTCTCCGCGGTTCGCGATCAGGACTTTCTGGAATGGTGCGGATCTCATTTGCCTAAACCGAAGGGTCGATTAGGAAGAGGACTTCGCCGAACTCTACGACCTTGCCCTCGACGCCGAGGATTTTGACGACCTTCCCCGAGCTTGGGGCCTCAATCTCGTTCATGAGCTTCATGGCTTCGATGATGCAGAGCGTTGCGCCCTTCGAGACCACATCACCCTCCTTCACGAACAGCTCTGCGTCCGGAGAAGGCTTGCGGTAGAAGGTGCCCACGATCGGGGACTCTACTTTAACGAATCGGCCGTGGTCATCCTGGGCAGCAGCGCCGTTTGAAGGGCTCGCTGCAGACGGTACCGGCACGTGAACTGCCGGAACGACGTCCAGGCGGGCCTCTGTGTGGAAGTAGCCGCCAGACGACGTGCGTGACAGCTTTACCCTGGTTCCCTCCTGCTCAAGCTCGAAATCTGTAACTTCATTCTGCTTGAGAATCTTGATGATGTGCTCAATGTCTTTGATGTCCATGGGAGCGCATCCTAGCCAGGAAACGCCGCTAAAGCCAAGACTTAGGCCGCTTTTTTTCTAAGCAAGGGAAGTAATTTCAGGGGGTTGCGTGATTCGCGGGGCCCAGATACCCGGCTGCCTACTCAACCGACTCTGGTTCGGTGAGCGGCTCCTCAGTCTCGAAAGACTCCTCTCCCCCATCGATGACATCCTCAACACCATCCTCGTCGGGGATCATCTCGTCACCTGTTGAGCTGGCCGATGAGCTAGTGCTGCCCGCTGGGACGATATCAACGCCGATGTAGAGCGAGTTGGTCTCAAAAACATCCCCGGCCGAGGACTGCCCAACGAGCCGAGCCGTCACGTCGATAGTGTACGGGGCCGCCGGCAGCATCGCCTGGTTGAAAACGAGCCAGTCCTGAATCTGGGGCGGGAGGATTGGCACCCGCGAGAATGCCGTGTTGCACGCTCCGTTGAAGGACGGCGGGAGGCTCGTGTTCTGCGGCTGCCGGAGCCCTCCGTCCTCGTTGTTGTTGGTCGTGTTATTGTTGTTGTTGTTCAAGTTATTCTGGCTGTTCTCAGCCGGGCCAGTGAAGATTGATAGCCCCGCGGTGTACGAAGGTGGCTGAATGGCCGCTCCAGCGATGAAGTAGTCGACGACAATCTGGTTCGTCCGAAAGAACTGCCCGAACAAGTTATTCTGCACGCCCGCGATCGCGTAGTAGCCGTCATCGTCTCCGAGCGGAATCGGTGTTGGCTGCGCAGCTTGGTTCGGGAATCGCGTGCACCCCTGGAGGTTCGTTCCGGTTGTGTTGTTATTGCCGCCGGAGTTGTTGTTCGGGAGGTTTGCGTAGAGCCCCAGGAAAGTCACCGAAACTCCCTGGTCGTTGTTGGTCGCGCCGTTTCCGCCACAAGCGATGATCACTCCGGACACAAGCGTTGCCACGCCGACAATCACTAACTTTCTCATCTCAGCTCTCATATCAACCAAGCTCCCAACCTTACGAAATCGCCTTCATGCTCGCGTCGTCGAAGCTCCCTTCGACAATGCGAGGCGTGATGAAGAACAGCAGCTCCTCGTCCGAGTCGTCTGTGACGCTTCGGCGGAAGAAGGTTCCGATCACCGGTATATCCTTGAAGAACGGCACTCCCGTGACCCGGTCCGCTTCCGTCATCTTGTAAATTCCGCCAAGCGCGAACGTTTGCCCGCTCGACACGAGCACTGTCGAGCTCGCGCTGCGCTCGAACTCGTTCGGGATGCCCTCAACTTCCTTCGTGCCGAATGTGCTCGAGCGAGCCTTGATGTCGAGGAGGATGTAGTAGTCTGGCGAGGCCTGCGGCGTGACGTTAAGCGTAATACCCGCTTCGATCACTTCGGTGGCTGTGTTGCTTGTGCCGCTGGCCTGCGCCCCAGCGCCAGTGGCCACAGAGAGCCCGCCGTTTGGCAGCTTGACGCGGAACTTCTCAACGCTCTTGATCTCAGCGGCCTTGTTGTTTGTGGTAGCTACCGCCGGGCGGCTGATGATTCGCACTTTGCCCTCTTGCTCAAGCTGCGAGAGCCTAAGCTCGAGGCTCTTGGTGCCGTCAGCGCTGTCGAATAGCATGCTAACCGCTGAGCCATTGGCGAGGTTTGAAACGACCGGGAAAGACGACCCGAGAATGCTGTCCTGCGCCGCGCTTCCGCCAACTGCGATTGATGACGGGAAGTTGAGCCCTGTGCCGTTTCCGGTGCTCGGCGACTGGATGTACTGGAAGCCGAGCTGGCTGCCCAGCTCGCGCGCCAAGTTGCGCGTTGACTCAACGATCTGCGTCTCAAGCAGGACCTGCGGCGTGCGCAGGTCTACCTTGTTGACCAGCTCAACGACGTTCTTGAGGCCGCTGCGCACGTCCTTAACGATGAGCTGGTTCGAGCGCTCGTCGTACGCCACCGAGCCGCGCTCTGAAAGCACCGTCTCCACGAGGCTCTTAATCTCAGCAGCCTTGGCGTAGCTCACACGCAGGTACTTCACTGCGAGAGGCTCAAGCTCCTGCTCAGCGTCGATCGCCTGCTTAAGGTTTTCACGCTCTTTCTTGAGCTTCTCGACGGGCGCAATTCGCATCACTGTGCCCTCGAGCACCTTGTCGAGGCCGTTCGTCTTGAGAATAACGTCGAGAGCCTGGTCCCACGGAACGTCGAGCAGGCGCAGCGTCACCTTGCCCTTGACATCTTCACTCGCAACGATGTTTAGGTTTGAAACCTCGGCAATGATACGGAGGGCGTTGTCGATATCTGTCTCTTGCAGGTCGAGCGAGATCAGGCGCCCCGTGTAACGAGACTTGTCGCCGAGCAGTGCGTCGATATCCGCGTCAGTGATCTCGGTTGCTGTCTTAGACCCCTTGGCGCGAGCAGCAGCCTGCTGCTTTGAGTCGCCTTTCGCCTTGGCGTCTTTGCTCTCGGCCGGCAGGCTTGGCGCAGTGGGCGGAGGTGTCTCTTCGCTTTTTTCGGGCGCGGCTGTCTTGTCTTTCTCAGCTGCATCAGCCGGAGCTAGCTGTGCTCGGATATCTTTGACTACCTGCGCGAGGTCGTGAGTTTCTGACACCACAACCTCGCCCTTCTCACGTCGAGCAGTGAGGTATGCGCTCGGCTGGATGAATATGCGCACCAGCACGTCTTCACCGACCGTTGTTGGGCGTGCCGAGCGAATTACTGCGCCGGTCGCTGGCGCGATGATTGGGTCGCGCTTAACAGAGGCCGAAAGCTTCGCTCCAGGAAGCGTCAGCACGTACTCCGACGGCGCCGTGCGATCTAGGCGGAACTCGGCTTTTCCGTCTGTTGCTACCCGCACCTCTGACGCACCTGAGCCTTCGCCGCTCTTGAGAGAGAGCTTCGTGACCTCTGCCATACTGCTCTTTGCTCCGGTCTCCAGCGAAGCCAGTACTGTCTCGACTTTGGCGTCTTGCGCTTTTGCAATCTCGATCCCCTGGTCAACGTCCGAGAGGTCCTCAACCTCCCGCTCCGTCTCCGCGAGGGATGCAGGCTCAGCTTCTTCGTCACTCCCGTTCGCTTCGCGTGCTTCCGCAATACGCTCGGCGAGGTCGGCCTCCGGCTGCAATGCTTCTTGAGAAGATGGCGCAGCTTGATCGTTGTTCTCTTCTCGCTTCTGCTCCTGCTCCGGCACAACCGGCTTTGAGGTGCCACGAAGCGTCACGAGGATCGCCCCGTCAACGATTGATTCCTCATGGCTCAGCTCCTGAGCCCTGTTCAGGTCGAGCACGATTCGGCTCTTGTCAGGATGAGCCCCTACACGCACTCCTGAAACGAACTCGAGGGTTTTGGTCGGAATCGACCGATTAGACCGCGAAACCACTGACTCAATGTCGAGCACGAGGCGGGGCGGGTTCTCAA
>CANLJX010000172.1 GCA_947491545.1 Deltaproteobacteria bacterium
AGCGGCGGGCTGGACACACGTTACGGCGACCGAGAACGCGCAGAAGATCCAGCAAACGGCCCGCACCCTTCACGAGCGGCTGATGGGATTCCTGGAGGGAGTCGGAGAGGTCGGCAAGCGCCTAGAGGGCACCGTAAAGGCTTTCAACGGAGTCGCCGCTAGACAGCAGAACATCCGGGCATCGTTTCGCCACCTAGCGGAGCTCGGAGTCGGCGAGAAGGATGAGTGCACGGAGATCGCCCAGCTGGAGACCGAGCTACGGCAGGTAAGCCCACTCGACTCTCGCTTGCGGGAGTCTGTTGCACTGGCGGAAGTTGACACTACAGAAGCCCTGCCTCCTGAAAGCTATAGAAACCTCGCTTCGCAAAAATAATGTGGTCAAGGAGCCGCATCCCTAGAGTTGCGGCGGCCTCCTTTAGCTGGGCGGTTACCCGCTTGTCTTCCTCGCTTGGCTTTGGGTCACCGCTCGGATGGTTGTGCGCGAGGATCACCGAGTATGCGTGGTCCTTGATCGCACCAACGAAGACCTCGCGAGGATGCACCGGGCAGCTCGCCAAGAGCCCGATGCTCACAGTGCGAACCCGGATGACCTCGTGAGAACCACTGAGCGAGATAGCGACCACGTGCTCCTGTCTCCGGTCACACAGGTGCTGAAGGAGCGGTGGCACGTCCCGTGCGCTTAGAATCCTTACCCCCTCAGGCCGTATCCTGCGCCGCGAAAACTCAAACGCCGCCGCTAGCATCATCGCCTTTGAGCGCCCGATGCCCGGCACCTGCTCAAGAGCCGAGTACGGCACCTCGGGCCCGGCTTGGTCTATTGCGGGCAGGAGCCGCTGCGCGATTGCCCGCACGGGCAGCCCCTGAACGCCACTTCCAAGCATTACCGCAATAAGCTCTTCATCTGAGAGGGCCCGGACTCCCTGCTGCTCTAGTTTTTCCCTTGGCATGCTCATGCCTTGTTCGTTCGAAGGGTAGGAGGGGGAAGTTTCTGCTGCTGCTAACAGTCAAGAAGTGCCAGTCGAATGAAATTTATACACTGACGGGCATTTTTTGGGGGCGCAGAGGTCTTTTGCATGTTAGTGTCCGTTCCGAAATGGCAGAAACGGCACCGTCCGATCTCGTCCAGCGATTGATCGAATCGTCTGAAGTCGAGGGGCGTGAACACGCCCCGATGCCCCGCGAGTACCGTCTGACCCGAGGAGAGCGGGTGTCGGGAGTGCCGGGTCGATACCTCTATCTCTTCGAAGCCGTAACTAAGATTCCGATAAAGGAGGAATCCGCTCCCGAGCTAGTCGTGGGCAACCTTCGGAGTCCCGCTTTCCTCGCCAAGAAGTCTGGGATTTCAATCGAGCTAGCTGTTCCGACCGATCTTGGAGCCGAAGTCCCCGAGGCAACCTTGTTTCTTGAGGCCCCGGGCCTCGCTGAAGCGGTTGCTCGTCGCATTCGTTCCCTGCGAGAAGGGGGAGAGGGCTTCAATTCCAAGATGGCCTCGATGCTTTTCGACTTTGCCGAGATTGACACTACGCCGCGATTTGAAGCACTTCGGCCGAGCGAGGGGCTCACTGCGGAGCAGCAGCAAGCAGCGACTGGCTTGTCTTCAATCGAGGCGGGCTTTCTTTGGGGCCCTCCCGGCACCGGGAAGACCGCAACACTCGCGGCCCTCGCTCACTCAGCCTTCGTTGCCAACCGGCGCACGCTGATCGTGTCGCACACAAACGATGCGGTTGATGCTCTGCTTGAGAACCTTTGCCGGCGAATCTCGGGCCGCGCGAAGCTTGCCATCCCGGAGGGGGCAGTGATTCGGCTTGGCGCGATCTCCCGGTCGAGCCTCTGTGTCTCGTTTGGCTCTCAGGTTGAGCTTGAATCCGTGCTCGCGCGAGCCCAAGAGAAGACAGCAAAGAGGCTTGATGGCCTGCGCGTCGACCATCGAAAGGCTCGCGAGCGCATCTCGCAGCTAGAGACCAGCGCAACGCTGGTGCGCTCCGAGGGCGCGCTCCAGGCTAAGCTAGAGCAACTTAAGTCAAAGCAGCGGGTATCTCGCCCAGGCCTCTTCTCTACGCTAAGAAGGGTCTTCTTCGGCTCGGGAAAAGTTAAGCAGGTCGTTGTTGACGAGACCGTCGACCTGGAGGCCGAGATCCAGCTTGTACAAGCGGGCTTGAAGAAGATCGGGGCGGTTCTGGGTGGCGCCAATCGGTCGCAAATCACTAACGATCTTGCCGACGCAAGGACAGAGGAGCCCGAGATCTGCGCGGCAGTTCTTCGGCTCGAGGAGGTTCTTCGAGAGGTTCGTCGGGGGGCTCTTGGCAATGCCCGAATTGTTGCAACGACCGCAACGCGCGCGATACTAGCCCCGGACCAGCTAAGTGGTTTCGACCTGGTTATTATCGAAGAAGGGGCGATGCTGCCGCTTCCAATTGTCTACCTCCTCGCTGGCATGGCTGGGAGCCAAGTAATTGTTGCAGGAGACTTCCGGCAACTGCCGCCCATCGCGCTCTCCTCCGACCCGCTTGTGAAGGAGTGGTACGCGCGCGACATCTTTGAGGCATCAGGAATCGTGGATGCCATCGAACGCGGCCAGAGCGTGCCCTGCCTGTTTGCTCTTGGAACTCAGTTTAGGTGCCGAGAAGAGATTTCGCGGCTGTTTAATGCGGCCTTCTACGGAGGCACCCTCCGTTCCTCGTATCAAGCACGGCTGGCGCTCGATTTTAGCCGGGAATTAGCGCTCCTCAGCGGTCATCCGGTGGTGGTCGTCGACACCTCGAATCTTGAGGCTCGAGGCGTCACAGTGTCGCGCTCTAAGGCGAACTTGGTGCACGCCGCCCTGGTGCGCGAGATACGAAGAGGGCTCTTAAACCAGAAAGCGCCACTAGAGGACTCTTCGATAGGGATCCTCGCGCCGTATAGGCCCCAGGTTGCCTTGCTTCGGGAGCTCATAAACGAGGAGGGCGGGCACGATGTCGCAGTCGGGACGGTGCATCGCTTCCAGGGAAGCGAACGGCCTGTGATTCTGCTCGACTTAACAGAGAGCGCGCCACACCGGCTTGGCAATTTTCTTGGAGCGGTATCAAGGCGTGATGCAGGGGCGCGGCTCTTAAACGTTGCTTTGAGCAGGGCGCAAGAGCTTTTGGTCATAGTTGCAGACCTCTCCCATCTCCGAAGTTCGCTGACACCTAGCCACATACTCTCTGGGGTGCTTGCCGAGGTCGAATCGCAGGGCGGAGTTGTTGATGCAGCTGACCTATTGCGGGTGCCTAATGATGCTTCGGAGGGGCCAAGCTTCGAGCTTCACACGCGGGCTATGTTCCTCTCAGCACTGATCGAAGACCTACGCAGGGCGTCAGGCTCCTGCCTAATGGTCTCGCCGGTGCTCTCAACCGCGCTCGTTAAGGTTGTTGCGAACGCAGTCGCCACGCGCCCAGAGCGGCTCGCCTGGAAGGTGGTTGTGCCACCGTACCGGCAGGGGGCCAGCCCATCGCGCGACGAGTACGAGACCTCGCTCGACCTGATTGCTCAGGTCGGGGGCGAGATCGAGTACTCGCACGAGGAGGCGCGTCCTTTAGTGGTGCTAGACGAGTCTTGGGTCTGGACTGGCTCCTTAAGCCCCCTATCCTGTCTCGAGTGCGATTCTGGGGCGATGGTGCGCCTATCGGGCAAGGCCGCTGTGGAGGCAGCAAGGAGGCTTTTAGTGCCCCCCTCTTCGGCGTTCCCTCCGGGCGAGGCAGCAGGGAACTCACAACGCCTCTTTTCAGCTATTTAGGATCCCTGAAACTCACTCCCCAAGAGTGCCTTTCCGCGCCCACTGGTGTAGGCTCCCGTCTGTCCACTTTCTTACTAGGCGTTGCCATGCAGATCCGTATCATCGGGCTTGCCCACCGATTGGGCTCGACCGTCATAGAAGCCGAATCAATCGAGCAGCACTTCAAGCGTGACCCGGGCACTATCGCCGCGCTGTCTGGCGTGTCGAGGCTGCACCGGATCGCAGAGCACGAAGACCTCGTCATCCTGAGCCGCGAGGCATGTATCGATGCGTTGCAACGCGCAGAGGTCCCGCTCTCCCGCGTGAACGGCATCTTCACTTCCTGCAATCCGACAACAGACTACCTCATTCCATCCCTGGCTCCGTTGGTCGCCCAGAAGCTCGACATCACGCACGTCATGGCGATTAATATCGGCATGGGGTGCGCTGGAGGTGTTCAGGCCCTCCAGGCTGCCTACAATCAGTGCGTTGTGGATGCTGTAGCGGGAAAGACCTCGTACTACCTGGTCGTTGCGGGAGATCACACAAGCCGCATGCTCGACAAGGAGAGCTGGAAGACAGCGATCCTCTTCAGTGATGGCGTTTCTGCTGCTGTTGTCACAAACGACCCCGCAGCGTCGAACGGGTTCGTTATCGAACGCGTCAGCTCGGAGACCTACGCCGGTGAAAGCGTCGATGTGATTAATCTTCCGAATTGCCTCGCCCTTGATGCTGGAGCGCCGCGCTCAAGCACGCTCCTTCATATGCGTGGCAGGGGTGTCTTTGAGTTCGGCACCCGTATTGCGCCCCGCGTTAAGCACCTGACGGGCTTCCCGAGCTTCGACGACTGCTACATCATTCCCCATCAGGCTAACATCCGTATGCTCAACGAGCTGGTGCCGAATTTGGGCATCAAAGAGGAGCAGCTGTACCGTGATGGAATCACGCGTATCGGAAATATATCGGGCGCGGCCTGCTTCTTGGGTCTTGAGGACGCGCAAAAGAGGGGGCTCACCAACAAGTTTGAGCACGTCCTTCTGTGCGCTTTTGGTGCGGAGCTGCAGGTCGCTGTCGCGATCTTGCGCCACGGGTAGCCCGAAACTTGAGTCAGGTTATGTTTTGGGCGAGAACGTCTCGCACTGAAGCGCTAGTGCGCTCGGTGACGAACGCCGCGAGCGGCACCTAACAACGACTCTTTCTGCTGTATGTTTAACCAACCCTTCCTTCCTGATCGTAACTCTAGCGGTCCTCGGCGAGGCGAGGCGCCCACATCCTGGATATCTTCAGCCCCGTCGCAGCAGCTTCCGCAGGTGAACCGCACCGTCGAGCTGTTGCGACAGCTCTCAGGCGGCGGGAGGGCCGACATGGCTATCCTTCGGGACGCGTTGCGCAGCAAGCAAGCGTACCGCGAGCAGGTGCTGGAGGCGTGCATGCAGGAGCCCGCGCTTTTTAGCGATGCTGCCCGAAGAGGGGCCCTCCTGCGATGTCTCCTTCCTTTTGGCAACGAGCCCGGGGTAGTTGAGCTGGCGCTCCTGACGCTTGAGAACCCAGCGCTCAA
>CANLJX010000173.1 GCA_947491545.1 Deltaproteobacteria bacterium
CAAGTGCAGGAGTAAAGAGAAAGAAGAAGACTAGGACAAGGATGAGGAGGAGAACGGCCGGTTAGCAACTCCTTCGGGACACAACACCTTTTCTACAGAGCAGCGCGTGACTAAAAAACATACGACACGGTCGCACCGAAGGCTCTTGGGTCGCCCTGCTGAATGTAGAGTTTGTTCGGGTAGTCCGGGGGCTCATTACCGAAGTAGAAGCCCCGCACGGCGTACACCTGGTTGAAGAGGTTCCGGCTCCACAGAAGCACCTGCAGACCCTCGCTCTGCCAGCCGAGGGTGGCATTGAAGAGGTTGTACGCGGTGCTCTTCTGGTCGTTGCTGTCGTCGAAGTAGAAGCTGCCCTTCCCTGTCTCTTCAATTCGCAGGAAGGCGCCCCCACCGAGCAATGAGCGGAATCCGGCTGAGTACTGGTACGGCGGGGCGTACGAGAAGGCGCGGCCCTCAAGGTACTGCGCCTCCCCCGGCACCTGAGTGTACTCGGAGGTCATGAGCGACCCCGAGGCGAAGAAGTCGAGCCAAGGAGTAGCATGGAACGAGTTCTCTAGCTCCATACCGGTGCTCTCGCCGTGTCCTGAGCTGTCGGTGACGTAGGTAAAGGAAAGGGGATCGTTTGGGTTGTCCTGAATGGCGAATTTAAGCTGCGTATCGCGTCGCAGATCGTGAAAGACCGCCAGGTTTGTCTCAAGCCTCTTCCGCATGAAGACTCCTTTAACTCCGACTTCGAAGTTCCAGAGGTACTCTGGCTCGTACTGCCTGTCCTCCACCTGCACACTCGGGCCCGCATTAAATCCGCCACCTTTGTAGCCGCGCGATACAGTCGCGTAGCTGCGCACTGAATCTGTCACATCTTTCTGCAGCGTGACTGCGCCGCCGAGCATGGTGTAGTTCGGGGTAAACTCCGAGCCGTTGGTGTCCGAGTAGCTCGTCCCACGCTGCTCGACCCGCAGGCCTGTCGAGAGGCTGGTGCCGTTGCCGAGCGGAGTCTCAAGGTCACCGAACACCGAGCCCTGGTTAGCCGCGTAATCAGCTTTCAGGAAGTCGTACGCCTCCCCGTTTGAGGACTCGGTGGTTGTGGTGCCCTCTGTCAGCCGCTGGAAGTAGGCGCCCAAGAGCCAGCGTCCCTTCTCGCCGTGCTCGTAGAGCGGATCGTCAGAGCTCCAGCGAAGCTCTTCGGCCACCATACGCCGCACGCGGCTCGAGTCCGAGTAGTAGTCGTACGGATCGTAGGGAGCCCAGAACGGGTTATTCCCCCAATCACCGTCGAAGCTGTAGTTGATGCGAGTCCGCCCAGCAGTCGTTATCGCTTCAAGCTTCGTTGTGTCAGTCGGGCGGCTCGTAATCTTGAATGCTGCCGCACGAGACTGCGTGGCATCCTGTCCTGGCCGATCGGACTGCGTGTTGCGCGAATTGTCGATCGCGAAGGCATCGAAGCCGTTGCTCGCTTGGGTGCCGAAGATATTCAGGTCGTACGTCAGGCGTGCCGACTGCCGGTAGCGGAGCTTAAGGCGCAGGATGGACTCGTTCTGGTCGTTCGTGTCGTAGCTATCGTAGTACTGGTTGTGGCGGAAGCCGTTGCTGTGGGAGGCAAACGCGGACACTCGCAGCTGCAGCTTTCCATCGCTGCCAGGCACCGCTCCACCAGCCGCAAAGCCGCCCGACATCAGATCGTCGTTGCCCCCCATCAGCTGCAAGCGGCCAGTGCTGAATTCAGTCGCATCGTGCGAGCGCACATTGATAGCGCCAGCGAGCGCGCTTGAGCCGAAACGGACCCCCTGCGGACCACGCAGCACCTCGACCTGCTCGATATCGAACATCGGGACGATGATTCCAAGCCCGCTAAAGTCGATGTCGTCAACGATCGTTGCGACTGACGGATTGGGAGCGCCCTCGTACTGCTCGAGCTCCCCCACACCGCGAATAAGAAGAAAGCGCGGGCGCGATGTGGCGCCTGAGTACATCATGTTGGGGATCGCCTCGATCTCGTACTGAAAGTTAATCTCGCCCTTCTCAATCATGCGCTCCTCTTGCACGACAGTAGCGCTCTCGGGAACGTCGATTAAGGGCGCCTGGAATGGCACACCGTTAATAAAGAGCTCTGTCTTTGGGTCCTCCTGCGAGTAGTCGACCTCCTGCGCATCAGCCGAGCGCGAGACTACGAAGATCAGCGTAACGGCGCTGAACACAAACAATACTGAGAGCACAGGTCGAAGTGCGGAGAATCGGCGCGGCACGCGCCCAGCGGACGACAAGACAGACAGCATGTTTCCTCTCCCTACGCCGGCATTATCCGTGTCAGGTTCGAAGGGTCTCGCTCGGGGTGAGCGTCTCAGGCCGTACTGCTGGCCTCCCCTGGGTGTTGTGGCGTGATAACGCAGGTGCCCGGGAACTTCAAGCTGCTACCAACGGGAAAGTGAGAGTGCGGAGTTTCGACAAGCTTTCAACGGCACCGGGAACGGCCGCGGCTCCGGTGCCGGTGCCGGTGCCGGTGCCGGTGCAACAGATGCTACCGACCGTTAGGGTGTTAGCCCAACACCATATGCTCAAGCTTCTCTATGTCCCTCTTCCACCCGATAGCGATGAGGGTCGCTCCAGCAGCCACCACAGTAGCGCCTCCCGGATTCACTTCCAGGTCGCCTGTTGGCGAGATGACAGCAGCGATGCCAACGTGGGTGCTCTGACGAAGCGAGAGCTCTTTTAGAGACTGCCCACAGATCGGCGAAGTCGGAGGGATGCGGATCTCTTCGATGCGCCACCCTTCGTTTCCTGCGCCGCCTGCCTCGAAGAAGTCGGTCACATACGGCCGCACAAGGGCATCCGAAAGCTTTCTCGCCGCTAGTCGGTAGGTTGATATAAGCTTGTCGACACCGGCGCGCTTGAGGCGCGTCTCACCGACGTCATCTTCAGCTCGGCTGACGATGTACAGCGAGGGATTTATCTCGCGCGCCATAAGAATAACGTACAGGTTGTCCGAGTCTCTTGGCAGGAGCGAGACGAGCCTAGCGGCACGCGCGACCCCGGCGTTTGTGAGAGACTCGTCTAGGGTCGCATCCCCTCGCACGACGCAGAACCCCAACCGCTCGGCTTCGTCAGCGCGCACCGCGTTCGTCTCTATAACGACCACCGTTGTTCCAGCTTTGCGCAGCTCCTCGGCTGCAAGCCCGCCGAGCCTGCTGAATCCGCAGAATATTGTGTGCCCCGAGAGCGTCTCTATCTTCTCTGCCATCCTTCGTCTCCTGTTAAAGATCCGCGAGAACTGCCGCTCGATCACGAGCTTCGTTGCAGCACCGACTACAACGGTTCCTATTCCAACGCCCAAGAAGATCAGCACAATCGTGAACGCTCGCCCCGCTGTTGAGAGCTCGTGCGTCTCGCCGTACCCGATTGTAGCGAGCGTTATGGTAGTCATGTAGAAGGCGTCGAAGACTGCCCAGTCCTCGATGATTACGTACCCAAGCGTTCCGAACGCGAACACGAGCACGATGAGAAGCATGTAGGTGAAGAGCTCCTGGCGCTTGTCCTGGATGTTCAGCTGCTCTGCGTTGTGTTCGTGTTCAACTGTCATGGTGTCTGCACGACCTCAAGCTTCGCGCCCATTAGCGTCGGGCCCGTTAGCATGGCAACTGCCCGATCGAAGCGCTCAATGGCCGCGCCCCACGAGTACTCAGCCTCGACGTAGCGCCGCCCTGCCTCGGCGTGCGCGCGGCGGGCCTCAGGCCGCTCAAGGTAGAACGCTGTCACCGCCCCGAGGTCACCGGAGGACGTAAAGTAGAGCCCTCCGCCCGACTCGACAACGTGGTGCCGCGTTACTGCGCACTTCCCGTGCACTACAACTGGCGTCCCAACCATCCAGGCCTCCATTATCACGATTGAGAACGACTCATTCGTTGAGGGCTGGCAGAGGTAGAGCGCGTGGCGCAGCAGCCGCTGTTTCTCGCGCTCTGAGAGGTGCGGCAGGTCGATTATGTCTCCACGTGCAAGCGCGGAGTTGCGATACAGGTCACTGAAGCTTCCGCCCCCGAGGATCACGAGCTTCACCTCAGCCGGGATGCTCCCCTCCTCTTTCGCTGCGATGAAGTAGTCGATCAGAACCTGCACGTTCTTCCCAGTCTCTTTCCGGCCGAGGTACAAAATATACGGCGCGCCATCTGTGAAGTACGGCTCAAGACCCGCCACTACATCGCGCGAAGGTGGCTCAAAACCCATTCCCACAACATCGCCTGGCACATCCCCATACAGCGATCGCGCCAGGTGCATCTCCGGCTGCGCGTTGAAGAGGCAGCCCCGCACCTGCCGGAACATTGATGCGATTACGTCGAGGTATGCGTACGACTCGTCGTGCAGGCATGGAATGAGCACGCTCTTGCTCGGGTTGAGCATCGAGCCCCAAAATGTCGTGCCGAAGAGGTACGGACCGAAGAACGAAAGATCGAATCGCGAGCCGTTCTGTACCAGGTACGAGTAGAGCGCCTGGGAGCTCACACTCTCCGTCATCCACGATAGCTGCTCGGCTGCTGTAACGGGTTTCCCCTCAGAGATTGCGACCTGGATCGGGATCCAGAGATCCAGGTTCCGCTTGTCGACTGGGAAGCGCGTGACCTTAATTCCGTCGACACTCGTCTCGCCCTCGGGCAGCTCGTTCTCCCAGGTGCGATTATCGCGTGCGCAGGTGGCGACGATCTCAACCTCGTCACCGCGCGACTTGAGAGCGCGCGCGAGCCCGCCCATCAGGGTCTCAGCCCCGCCGGCGATCCCCTCGAAGTAGCGGGGCAGTACGAAACAGTAGCTTCTGCGCGTCATTTCGGCACGATTGCGTTACAATATCGGGGGCGATCTCAGGGGGTTATTTAAGCGAGCGGCTGAACACGCCTGCAACAGCTCAAAAGCTCGCAAAACCGGTCTGCAGTATGCCTTACATTCATAGAACCCTAAAGGGATCTAAAAGCTTGAAACCTCACAATCTTAGCGCATTCGAGTAAGTAAAAGTCACATCCGAACAGCCCGCTACCATAACCCTCTTGTCAACCGGGCAGTGTGTTGTAGTGCTCGGTTGTTAAACGAGAGGACTAGTGTATGACGAATGTACCGCAGCCCCTTCTGCTGACCGTAAAGGAAGTTGCCAAGCTGCTTCGAATCCACCGCC
>CANLJX010000174.1 GCA_947491545.1 Deltaproteobacteria bacterium
AAGTCTGGTTTGACGGCGAATCGAAGGTGGCCCCCAACATCACCGCAAGCTCGGAAGGTGGACTTGGGAGCTGGAGCGAGGGAGACTACAGGGCCTTCTTTGCAACTGGCAGAACGAAGGACGGGCGCCAGGTAGACCCGCGCTTCTGCCCCGTTCCGTACTACAGCCGGGCCTCAACCGAGGAGATCGAGTCGATGATCGCGTACCTGCGCACTATCCCTGCTCCGTAATGGCGTGCGCATGAGAATCCTAGGCATAGAATCTAGCTGCGATGAAACGGGCGTTGCCGTGCTCGATGTTGAGCCATCAGGCGAGGCGCATATCGTCGGAGAGTGCCTAGCATCGCAGGTGGCGCTGCACGAGAAGTACGGCGGCGTGGTGCCAGAGCTCGCCTCGCGTGAGCACATGCGCAACTTGCCGCTCTTGCTTGAAGAGCTGTTCAGCAAGAGTGGCGTAACGCTCAAGGAGATTGACGGCATCGGGGTTACCTGTGGTCCCGGCTTGAAGGGCTGCCTCCTAATCGGAGTCACTTTTGCGCAGGGGCTCGCAGCTGCGCGCCAGGTTCCGCTCTTTCCCGTTAACCACATCGAGGGGCATATCCTCTCAGGGGAGCTGCACACTCCCGGGCTCAAGCCCCCGTACATCGCGCTCGTTGTTTCGGGTGGGCACACCGAGATCCTGCTCGTGGAAGGATTAGGGAAATACTCCTGCCTGTGTCGCACGCGAGATGACGCAGCAGGGGAGGCGTTCGACAAGTCGGCCAACCTCCTGGGCTTGAACTACCCTGGCGGTGCGAGGCTCGCTGCCACGGCAGAGCAGGCTGCGGGCCGTCGCTCGCGCTTCACCCTCCCGCGCGTCGGGCGAGAGATGGAGGACTTCAGCTTCTCTGGCCTTAAGACTGCAGTGCTCCTCCTCATAAAGAAGAACAGGGAGCTGCTCGACAGTGATCCCACGGCGATGGCTGAGATCTGCTGGACGATCCAGGACGCAATCGTCGACGCGCTCGTGGTGAAAGTGGTGCGGGAGGTCCAGAAGCGCGGATTGCCGCTGGTTGTTTGTGGAGGTGTTTCCGCCAACACAGAGCTGCGCCGAAGGCTGCAAGCGAAGTGCCCCGAAGTGCACGTGCCGCCGCTGCGTCACTGCGTCGACAACGGCGCCATGATCGCCTACGTTGCCGGGCGCTACCTGGCCGCGGGCGCACAGCCGCCGCGCCTCAACATTCATAGCCGCTGGCCAGTTGAAACATTGTCCGCCTCTTCGCCGGTGACCGCATGAGCTACAAGCAGCACCCGAAGCGTCAGAAGGACACCTTACGAGAACTGAACGTCAGGCCGACCAAAGAGCGCGGGCAGAACTTCCTGATCCGGCCGGAGATTACAGAGTCGATCGCGCAGTTTGGTGAAGTGGCGCCCGGCCGGCACATCGTCGAGATCGGGCCAGGGACTGGAGCGCTCACGACGTTTCTTGCTCCGCTTGCAGGCACGCTGACTCTGGTAGAGCTTGAGCCCCGATTCTGTGAGCACCTGCGACAGGCATTTCCTCAGGCGCAGGTCATTAACCGCGACGTACGCTCAGTTGATTTCTCGGAGATCGGAAGCAACTTGTGTGTGTACGGGAACATTCCATACGTTTTCTCCACCGACATCGTGTTTCAGCTAATCAAGAATCGGCAGAGCATCGAGCAGGTGGTTCTCATGACGCAGCGTGAGTTCGCCGAGCGGCTCGCCGCCGACCCAGGTGGCCGGGACTACGGCAGCATCTCGGTCGCCGTGCAGCTCTTCGCCGATATCGACCTCGGGCCGATCGTCCCTGGCACAGCCTTCCATCCGCCAACAGCGGTCGAGTCGCAGGTGCTCAGGATGCGATTCCTCGCGCAGCCCCGTGTGGAGGTCGGCGACCCGCAACACTTCGAGAAAGTGGTGCGCTGCGCATTTGCACAGCGCCGAAAGAAGCTCATTAACAGCATCATCTCGCGCGGTATCTGGACGAAAGAAACGGTGCTCGCAGCCCTGAGCCGCGCAGGTATCTCTCCTGACGTTCGTCCAGAGCAGCTCTCGATGGAGCAGTTCGCAGCGTTGGCGCGGGAGTTGGCGGGTCAATCAAATTCCTGACGGCTGCGCTCCGGGCATAACGCGCCTCATCCTTATCCTCATCTTCCTCCTGCACCTGCACTGGCTCCTGCTCCTAATCGAGAGGGCAGAAATCGGTGGTATGCTGACGTGAACGTGCTCGTGCACGTAAACGTGAACGTAAACGTGCCAGAAACAGCTGTCATCTGGGCCGCGCAGAGAAGGGGATGAGGACGAGGAAGCTAGTGCAAGTGCAGGAGAAGGAGGAAGAACAAGAAAAGGAGGGAAAGGAAGTTGAGCGCTTTGGAACATTTTCACTCCGGATGCACCCGTATGGCGACAGAGCGCCCCTAATCCTTATCCTCTTCTTCCTCCTGCACCTGCACAGGCTCTTGCTCCTAATCGAGTGGGCAGGACTCGGTGTTTTGCCGACGTGAACGTGCCCGTGCACGTAAACGTGAACATGCCCGAAACAGGTGCCATGTGAGCCGCGCAGAGAAGGGGATGAGGACGAGGAAGCTAGTGCAAGTGCAGGAGGAGGAGGAAGAGAAAGAAAAGGAGGCAAAAGAGGTGGGTGCTGTGGACTCCTCCCCGGAGAAAACGCTTCTTCTTCACGGGTAACAACTGCGATGCTCGCAGCCGGCGGAAATAAGACCCTACGCAAATTGCCGCCGAGGTTGTTTAATAGCCCCTGGCGCTCAGGTGCCCGTCGTTTGATGACGTTAGCGTACAGGCTTGGACAACATGAACGAAGCTCTGGTAATCAAAAAAGTACGGCTCTCACAGAGGAGCTACTAGGTGTCTTGCTGGCGCTCGAGGAGAAAGTCTTCCCGTCGCCGCTCTCGCGGGAAGCGCTCCGCGCGCGGCTCGGTGACAGGAAGGGGCTGGTCATTCTCGTTGCTTGGCATGGTGATACGCCGTGTGGATACAAGGTCGGTTTTGAGGATTCTCCAGAGGTTTTCTACAGCTGGGTTGGCGGAGTGGCGCCGCAATATCGGAGGCTGGGGATCGCCCGCAAGCTGCTCGACGAGCAGCATCGAGTGGTGAAATCGATGGGATTTGCGTACGTGCGCACGTCAACCAAGAATAAGTATCGTGAGATGCTGCTGCTCAATATCAAGGCGGGCTTCGACGTGGTTGGTGTTCAGAAGAAGCTGAAGGAGGCGGAGCAGAGCATTCTCCTCGAGAAAGCTTTGTAGAGGACAGGGGCTTCCTACCGCAGCAGCAGATCGATAGCCTCCATCCGCTCGCGGTACTGAACTGCCTGCGCATCGAAGTCAGCACCCGGCCGTAGCCTCATGAAAACCTCGCGCAGCAGCGGCAGGTGATGGATGCCGTGCCCGGGGAGCATCTCAAGCTCTAGCCTTCGGCGCATCAGGTCCTCTAGGGTCTCAGCCTGCTCGGTGCTTAGGGCAATCTCTGCCTCCAGGGCGATGCGGTGCTCAGCCGAGCCTTGTGCGAGCGTTGGAAAGCTCTCTAGAAGCCTTTTCCCGTAGCGTGCCGTCAGTCGTTCGCGCTCGGCCTGACTCTCATCTCGGAGCATGCCTTCGAGCTGGCTAGCTTCGGCTCCTGTCATGCTGCCTGGAAGCTTCTTGAGAGACTGATTTGCTCCGATGGCTCGTGCGTCGAGGTCCCGGTTGAGCAGCTTGGCCGAGCTCTTTAGCCCTTCGAGAGCGGTCCACCACGCCGTGGTGTACTTCCCGCCGCTGAGGGTCAGCACTCCGTCGTTCGCCGACCAGATGTGCTTGCGCGAGAGAGTGGAGGAGGCGCCGCTCTTGCCCCGAAGCGGAAGTGTCCTGACTCCCGCGAAGCAGTAGCATGCGTTCTCGCGGCGCAGCCCCGCGTCGGGGATGTCGCGCTCAAGGCGCTGCAGGATCTCATCAATCTCGTCGCGTGTGGGAAGGGGATCGCTCGGCAGCTCCGTCACCTCTCGCTCGGTGGTGCCGACCAGGGTTCCGGCTGGGTGCGGCCAGACGAAGTAGTAGCGGGCTTTTCCCTCCAGCGGCAGAAAGAGGCTTGGTCCCTTCCACGGTTTGGCGAAGACGATGTGCGAGCCGCGGCTAAAGCGTAGCTGCGGCGCCTCTGCCCCAAGCTGTCCTGCCAGCTGCGAGACCCACGGCCCAGCGCAGTTCACGACGAGCCGCGCGCTGAAGTGCAGCGCACGACCGGAGAGAGTGTCCTTAGCAGATAGCGTTGAGCCGCTATCCGGAGTGCGTACCCGAGAGGTTGCTTCGCAGTAGTTGAGGCAGACGGCGCCGTGTCGTCGTGCTCCGAGGATGTTCTCGATCACGAGCCGCGTGTCGCTCATGATGCCATCTGTGTAAGAGAAGCATCCCATCAGGTCTGTTCTTGAGCTGCTAAAGCCTGGGAAGGAGAGATCTCGGCGCGGAATCCAGCTGTGGCGGCGAGAGCGGTCTCGGAGCAGCATGTCGTACAGGAAGAGCCCGAGCCCGAGCTTCCACTTAAAAAGCTGCCGCCCGGCAGGGACTGGTATAAGGAACTGCTGCGGCTTTACTAGGTGCCCAGCGTGCTCAAACAAGTCATCGCGCGCCTTGATCCCTTCGAACACCTGCTGGAAGTCGAGCAGCTCAAGGTAGCGCAATCCTCCGTGAGCCATCTTCGAGCTGCGGCTCGATGTAGCGCTGCCGAAGTCGGCTCGTTCGACCAGGGCAACGGAGAATCCGCCCGCAGCCGCAAGCCTCGCTAACACCGCACCGTGAATTCCCCCGCCGATGATAGCCAGGTCAAACGGCTCGCTACGACCGAGCCGTTCGAGCTCTGAACTCCGGTTCTTTGCGTCGAAGCTGGATTGAGTGGTTTGTGGAGAGATATCGTGCACCCGGATAGTTTGGACGGGGAGCACGTTTATTGAAAGGGGGGATTGAGTGGGATGTAGCTTAGCAGTGCCCTCACGCTCTGATCATGTTCGGCGCCGGGAACGGGAACGGTTCCGGTCCCGGCCCCGATAATTATCGAAGATGCAGCACTCCCTAGCAGAGCTTTTCCGGAAGCGGAGCCGGAGCCGGTGTCGGTGCCGTGACCGTTGCCGGTGCCGTTAGGGGTGAATGTAGTGATGGGTTGA
>CANLJX010000175.1 GCA_947491545.1 Deltaproteobacteria bacterium
TCGGCGGCCCGTTCCTCGCTTGTCCGCAACGACGCCGACCATGGCAGCTTTGAGCCGCTCGACTACTTCCGGCTCCAGCTCCACACTTCTTACGACCTCCGGCCCCGTCGGCGCTTCGAACAAGACGCGCCCATCGGCTGCCGTGATACGCTTCACCAGGCGCGGTTTAAGGACCCTACCGCCATTTACAACTGCAGCGAGGCTGCGCGCGATCTGAACCGGCGTTGTTGTGACCGCGCCCTGGCCGATAGCAACCGAGAGCGTCTCTCCAGGGTACCACTTCTTGTCTTCCTCGCGCTTGAAGTAGGTCTCTTTCCACTTGGTAGAGGGAACAATTCCCTTGTTTTCGTCTCGTCCGGCAACTTCTGTTAGCTCACCGAGACCGAATAACTCTTGCGCGTAGTGGTGTATGCGGTCTACTCCGAGCCGCTGCCCAACAGTATAGAAGTACACGTCACACGACTGAGTCATCGCATCAAACAAATTCACAGAACCGTGACCGGAGTGCTTATGGCACTTGAACGTTCGCTTGCCAAACTTAAGGTGTCCAGGACACCAGATCTTTTCGCTCGGCGAAACGACTCCCTCAGAGAGGGCTGCTGCTGCCACAAAGATCTTAAAGACTGAACCAGGTGCAAACGCACCCTGCACCGCGCGATTCGAGAGTCTATTACCTTTCGGGTCAACCAGAGCGCTCCAGACATCCCTCGGTATCTCAGACGTGAAGAGCGCCGGGGCAAAGCGCGGAGCAGACGCCAGTGCTACAATATCGCCCGAGCGCACATCCATCACGACGATCGCCCCCTTCTTGCCTTCAAGAGCCGCATCGGCGGCTATCTGTACTCGGTGGTCAATCGTCAGCGTGACGTTGCTGCCAGCTTTCTCCGGGCTGCGGTAGGCCTCGCTGATTTTGCTGCCCCGCGCGTTGACGACGATTCCCTGAGTGCCTCGCTCACCACGCAAATACCGCTCAAGCTCCGACTCGACCCCGTACTGTCCGACCACGTCGCCCATCAGGTAGTCGCTGTACGCCGCGCTCTTCAGCTGCTCCCCTGACACCTCACGGATGTATCCCAACACATGAGCTGACAGCTCGCCGTACGGGTAATCACGGGTTGGGACGGCCGAAACGACGATGCCCGGAAGACGGTGCTGCTGCGCTGAAACCTGCGCTACAACATCTCGGGAGACGTCACGCAGGATAATCTTCGGCTCAAACCGTCTCCGTTTTCCCTCTTTCGCGAGCCGCGCCTTGAGCTCCTCCGGATCCTGCCCAACGATGCTCGCGAGAGCCTCGATCGTCTCCTTCGGATTGGGGCAGTCTTCCGAGACGAGCTCAATGTTGAACGACGGACGATTTCGCACGAGCACTTCGCCCAGTCGGTCGACTATTAACCCCCGAGCAGCCGGGATGTGCACGGTTCGAAGCCTATTGTTCTCCGAGCGATCACGAAAGATCGCGCCCTGCTCGATCTGCAAGTACCACAGCCGCGCAACGAGCAATGAAAGGCACAAGAAGGAGATTGCTAGTGCGGCCCAGACGCGCATCTGAAGGTTAGCCTGCCCACGCTCGATTCCTGCCATAGCAACCTATGCTGCTGAGAGAGACGACGAGTTTCGGACAGACGTGGCCATCCTGCGCTGCCCAGGCTTGGCGACTACTGCCACCAGCCACGGCGCGAGTGCCGCTGTGACCGCAGCCTGTCCGAAGATCTGCACAACGTGCTCTAACGCAGCGAGGTCGCTGTGCGGACTAAGAAGCGCGAAGAAAGTGCCTGCTACGATCGCTGCCACCAACGCCACAAACGCCGCCACGAGACCTGACTCAAGGAAGAGCCGCTGTGACACCAGCGCAAGACCGGCATACACCGTAACAAAAGCCCCCGCCCACGGACCTACAAGCACAGCTGACGAGAGATCGAGCACGATGCCCAGCAAGAAGGCTGAGATGACTCCGGGCACGGTGCTCCCTGAGAACGCCGCGCCGATCACCACCAGCAACATGAGCTGCGGGAGCACGACGACCGGCAATCCAAGCTGAGAGAGCGCTCCTTGCAGGACCAGTGCAACGAACCCAAAGATGAGGAAACGAGGGGTGCTCATCGACTTGCGCCCCCAGGTATCGACGGATCGAGATGCTTCGGCACACCAACAACCAGCACCTCTTCGGCTCTCTGCACATCCGCGGACGGCTTAACCGAAACAGCTTGGAAGAGGCCCGGGCCACTTGAGGACAGAGCGGCAACCGTTCCGAGCACGAGCCCTTTCGGATAGACGCGATCGAGCCCCGAAGTCACAACGAGATCTCCCAGCTTAATCGCTGCATCTTTCGTAACGAAACGCAGTTCGCACCCCGAAGCTCCCGCACCCTGCAACACCCCGCGGACCCGGCTCGACTGCACAATCGCATCAACACCGGACGAGTGGTCGGTAATAAGCAGCACTCGCGCAGTGTCTGGGCTCGCCGCCACGACCTGCCCGATGACTCCTTGCGGAGTGACCACCGCCATACCGATGTCGACACCACTCGACGTTCCGCGGTTGATGAGCGCGCCTCGAACCCAACCCGATGGGTCGCTGCCAACGACGGATGCTGCGACGCCTGCCACTCCAGCTTCACTTGAGAAGCGCAACAGCTCCCGAAGCCGAGCGTTTTCCCGACCAATCTCTGACATCGATGCCAGGTCACCCTCTGCGCGTGCGAGCCGCTGCTTGAGCTGATCGTTCTCGATTGACACTCCACTCAGGTGCACGTAACGAGACCATGCCGCGCTCGTGCCGTCTTTGGCGGCCTCAAGTGCTGAACCAAACGGCGCCACTGCTTCACCCACTACTACACTGCCAACTTGTGCGACCTCAGGGTGACGCGAGCTGTATGCAGTTAGGAGAAACGAGACGCAGAGGAGAGCGATGGCGGTGCCTATGACCTGCCCGCGAGCGGAGAACCGATCCGTAATACCAAGCAGCACTCGTGCCATTACTCTCAAGCCTTAAGGGAGATGCAACCTCGATGGCGGCGGCCAGGGGCGGGTGCAAAAAACAGGCCTCTGATGCTACCATTTCCAGAGAGAGAATACAGCGGAACCGATACCTGACTTTACGGCCAGCTGCTCAATATCTTCCTCATTTTACTGCTGCCTCTCCCCACAGAGGGTGCCCGCTGCCGGGAGGCTGTGGTAGGGTCCCCCGGTCGGATCGCTGAAAGAGGCTCTGCCCGCATTAACCCTATGCTCTACCGTGCTTTCCTGAGCCTGTTCGGGTCACTTTTACTGCTCGCCTCGGTGCTCCTCTGGAACCGACATGCCCTGAGTGCTCCCTGCGTAAAGAACATGGACCGCGCCTACACCCACTTAAGCGTCGAGATCGCCAAGCGGGGGGAAGCCTTCGAGGGTGCCTTTAGCCACGCCGGCTTCCGGCATCCTGGCCCGGCGCTCTTCTATTACCTGGCCGGCGCAGGCTTAGTGCTCAGCCCGTTCATGTCCAACGAAGACAGCTATCGCGTGGCAGTGCTGGCGCTTAACTGCGCGGCTCTTGGCCTTGCCGCCTTCCTGTTGGCGGGGCTAACAGCTCATCGCACCTACGCGCTACTCCTTCCTGCGCTTGCTTTCGTGGTGATCACCCCTCGCACCCTGTTTGACTACTGGAACCCCTGCCCTGTGCCGGCCCTGGCCTGCGCCTACCTGCTTGCGCTCGTGTACCTTGCCCATGCGCGCTTCTGGTTCCTGCCGCTCGCGTGTCTGCTCGGAGGCTTCACAGCCCACTGTCACATCAGCACGCCCCCCTTCCTCACCGCCACACTTCTCTACGCTCTGGGAGCAGCCATCCTGAGGCGCCGCGGCGAGAGCGGCACGCGGTCAGCTGTTGCGCTTCCGCTCGTAGCTTCACTCGCAGTCTCGCTCGTTATGTGGTGGGGCCCCCTCTCTGATTGGTGGCGGTTCGGCTCGGAAAGCAACCTCGGCGTGATAGCCCGATCTTTCCTCGAAGAGCACCGCACCGCTTCGCTCAACAGGGCCTTCTGGGCCGTCTGGCACCTAGCTGCGAAGAGGCTCAATATCTTCTTCGGGCTCCCTGAGGATGCCTCCAACTTCCTGCCCCTGGTGTTAGTTGGGCTCGTCGCTGTCACGACGCCCAAGCGCGGCGCGTTCTTTCACTTGCGATTGCTGCTGCTCGTCTCATGGATCGTAACGGTCTTGGCGCTGTCCCGCAGCTTCCAGCCACTAGCTGACTACCTCATCTCGTATTTCCTCGCGCCGATTGTGCTGGCGCTCTTCCTTGCCGTGGTTGCTATCGTCGAATGGGTGGCAAAGATTCTCTCCCCTCGAGTGGGCCTCGCTGCGGGCCGCTGCAGGCTGAGCGCCTGCGGCATCGCCCTCGTGCTCGTGCTCGCCAGCGCTATTCGCCATCCCGACCCGGGAGCTAGCCACAAGCGAGACTCCTGCAGCCTGATGCGCTTTGCGGACCGGTTCGTGACAGCTCTTGATCCTAAACCCGGAGCCACGTACGCCATCACGCCCACAACTCTGGAGCTTCGGGGTTTCACGGTTTTCTTCGCCCTCAGCATGCTCGAGCACGGAGCCCAATTCTGCTTCGATGACCAGTGGGAGCACTACGTCGGACGAGCACTCACATGCTCGTACCGCTTGCGCGAGGGCTCGCCTGCGGAAGCCGTTCAAGTGGAAGTCGCCTTAATCGGCGATCCACCAGCGCCACGCAAGCAACGGCCGAGGGGCTCGCCGCTCAGGCGACGCCAGGTGCAGATGAATTGGATTGACGCTCAAGGAAGAGCTCGAAGCCTGGAGCTGTCAGGGCGTGCGGGTAACAGCTGAGCCTCGCCCCATAGCACCGATGTATCTGGATAAATCCGGTAGCGGCACGGTCCACTGTTATGCTTTTATGGCATGCATGACGCCCGAGGAGACACCGCCCCCATTCACTCTGGAGAAAGCGCAACGCGTGGCGCTCGTTGTATGGTCGGCAATTACCGCTACAGTACTGCTCATGCTGCTCGCAGCGGCCTCTATGAGCGGCGACAACTCTCCTGTTCCATCCACCCCAGAGCGGGATGCCTTCCTGCGAATCTTCCCAATTCTCGCTGCTGTGAACTTGCTCGGATCTGCGGTCTTCTTCCGCTTTATC
>CANLJX010000176.1 GCA_947491545.1 Deltaproteobacteria bacterium
CTTAACACGCTGCAGATCAGCCGCCTTTGCCATGCCGCGGCGCGCCAGCGCCGCCAACGCCACCGCGCGCACACTGGAGCGCATCTCAGCCGAGCTGCGAGCCGCGCTTGAGTCGTTCCTGAGCAATCCTTCAAGGTACTGCAGCAGCTTCGCTTCTGGCTCAGCCGGAACTAGAAGCCCACCATCCTTCATCCAGGTCAGGGCCAGCGCCGTGTAGGCGCTAAGGTACAGATCAACACGCTCGTCATCAGCCGAGTAGTAGCACATTCCGCCACCCGGGGCCTGGTGAGTGGCCATATCGTTCAGCACCATCTGCGCCATCTCTCGCGCGCCGTCCCACACCACTCCCTTGCTAAGGTATCCCCGCAGCGAGAGGTAGTTGAGCGCCATGACCCCCTTCGAGAGCTTCTGCTCCCAGCAGTCGTACGGGTAGTCGCGCATGTACTCAAACGCGCCGTCGAGCGCACCGAGCACTGACGGAGAGAGGACAACGCCTACGGATCCCATGTCGGTGCGCATCTCAGCCGGGAACGAGATCGGCTGCGTTACCGCCGCCCCATCTGAGCTCCCAAAGGTGGCAGAAGTTGTCACCTGCGCCGAAGGGAGCACCGCAACTTTGGCTGTGAGGCCATCCTCGCCCAGCAGGTCGCTCGCTGTTGCAACCAGTGTGCCCTCGCCAACCGCCTTCGCGCTTAGCGCGAGCGTGACGGGCACGCGCTTGAAGGGTTCCGCCTTAACCGTCGCGCTCTTCGTCTCGCCTGCCAGCGCCCCCGCTTCAGAGCGCACCGTGACCGCGATATCACGCACAGCATCAGTGCGGTTCATCACGGTGAAGAGAGCTGAGAAGGTGTCACCCTGGCGCACGATGTTCGGCAGCGCCGCGCGCAGCTCCATGTTCTTGTTGACAGCGAACGCCCCCTCGCCAAGCCCCATCTGGTCGCTCTTCGTGAGCGCCATCGCGAACACCTTCCAGCCCGTTAGGTTGTCGGGCGCATCGAAGGTAAACGACGCGCTGCCATCGGGGCTCGCGGGAAGCGCTGGGTTCCAGTACCCGACGTACTTCTGCAGCGATCGCATGTCGAGCTTCCCGCCGCCGTCTCCGCCGGGATTCGCTCCCTTCTTCTCAAACTTCTGGCGCCCGATGAGAAACCGCAGCAGATTGAAGTTCTCAACGTCCAGGCCATCCATCGTGTAGAAGCCCTTGTACGGGTCAAAGTTCGCCCGTCCCGCCGAGAGCAGGTCGAAGACCGCCTCATCGAGCACCGTGACCGCGAACTGCACTTGAGCTTTCTCTGTGCCCTTCCCGCGGACCGCCAGATCCACCCTCACCTTCTCGCGTGGCTTGTAGGTCGGGGCGCTAGGCTTTACCTCGACTGTAAGCTGCTTGGCAGCATCAGTGACATCAACTGCAACGTACCCCATGCGGAACGTTGGCTTCCCGAGATCTACCTGGCCCTCGATCGGCTTGTCGACGCGCGGCGAGGTGATGACGGCCGAGAAGAAGAAACCCGGGATGTGGTCGGGGGTAACCGGGACCTCAAACACCTCAACGCCGTCAGTCAGCTCCTTGGTCCACGAAGAGATGATTCCGTAGCGCTCCGTTGTAAAGAGGGCGCGTGCAGAAGGGAACGGGTTCTTGACGACGAAACGAGCCACATCACCAACTTTGTAGCTAGCCTTCTCTGCCGCGACAGAGAGCGCCGTCGACGGTCCGTTGTCCCACGCAACGAAGCCACGTCCGGCCGCCCAGAGCGAGATCTCGCTCTTGTGTTCGCGGCCGCGCGCATCTTTCACGCTCGCCGTCACGCGGTAGTCGCCCGCAACCGGCGGCGTAAAGCGGCACGGGACCGGGAGAGCCCCAGAGACGAGCGAACACTCCGCAACCGACACCCAGGTCGACTCTACCTTCGGTAGGTAGGCGTTGCCGGCGCTCTTCACCCGCGAAACTTTAGTCTCTTTGCGCTCAACCACGACCCGCAGCGCAGTTCCAGCAGCGGCAGCTCTGTCAGGACCGATCACGAGCGCCTCTACCTGCTCCTCTTTTCCCGCCTGAAGGTACCAGCCGTTAAACGCGAGCCCCGCAAATCTCTCAGCTTCGACGTAGGGCGCCCTGGCTACCGTTGCCACAGATTTCCCTCGGTCGTCTTTGACCGCGCTCTCTACGCGCAGAACACCGTAGGGGACGTCTGCCTCAGGAATCGCGATAGTGAGTTCGTTGTCGCCCGCGGCGTTGAGGCTCACGACTTCGCTGAACACCTCCCTGCTGCGCTCCTCAAAGCCGAAGTCGAAGCGCGAGAGGCTCGGGTCAGCCGCCACGAGGCGCGTTGCCTCGACGGTGGCACTCACCCGAACCGGCGCGTCTGCGTAGGGACCGCCGGCGTGCAGGCGCGCTTCCGTGATGAGCTTCGCTGCGTCGCCATCTCTGTACAGCGCGCGATCGAGCCGTGAGGAGACCTTGAAGGGCGCTGGGGTGAAGTCGCTGATCAGAACCCTGAGCGGCGAGAGCTCAACCTTCGAGAACTGCGGCTTGAGGGTGAACGTGTACCAGCCAACAGCGGATGAGGGAGCTGTGCGCATCTCTCCGTGGAAGCCGCCAAATTCAGAGAGCTGTACCCCCGGAACAGTGTACACCACCTGCCCGAGCGGGTCGCTCACCTCGAGTGTGTACTCCCCGCGTGGAGCGCTCGTGAGGGTCTTGTCGTCCTGGTTTCTCACCCAGAGAGAGAACTGCACAGAGTCGCCAGCTTTGTAGAGCCCCTGAGCTGTTGTGCCCCAAGCTCGCAGGTGGCCGTACTTCTCTGATGTGCTAGGCCAGATCCCTTCTCCGTACACCTCGAACTCGTACCCGATCGGCACGAGCGCAAGGTCTTCGCCCTGCTCAACTCGGAACATGAGCCGCGCCTTGTTGCGCTCCCAGACATTGGCGAGCGTCCGCTGCGGGTCGATAGACTCGCTTCCTGGAAGCAGCGAAACTCCGTCGGCGCCAGTCTCGCCCACGGCGAGAACCTTTGGCGTAGCTGAGAGTGTCGAGAGCGTGTCTTCAACGATGCTGACCTTTGCGCCCTTTATCGGCAAGCCGGTTGCGAGCGAGGTCACCCACACAAGCGAGCTGAAATGCCCGAGCTTGGCGTGCACCGCGAATGGAGTCACCTGCGAGAAGAACACACGCGGCTCCTCTGAGGTCTTAGGCACCGTGCTCATGGTGCCCTGCACGAGACCAGATCTACCCCCGAGCAGCTCTCGAACACCGATCGGGTACGCGTACGCGATGTCCTGAACATCGTAAGGCTTGTAGCTCTTTGAGAGGTTGTCATGAGCCACCCCACCGACAATGGTGCGGTAGGAGATTTCGACAGCAGAGACGTTGTTAACGACTATCGGAAGCTCGGTATCGACCTCCTTCTCCAGCACAGACACCTCGTGGTCGAGCACCATGCGCGGCAGGCGGTGGTCTGTTGCGAAGGCGATAGTCACCTCCTTCGGCAGTGTGCGCCCGAACATGTCTCGCACTCCGTCTGCTTTGGCTTGCACGGTGTAGGACGAGATCGCGCGCAATCCGTATGGCAGCGGAACTGGATAGCGCATCCCTTTTGAGTTCATCACCCCTTCGCTCACCTCAGGCGCGTACTCTCTCCACAGCTCAGCCAGCGCAGCGGCATCCTTCGTGAGCGCGGGAGTGACTTCGACGCCTGTTGCAAGCCCATCAGCGATGACTGGAACAGAGAACTGGAGCGCTATCCGATTGAGTGGGTCGCACCTCTCGCGCTTCTTGCTGCCTGCAGGCTCGCCGACTGGTATAAAGACCTCATCGCCCTTGAGTGACACGCAGCCAATCCCGAGCAACTTAAAGGCCGGAAAGGTGTAGAGGCTGAGGAATTCCCGATCTTTGTCGAGCGCTAGCTCGCCAACCGAGGCGCGCAGGCCCTTGGTGAGAAGCAGCTTGTAGCTCGCGTCTGGAGCGAGCGGTTCGGCTGGAGTGGCGAGCCACTCCTTACCGCTGTCATCGCTGGCCGCTGCGCTCGCTCCCGCTGGGGGCTGCGGCTTAACCAGCTTCGCCCTGGTGCGCTTTCCGTCAGCAGCCTGGAAGACGAGGTGCTCATAGAGATCGCTTTCGGCAACCGGAAGGCTTGGGTTTACGGTGATAACTGGCTCAGTGGGGCTCTTCCAGGCAGTTATCCAGGGCCAGAGCAATCCAGGCAGCTCGGTGGTGAAGCTCGTCTCTGCTGGTCGCTTGAGCGCCTCGCGCACCGTGGTGTCAAACTGCGGCTTCACCGTTACCTTGTAGCGCGTAGCCGCCGCCATCTTTCCGCTACTCGGAAGGAAGCACGAGAGCGTCGATGTGTCGGTCCAACGCCACTGACACGGCAAGCTTGGCGAGATGTTCACTCCGACCTCATTCGCCGAGCGATCCATGCGTCCAAGCGGAACGGCTGCGCGACTGAACTGAATGACTACTGCGTTCGTGTCTTCGTTTATGCCTTCCCCTTCGGGAGTTACCCGAAGCACCTCAAGCGGAAGCTGGGCTGATGGGTCGGCTGCGAAGGTGTTTGAAGAGGCGCAGAGAACCAGGAAGGCGGCGACGAGGAGGCGTCTAAGTAACATATAAGTGGCAGAGGGAGGCGGTAGGCATCATGTGCGAGGGAGCGGCTGCTTTCCTCGTTACAACGGGGGGTATTAGTGCATGAACGGAGAGGGATTAAAAGGGACGCTCATCGTGAGATCGAGTCGGCAAAAACGAGGACAGAGATTGTGTAAGCCCTTGTTTTAAGCCGGAGCCGCAGCCGGAACCGTTGCCATGGCCGCTCCCGGATAGCGGAGCACACGCCGCGACACTTCTTGCCCGGGAACGGCACCGGGAACGGCACCGGTTCCGGTCCCGAACTGCCCACCCTCTGGCCACTTGAACCCTAGTTACGGGTAAAGACTATTCAGGGATCTATCTACTAGGTGGGGGATAGGAACAAAGAGCCGTTACTGGCGGTGAGAGGGCTGGAGCGGGGACGGGTGCGTTCACGTTTGGGGGGCGAGCTGCTTGGGGATGGGAACAAAGAGAGCGGCGAGGGCAGAGAGGGGGAAG
>CANLJX010000177.1 GCA_947491545.1 Deltaproteobacteria bacterium
GGCATGAGCTGCTGCACTACTTCTTGGGCGCGAAGAACGCCCCTGAACTGCGCTACACTCGGCTGTACGACTGCACGCTCCAGGCGCTGCGCGAGGATCGCCCTGACTGGCTCAACATGCAGGAGCAACGTGTTCAGGATCTCGCCACCAACCAAATCGTCTTCGCTTACCAGCTCGACGATCGGATGCGCGACTGTCCATCGCACTTCTCGCCGGAGCGCTGGCGCCAGTTTAAGTCTGACGTAGCAGCTCTCCGCGCGAGCACTGATATCGGCATGTGGAACGCTTCACTCCTCGACTACGGTTACAACCCGCCGCCGACATGGAACGTTGTGCCAGGCGCCCTCGTTCGCAACCTTGAGCTAAACGAAAGCAACTTGACGCTCATCGCCTTGATCGATCCGCTGCTGGTTGCAGCGGGACTGGCCGCCGTGTGGTGGGCCTTCGGCCTTGAGGTCGCTTGCTACGCGGCGTGCATCTTCGGGCTCACTTTCCCCGCGCGATTTTACTGGACCGGGGGCGGTTTTATGCGCCAGGACTGGCTAGCGTGCCTGCTCGTCGGGCTAAGCATGCTGCGCCGCAACTTTCACCTTCGCGGCGGCTTCTTCCTTGGGTGCTCAGCACTGCTCCGAATTTTTCCGCTCTGCTTCCTCTTCGCGCCCCTCATGCTGGGAACGATACGCGCGATACAGGAACGGCGCATTGATCGCGAATGTCTTCGCCTCATGCTAGGCGCATTCCTGGCCGCAGCGATACTTCTTCCACTCGGCGCATGGAGCATGGGAGGATACTCAGCGTATGGAGAGTTCGCGCGGAACTCTGCTAAGCACCTCGCCTCCCCGTTCTCCAACAACATGGGCTTCCCATCGGTCGCGTCCTTCAGGGCGGCTCCAGAAGTTAGCGCTGAAATCCTGCGCGGGGACGACTTCCAGCAGCTTGAGGCGTACAAGGCGATACGTCGGGCAGCTTTCGAGCAGCGAAAGCCCCTCTTCATCCTCGTAACGCTCGCGTTCCTGGGCTTCCTTCTTTGGTGCCTTACGGGTGAAAAACGGCCTTGGGTTCTCGCCACTTTCGGCTTTGCCGTAGTTCCTGTGGCGACACAGATTGCCTGCTACTACTACTCATTTTTAATGGTTGCAGCTTTCTTGCTCCGGGAAGAGCCGCGCATCGTCGTGGTCTTGGTGATTACGACCTTCATCGGCCAGGCTCTCGGCCTCGCTCTCGGACAGGGCGAGCTGCTGTACACAGCCCTCTCGATTCTTGCCATCTACCTCGCTACCGAAAGCGCGCTCACGTACCGCTTGAAGCTGCAGAGCTCCCGCGACTAGCGAGAAGCATCCCTTTCGATGCGCCCGCCGCCCAGCACCTCTTCGTTTTTCAGATCATAGAAGACAGCCGCCTGGCCTGGCGACACTGAGGCCCAATCCTCGACCCACGAAACTCGGCACGAGCCGTCAGCAGCGACCAACACCCTCGACTTAACTCCACGGTGCCTTGAGCGCACCTGAACGATTGCCTCGAATTCTCTCGCGTGCGCGTCACGCTGCGACGCTTGGAGCTGTTCGGGAGCCACCCAATGCAGCTCTCCTACCTTGAAGCTCTCTCGCTTCAGGTCCTCCCTGCTGCCTACTACTACCTGCTCTAAAGCTGGGTCGATATCCACAACGTAGAGCGGCTCTGCCTGCCCGCCCAAGCTCAAGCCCCTGCGCTGGCCGACTGTGTAGCGATGGATGCCGTCATGCTCGCCAACTTTGCGCCCGTCCTTCGTAACGAAAGCGCCACGAGGCCTACGGCCGCCAATCTTTGCCACAAAGTCGTGCGCACTGCCCGCAACGAAACAGATATCCTGGCTCTCAGGCTTCTCTGCTGTGACTAGGCCAGCCTCGCGGGCGATCTCTCGGATCTCGGCCTTGGTGTATCCGCCAACAGGAAAGAGCGTTCGCTGCAGCTCATCCTGCCGGCATGTGTAGAGGAAGTAGCTCTGGTCTTTCTCGCCGTCTCTGCCGCGCAGCAGCCGATACCCTTGAGCGCTCTGCTCTATTCGGGCGTAGTGCCCAGTGGCTACATGGGAGCAGCCAAAACTTGCTGCCCGTTCCCGCAGCTCACGAAACTTGACCTTGCTGTTACAGTCAATGCACGGATTCGGCGTGAGCCCCTGCCGGTAGGTCTCGACGAATCTCTCAATTACCTCTCGCTCGAAGGTGCGCTCAAAGTCGACCACGTAGTAGGGAATCTCAAGTGCTGCCGCCACTCTGCGCGCATCACAGAAGTCTGCCGGACTGCAGCACGTCGCGCGGGAGTTCTCCGCTGAGTTCTTCTTGTAGTCCCACACCTGCATCGAGACGCCAACCACCTTTTCGCCGGCTTTCGACAGCAGGTATGCGGCAACAGAGGAGTCTACTCCTCCGGACATGGCCACTACTACGGAGCGGCTGCTGACTTGTGTCGGTGAATTAGCATCAGGCATTCCCAAAAATGTACCGTATCCGAGGGCGAATTGCACACAGCCGCGGCCCCTCGTTCCTGCCCCTGCCATCTCAGGCTCTTAAGCGGCTTAGGCTTGCCGGCGCATCCTCTCCGATGCGCGGGCAACCGCTTGGGCCACGCGCGTAGCAACGTTCAGCTCGCTGTCGCCGCGGAAGCTTATCCGTACGGTGCTTGAGACACGCTCATCGGATTGCCCCATGGCTTGGAGCACGTGCGATGGGCCCGGCTTGCCAGAGGAGCAAGCAGCCCCGGCCGAAACGAGGATTCCCTCCAGATCTAGCGCAACAACCAGGTCATCGGCACGGACCCCAGGCACAAAGAGGGACGATGTGTTAGGCAGCCGTTCGTGCCATAGCCCATTCACATCGCACCCTGGGACTAGCTCCCCAACAATTTTCTCAAAGTGGTCGCGCAGGGTACGCATCCGACGCACCCGCTCTGCGAACGAGGCAGCTACGGCTTGGGCCGCAGCAGCCATCGCACAGGCGCCCAACACATTCTCAGTGCCGCCCCGCAGCTTCCCCTCTTGAGGGCCCCCGAGAATGAATGGCTCAAGGTGCACGCCATCACGCACAACGATCGCTCCGATGCCAGAGGGCGCGCCGAACTTGTGGCCCGAGATCGTCATGCAGTCGACCCCTAGATCAGAGAACGAAATCTCAGTCTTTCCCGGAAGCTGCGCTGCGTCAGTGTGGATCAAGGCTTCCGGGGCTGCGGCTCTGGCAGCTCTCGCTATCTCTGCAACAGGATTTAGCACACCTGTCTCGTTGTTCGCCGCCATTATCGAAACCAAGGCGCACGTCGGCGAGAGCCTCGCTGATACGCTGTGCGCATCGATTCGGCCACCCCGGTCGGGGAGCACGAGAGAGACCTCCCTGCCGAGCGCGCTCAGTCGCCTGAGCGGCTCAAGCACACACGGGTGCTCCACGGCGCTGGCTACAAGCTGAGCATTCGGGGCTGCCCCACATGCGGCTACGACAGTGTTGTTTGCTTCTGATGCGCCGGAGGTGAAAACAATCTGATCGTTCGGTCGAGCGCCAACGAAGTTGCGCATGACGGCCCGCGCGTCTTCAAGCGCCGCACGCGCCCGCTGACCATGGCGATGGAGCGAGCTCGGATTTCCGCACCGGCCGAGGAATTGCGATATAACCCCCCGAAGTTCTTCGTCGGGCAGGTACGTAGCGTTGGCGTCGCAATCTATTAACACAGGAATTTAGCCCCAGATACTAAGGCGTTCCGACAATACGTGCCGACTTCCTCCGTAGGAGGGGTTGGCGCCGCTCGGCGCACTCTATTCCCGAGAGGTTACAATGGCTCCCGTACCAACGCAAAGCATCGGAGTGGCAAGCGCGCAGGTGCTGGGCACTGCCCATCCCGCGCAGCAAATTCGCTTCACTGAGGCTGCGCAGACCGCTGGTGTCCAGACGAACCAGAACCAGGCTCGGGCACAGAGCAGCGCCACACGAGCTAGCGACGACAAGAATCGGGCCGTCAGCGAGGAGAAGCGCACCGAGGGAATTTTTGCCGACCAGTCGTTGAGTGATGAAGATGACCGCCACGGGTCACCGGAGCAGCCGCGCAAGGGAAAGCTTAACAAAGTTGCTTAGTGTTCATTGCCAGAAGGTCGTGCACCTGCAAGCCTCAACAGAAAAGTAGCCTTCGGCGAAACTGGGGAGTTTAATCCGCCGAACAGTAAGACATGCGGTGGAGAATCATCTCTCTTGCGTCCCTGCTAAGCATCACGATTGCCCTGCGCGACTGCAGCAGGTTCGTCGCTGCGAGGTCGTCTCACCCCCTGCTCAGTGCCGCACGCAGAAGCCACACTGACGCCGAGAGCCTGCTCGCCCGGGGGCGGCTGTTGCCGCTCCTGTGCTCAAACGCCAACGACCTCGAACTGCTGCCAGGAGTCACCGACCGCGTTGCGGCCGAACTGCTGGCATCAGCAGATACGCTCGCGCGTCTCACCCCTGAGCTCGCCCCACAGGACGCTCTCCTTCACGTTCACGGTATTGGGCCTAAGCGCGCGGCATTCTTCGCAGAGCACCTTGAACTGAGCGCCTCATGCCGGGGCCGCAGCCACTTGGATGAGCCACCGCCCTAACCGACCATGCGCGAAATAGCCGGCTTCCTTTTTCCTTGCTAGAGCGGTAAAAAAACTTGCCATGAGGATCCTCGTTGTCTGCAAGGCGCTCGACCGCCCGGAATCTTTCATTCTGAGAGGCCTGCAAGACCTTGGGGACTCGGTGATTGTGCTGGGAAGCGACGAGAACTCGCACTCCGCTATGCTGCGCGAAGCGGGCGTCGATGTGCGACCCTTCAAGCTATCCAGCCGCCTGGACCTCCTCGGAATCCTACGGCTCCGTCGCTTCGTTCGCGATTGGAAGCCAGATGTAATCTACGCTCTCTCGAACGCCGGGCTTTCAGCTGCCAACGTCGGCCTAATCGGCACGGGTGTCCCGGTCGTGACGTACCGTGGCACGGTCGGTCACCTCAGCTGGTGGGACCC
>CANLJX010000178.1 GCA_947491545.1 Deltaproteobacteria bacterium
AAGCACGCGGGCACCCGGACGTGCGGCGCGGAAGAGCTGCTGCGTTGCGGCCAGAGGATCTCGCTGATGGTACATGACTCCCATGCACAGGATTAGGTCGAAGAACTCCGGAAACGCCGCTAGAGCGGAGAGGCCGCTTGGAATGAAGGCAAGGTTCGGCAGCCTAAAGATCAGTTGCAGGAGCGCGAACTGGAGCCAGCAGCGGTCAACTGGGTCGAAGCCCAGCGCTAGCTCCGGCTGGTACTGAGCGAGCTTGAAGAGGAAGTAGCCGTTGCTGCAGCCGATATCGGCGATACGCAGCCCGCTCTCCTTTGGTAGCAGAGCTTCGAGGCGGCGCCACTTGAGCTGAGAGCGCCACTCGGCGTCGATCTCAAGCTCGCCGAGGCGGTACGGCCCAATTCGCCATGGGCGAAGAGCCCACGCGGCTTCCTTCAGCATGCTGTGTGAAGCATCGGCAGTAAGCACGGCGGAGATGGTGTCGTCGGACAGGTCGAGGCTGCTGCAGCCAAGCCGCTGTGCCTGTGTTGAGTGCAGACTCTGGCGCAGCTCGCTCCAGTGCTGCGAGCGGAGCACCTGCTTCCAAATTCGCTTGATTTCGGGGGCCAAGAGGGGGGCGGAAACTTCCGTCTTGTAAGGAAAGAGGGGAGCTAGCGTTGACAGAAGAGGGTAATAGTTTCGCACTTATAAAGGGCTACCACGGCTGCTTGTAGGGTACCACAAAAAACGCGAAAAAAGCCCGATTTGATTAGCTTTTTGCTATCTGGGTACAATCGGGGCTCTCCTCCCATACGCCGGAGGAAGGAGCCGTACAGGTTTTCTTTATTCGGAAAAGGTGCCCGTTTTTGCTGTGCTGCTAAGCACCAAGCGGAGCACCACTTCACCAGCTTTCCAGGAAAGGAACTTGCTATGCTGGTAGCCGGACAAAAGGTTGAAGTTGGAAATCTCGTTCTCGCCCGAAAACCGGGAGAGAAGTTCTGGATCGGTGACAAGTGGTCGGTAGAAGTTATCGCGATCGATACCAGCCACGTTGATGTGGCTCTCGTTGGTCCGAATGGAGCCATCTCTTTCACCCAGTTCGAGGGTGATGAGGTCTATCTCTCCATCCCCGACTCAGTCGTGATTCAGTTCGTTGAAGTGCTTCCTGGACAGATTAGGGTGTCTATTAAGGCCCCAAAAACTGTCCCGATCGTACGCGCCGAGATTAAAAAATAGAGAACTAGGCGTCAAAGCCAGTTCTCAGGTGAACGCGAAGCGCAAGGATTTAGGGCAACCTTTATCCTTGCGCCAAGCTTCCGCTTGAAAGGTTGCTCACAGCTCCTTCCTCCCGGAACCCTTTTCTCTGGAGTTCCTTGTTTCGGCAACAAGCTCGAGCGCTGTTGAGTGGCGCTCTAATAGGCTACAAATTCGCTTTCACCCCACATGCCTTCTAGGCTACAGTTTGCAGATGCGATCCTTTACGGAAACCACCGCAAAAATAACTGTTTCGGTTGAGCCGTCCCCTCTTGAAAGCGAGTCGAAGCCGGAAGAGGGCGTCTACGCCTTCGCCTACCAAATATCGATTCTTAACGACTCAGAGGACACAGTTCAGCTTATGGAGCGGCACTGGGTGATTGAGTCAGCCGAGAAGCAGGTTGGTGAGGTGACCGGGGCCGGTGTTGTTGGGGTCCAGCCGGTGATCGAGCCAGGTGCAGGTTTTGAGTACACCAGCAGTGTCGTGATTCAAGACCCGATCGGATCGATGAAAGGCAGCTACGTGTTTCGTCGTTCGAACGGGGGGTTCTTCGTTGTTCAGGTCCCGCGCTTTAAGCTTGTGTACCTATCCCTCTTTCACTAGTCCACCATGCCAAAAGATTTCTTCTCAGTCGAGCGAACGACTAGCCTTACTTCCATTAAGCCGGGAGGAAAGATTCACGTGATTGGAGTATGCGGCGTAGCCATGGCGCAGCTCTCGGTTGCCCTAGCTGAGCGCGGTTTCGCGGTTTCAGGAAGCGACAAGGAGTTCTACGAGCCGATGAAGAGCCTGCTCGCCAAGTCCGCGGTCAAGACGTTGACTGGTTACGCGGCTGAGCATGTGCCTATTGACGCGGCTCTCGTCGTGATCGGAAATGCAATCAGCTACGGAACTCCAGAAGTAGACGTTGTAGAGAAGCTGGGGCTCCCATACACCTGCTTCCCGAAGCTCCTGCAAGAGACAGCAATCGCTGGGAAGCACTCTGTCGTAGTGACGGGCACGCACGGCAAGTCGACGACCACGGCCCTTATCGCAACCATTCTTGTTGAGAGCGGGAAGCAGCCCTCGTACTTTGTTGGTGGCATCGCCCAGGGACTGCCGAACAGCCTCGAGGTCGGAAAAGGCGGGTTCTCAGTGGTCGAGGGGGATGAGTACGACAGCGCCTTCTTCGCCAAGGTTCCGAAGTTCTCCTTCTACACGCCAGACACGGTTGTGGTGAATGCGATCGAGTACGACCACGCTGATATCTACGCAAACGTTGAGGTAATCGAGCAGGAATTCACTAAGCTCGTACTCGGACTGAAAGCTGGCGGCACCGCCGTGTGCTGCATCGACTTTCCGCGCGTGAAGCGGCTTGTGGCGGAGTGGCGCAAGGAGGCCAAGTGCTCAATCGTCACGTTCGGGCGAGATGCAGAGGCTGATTTCGCGATAGTGAAGCGCGACTCAGTGGGCATGTCTCAGCGCGTGACAGTTCGTGGCCCGGGGCTCGGTGAGGTGGTCATGAACCTGCCGATCGTTGGGGAGTACAATGCGCGCAACGCGCTCGCATCGCTGATCGTTTCCCACGTCGTTGGCCTCGATACTGCAAAGACGGTGGCGATCCTTGAGGGCTTCAGGGCGGTCAAGCGGCGGCAGGAAGTGAAGCTTCAGAAGGGCGGGGTAGTGCTGATCGAAGACTTCGCGCACCACCCCACGGCTGTGCAGCAGACCGTCGAAGCGGTTCGGGAGTCGTTCCCGAAGGCCCGTCTCTGGGCAGTTTTTGAGCCGCGCTCGAACACGAGCCGCCGCAAGGTCTTCCAGAACGACTACGTCGCTGCCTTTAAGGGAGCAGATAGGGTGGTACTCAAGAACGTGACCGCGCGGGCGATCGATTCGGGCGTAGACCTGATCGAGGTAGGGGCGCTAAGCGACGAGATAACTGCCTCGGGTGTGCCATCGGCATGCTTGCCAGATGTGCAAGCTATTCGAGAACACATCTGGAGCGACGTAAAACCGACAGCAGGCGCGAGCGAGGTTCGGGACGTTGTGTTTGTGATGTCCAATGGCTCTTTCGACGGCCTAAATGACCTGCTCAAGGCTGACCTTGAGAGCCTCTGTGGCTAGGTCGCCCGGAAAGTAGACTGAAAGCGACAACTGCTTCCTCTTCGCGACACGTAGGGCCTGTTTTATTGCGGTAAACCCAATATCGCGCTAAAGAATTGCGCCGATGGATCAGCGCGGTCGCACAGAGAAACAACGAGCGCAGAGCCAGCTGAGTGCTGGTGGCGCTAGTGCACCACTGCGGCCACCGAACCTGTCCCACGTGGCACGTAGGACGGGCGGACCCGGTCGGGAGGGGCTCAGGAGCGCTACGGAGAGCGGGGCGGTGCTGCGCGGAGTTTGCCGCACGGACCAGGAGCGGACCTTCGTGTCCGTTCTTGAGCTGGCACGAGACAGGCTTGAGCGCATGCCGACCTTGCGCGAGCTTCGGGCGTCGATGATGAGCACTCCACTTGAGGCGCTCTCAAAGGACCGGCTCAGGCAGATTCTTCTCAACTTAAATAAGCGGCTCCCGCCGTCCGAGAAGCGAGTTCTCCTCACAACTGACCGCGCCTTCTTCCGAGAACAGGCGGTAGTGGCGGCTGCGTACCAGTCCTTCCGGCGCCTTCATCAAGAGCCGCCAACTGTAAGAGAGCTCAAAGGGCTGGTGCACCGGCTGGGACACGCGGTGACTGACACATCGCTCACTAATATCCTTAAGCACCTGCGCCAGGCTGAATCGGCTGGAGGGCAATCCTTCTCTGTAAGTCGCAGACGGAAAGACCTCACCGCTGAGGTGATTCGGGGAGCGCACCAGGAATCGGTTGGGTACCTTGAATTCTGTGGAATCGAGAGGCAGCCAAGCGTAGCCCTGATACAGCACTACCTTCGGGCGCGAGGGCACAGGATCAGCCATAAGGTGCTTACGTACCGACTCAAGAGCACTCCAAGCTTGCGCGGTCTCAAGCACTCCTCAAGCTTTGATCCGGCGGACTACATACTCCCTAAGGCTCACCGGCGCCTGAGCTGCGAGCTTAACCGGCCGCCAACGGCTAAGGAGCTTGCAGCAGAGTTCAATCTCATCTCTCTCGTTCGAGCCTCGCCCGACGCTGTCTGGATGAGAGCAAAAAGGCTCAATCGTTCACTAGGCAGCGACAAGCAGATGGGTTTTTCCGTGACGTTCGGCTCGGGTATCTACGACCACGACCTGCTGCGAGTTGTAAAAGAGGGGGCTTCACAGCTCCGGCGTGCACCGACCCTTAAGGAAGTGCAGCGGGCCGCCCTGGATTCGATCCCAGGAGCGAACATCGCTCTCGACACGCTGCATCGGCGCCTGAGGCGCCTCAAGGTGGGCCTCACAAGCGAGCACACTCTGACCAAGCAGGCTCAGAGGATCGTCACGGACAAGATTCAGGAGCTTCGGGCACTCCTCGGGCGTCGTCCATTTGGCGCCGAGGTTCGTGAAGCCCTCCGCAGCGACGGCCATGAGATGACGCAAGAAGAGTTCGCCCGCGTCCTTGGCTCGGCCAAACGGCACCGTGGAGGCGAGTTCCGCCGTGCTGTCATCCTTGGATTCCCGAGCCACTTGGGAGGGAAGCTGCGGCTAGCCTTCGATCAGCTTCGCAAGGCGCGCTCGGCTTACCCAAGCGCAGAGGATCTTGCCCGAGCGCTCGGTTGGGCTCGTGCCGGAGTAGTGGGCGCGTTGCCGACCGCGCAGCAGCGAGCTGCAAAATTCGGCTTT
>CANLJX010000179.1 GCA_947491545.1 Deltaproteobacteria bacterium
GCTGCGCTCGTGAATGTCCTCGGGAACGAGCGAGAGAATGTTATCGGGACCGTTGAGAGCTAGGCCGCCAGCCTGCTCGGCAATGAATGCTAGAGGCATACACTCGTACAGCAGCCGAAGCCTCCCGTTTGGGCGCTTCGAATCGGTTGGGTAGAGAAAGACCCCCCCCTTCCGCAACGTTCGGTCGAAGTCCGCCACAAGGGATCCCACGTACCTGCCCGTGTACGGGGCGCCAGAGGCAGCATCCGGGCTCTTGAGCTGGCGGACGAATTCCTTCACGCCGTCACCCCAGTAGGCTGTGTTCCCCTCGTTTACGCTGTAGATCAATCCACGAGTGGGGATGCGAATGTTCTCATCCGTAAGCACGAACTCCCCCAAACTTGGGTCTAGCGTGAATCCGTGCACACCTGAGCCAGTTGAGTACACGAATGAGGTCTTGGCCCCATACACCGAGTAGCCCGCAGCTACGATTTCTGAGCCGGCCTGTCGAAAGTCCTCATGAGACGCAGGCCGGGAGAGATCTTTCTTCCGGAAGATGCAAAAGATCGTTCCTGTGGGGATGCTCGACCCGATGTTTGATGACCCATCCAGCGGGTCAAATGCCAGGACGTACTTTCCCTCGCCTGTAGCTGCTTGCGTCTCGATCACGCTGTCTCGCTCTTCTGAGACCAGAAGGCCAAAGTGCTGCGATGAGCCAAGCAGCTCAACCAAAACCTCGTCGGCCTCCTCGTCGAGCCTGCGAGTCTCCTCACCGTGAGAGTTCGTCTTGCCGGTGTAGCCGTGAAGCCCCTTGAAGCCTGCGGTTGCAACCATTTGACTTATGTACTTCACGCCAAGAGAGATTGAGACAAGCAGGTCGGAGAGCTCGCCGGTGCTGTCTGGATACAGTCGACGTTTTGAGTGAATGAATCGGCTTAGGGTTTGGGTTGGGATCATAGAAACTAGGCACCTCGCAGAAACGGATTGGCAGCCCCAAGCGTGTGGAGCGCATCCGGGCGTTTTTCACGCTTGAAACAAAATAAGAGCGTGAGCGTGTTCCTGCCGCCCTCGAGATCCGCATATAAGGCTTACTGCGCGGGCGCCGGACAGGGACGAGAGAAGGAAACCACTTAAGTGAGAGAAGACGACTGAGGCGGTCCGATAAGCGGCCGGAACAGGGGAAAGTGCGCGTCTAACTCCGTCTCACCAGTATAGCGGGACTGGCCTTGGGGCTCCAAACGAAAACATCATCGAAATCTAATGCTGAGCTCGGCAGCCGCTTAGGGTATCGGCAACACACAGATTTTTCGCAGTCTACTGTGAGCCTGGGAGCGCCTTGAGAGGCTCTCAGTGCCCTGCCGCGTCCAGCAAATGAGGCGCTCGTTGGGGTGGGCGGCCGCCATCATTCGGCAGGCAATGCAGCAATTCGCCGAAGGGTGCTGGGCTGGGGGTGCTGCGGAAGGGCCACTACCATCCGTGTGCCGCTCGGCTGCCGATCGAAGACCCGAATCTCACCCTGATGGTCGGCGATAATTGTGCTGACGATCGCTAGCCCAAGCCCCGTTCCGCCCTTCTTGGTGGTGAAGTAGGGCTCAAAGATCCGGTTCTTGTCAGCGGCTGGAACTCCCGGGCCGTTGTCAGCCACTTCCAAAAGCGCACGAGAGCTCTTGCGGTCAAAGGACAGCTTTACGTCAACTGCTGCACTATTGCCGCCTCTGGCTCCAAGCGCGGCAGCTGCCGCGTTGTTGAGAAGATTCCGCACCACTCCCCGGATCTGCTCAGGATCGATCAACATCTCGGGGATCTTCCCATCGACCGAGAGTGTAAAGGTCACTCCCTGGTGCTCCGCCGTGAAGCTCTGCACTGTGTTCCTCAGCAAAGCCTCCAGGTCGGTTGGCGTAAACTGCGCTGTCGGCATGCGCCCATACTCAGAAAACTCGTTGGCGAGGCGTTTGATAATCTCTACGTGCTCAACGATCGAGCGGGTTGATTCGGCGACAGATTCCGATTGCTCACTCGACTTAAGCAGTCTCTCTAGGCGTTGTGCTGAGAGCTGGAGAGGCGTGAGCGGATTTTTGATTTCGTGAGCGATACGACGTGCCACATCTCGCCACGCTGCAAGGTGCTGGGAGCGGGAGAGCTCGGTAACGTCATCAAGCAGCAGCACGTAACCTAGGTGCGCGCCCTCACCCGACACGATTCGCCCTGCCGTTGCCACGACGATGAGCTCCCTGCCTCCGCTCTCAATTCGCGTCTCAGCTTCCGCAATTGCCGGCGCGACGCGATTTCCGTCGCCACCAAGCGCATCGAGAAGCGGCCCAATCTTTCCGAAATCCTCAGCACGCAGCACTTCAGAGAGGTGCGCCCCTGCCGTAAAGTTGACGTGGTCAACCTGCAGCAGCGCCCCAGCAGCGCTATTTACGGTCGTGACGCGCTGCTCGTTGTCGAGCGCGACGACGCCCACGGCCAGGTTTGCCAGGATAGTCTCTATGAGGACCCCTCGCCGCTCTGCCTCATCGCGGGACCGGCGCAAGTCTTGGAGCATCTGGCTAAAGGATGTGACGAGATATCCGATCTCGTCGTCGCGCATCGGCGGCAGCTCGAAGTCGTAGTTGCCACGCGCCACTGCCCGAGTTCCCTCAGCGAGCTTCTGTATAGGCCCGGTAATCTGCTTCGAGACAAAAAATGCGATCCAGATCGCCCCAAAGAGCGTCATGAGGTTGAAGAGCGCAAGCGTCAGGAAGAAATTCGCCCTAAGCGGGTGCTTGCGTGACTTGAGCTGCTCGTACTCGTTAAACGCATCCTGCACCACCCCTTCCGCGTGCACCACCTCGGGATCCATGCGGTACGAAGCCACCACTACACGGGTTCGAACCGGCGTATAGTAACGAATGAACTGCCCAGCTCCGCGCTCCTCAATACGCAGCTGCTCCTCACCAGCACCAGCCGCCCGAAGGGCATCCTCATCGAGAGGGGGCTCACCGAACGACTCTACGAGCGCGGTTGGATGCGAGGCTTCAAGCAAGACCTTGCCGGTTTTGTCGACCACCTTCACGGAATACAGGTTGTTGAGCTGGCGCAGGCTCTCGAAATGCTCCTGCAAGCCCGAGAGATAATCCGCATCGAGAGCGCCGCGATGGGCAAGGTCGGCCCGAATTCGTCCTGCCGCGGCCTTTACTTCAACCTTGACGCTCGACATGTACTGCCTCGCTATCGTAAGCGAGTTTGTGACGCTCGACTCTATCTGCGGGCTAAACCAGTCTTCCATCGCCTCGCTGATCAGGCCGCTGGCGACCAAGAACGAGAGCCCCATTGGGACGAAGGCGATCAGCACAAATGCCCCCATCAGTCGGGAGCGAAGCTTGGCGCCGAGTATCCCTCGCTTGCGCTCGAACATGAGCTTGACGACGTTGCGTCCCACCATGACGATCAGCACGAGCAGCGCCAGAACGTTGAGGTTTACGAGGAAGAAGACGAGCAGGTTGCTGACGAAGGAGTCGTCTTCAGTGCGCCAGTCGAGGATTGCTGAAAATGCCAGCAGCGCGAGCAGCACCCCGCTGGCAACAAGCACCCAGCGGAGCTTCCGAACTATCGAAACGAAGGTCCTCATTCTGAAGCGCCTGAGCTCTCTTCGACCGCCGAGAAGAGCGAAAAGTCACTCCACTCTGAGGTCGACTCAACCGTATTGACCAACCCCAGCGACAGGAAAAGGGAGAGGTGCGCGAATGTCCTGGTCGACGCTCCCTTGCAGCGAAATATAGTTCGCACAGAGATGTACGCACCGGGGTCTTGTAAGAGCCCTGGGGTTTCTCGAGCCAAAAATGCGAGGGGCAAGCTCTCCGAGCGCAGCACCTGGTCAACAGCTTTCTCCCGCACCGGAAGCCCAACCGCCGTCGCTTCGCTCACATCGCCGAAGCGGTCTGACACGACACGGTAGCTCTCTGTAATGCCGTCGAACTCGACGGTATGCAGCTCTGAGCGAGCGTACTCACAGCGATCGAGCCAAGCGCTACGCTTTCGGCAGAGCCGTATCTCAAGCCTGACTCTTGCTTGTCGCCCCTCTGCCAAGCACTCGTCAACGTCGCCCTGAAGCCCCGGCACATCGATAGAGACGCTCTGGCGCTCCGGTGACGCCCACCGAACGACCATAAAGGGCTCAGTCACGCCGAGGGCTCCGATCAGAAACAGCAAGAACCCGCGCACCAGTTACTCCTTTGCGAAAAGCGTCCCCTGCCCACTCCGACCAGAGATTGGCCGGCCTAGGTGCCGATACGCGCGCTCTGTAGCCTCCCGGCCGCGCTTAGTGCGGGCGAGGAATCCCTCCTGCAGCAGGAAAGGCTCAAAGACATCCTCAAGCGTCTCACTATCCTCACCGAGCGCCGCGCCAATCGTCTCAATTCCGACCGGCCCGCCGCCGAACTTGTCGATGATCATCGCCAGGAACGCGCGGTCTGTGCGGTCGAGCCCACACTGGTCAATCTCAAGCAGGTCGAGCGCCTGCTTGGCGACGTCGGGGGTAATATCGCTGCCCGCACACTCTTCTGCGAAATCCCGAACCCGTTTGAGGAGACGATTCGCGATTCTTGGTGTGCCGCGTGCCCGAGACGCGATCTCTGTTGCAGCTTCCGGCATGCAGCCAATGTTGAGGATTCCTGCCGAACGGCTGACGATCTGGGACAGCTCAGGAACCGAGTAAAAGTCGAGCCGATGGA
>CANLJX010000180.1 GCA_947491545.1 Deltaproteobacteria bacterium
TTGTAAACCTCAATCTGTTGCTAGCGGCAGGAATGGCTTGGGCGGGTACGTTCACGTGACCGGCTTAGGGGGTAGCACAAAGAGAGCGGCGAGGGCGGCGAGGGGGCACAACGGAGCAGCCTCCTCGCTGCCCTCTTTGTGAACTGGATCCGTCGCTACTCGCTATTCGCTTCGGCGCCGCAGCCGGAACCGGAGCCGTTGCCGGAGCCGTTCGTTGCCGCTCCCGGTTCGTGGACCACATGCCGCGACACGTCTTGCCCGGTAACGGCACCGGTAACGGCATCGGTTCCGGTCTCGAACAAACCGCCCGCAGGCCACTTGAACCCTAGTTATCCGCAAAGCCTATTTAAGGAATGACCTCCTTCTTCTTCTCCTATTCCTGCACTTGAACCGGATTCCTAGTCCTCATCCGGGTATTCCGACACGAATCTCGTCGGCCTCCTCGGAAATGTTCTGATTAGGAGCAGGAGCCAGTGCAGGTGCAGGAGAAAGAGGAGGATTGGGATGAAGATTAGGATGAAGATGAGGAATGCTATCGGCCGCTACGAACTGCATTGAGGCTGCGCATGCCTCTTCCAGAGCATGTTGCTCCCATTTTTTCGCGCATATGCACGAGTCTCACATCTCAACAGGAATCTTGTGCTTCTGGAAAAATGCCTGCCGAGATAGATCTGACATTCCCATCATGCGCGCTGTTGTCCAGGCGAAGGAGAAGAGCCCAGAGACTGCAATAAAAATCGGGTAGAACGTCCAGCCCGCTGGCATGGTGTCAGCCTCAAAGCCAACCGTAGTGTACGTGCTGCCAGCAAGGAGCAATGCCCCTCGAAGGGAATCTTGCAGGCCAAGGAAGAAAATCGAAAGCCCCCACAGGAATATCTCTCCCAAGTGCACAGCCGCCAATAGAACCATCGAGATGTAAAACTGAAAAAACACCGAGTTAACGCGACCCTTGCCGACCAGGCGATCGTGCTCTCTCTGGAAGCGCAGCCCGATGCGCAGCTGCCAATGGCCGTGCCAGTACAGAAGCAGAAACAGCATCGTTAAGCCCACAAAGCTCTCGCAGGCGAGCCACCACAGATTAAGATCGTCTACAACCACAGCCACGTGCGTCTCCTCTGATACATAATGGGCAGTGCGCCCGCGAGCCAATCTCGGGGCGCTCTGCCATTGCGAACTACCCTTGGTACAGCGCGTCGAAGTGCTTGTTCGCGCTCACTACTGCATGGCGCATCATGTCCTCGACCTTGCCCGTCTCTCGCACCGAGTACGCCTTGAGCATCTCTTTGAGGTTTAGCTCTGCCGCCGCCTTCTGACAAGCGTCCCACGAGAGGATGCTGCGGATGACGCGGTCGATCCCCTGGGCCTCGTTGTCGTACGGGCGGGGCTGCATGTCGTGGCCGTACCAGCGGTCGTAGCCAGCCTCGCCGACGAGCGCGGCGATGGCGATGTTCATGCCGGTTATCTTGCAGCCATGGTCGATATCGTACTTGCCCGGGCCGCCGATGGTGATGCCATCGTTGTAGCCCTGGCTGTTTAGGTGCATATGAGTGCAGGCCTTGTTGTCGAGCTCCTCGACCGTGTCGTACACCGCATCGAGCCCGATCATCTCAGAGTGCCCGAACTCCTTGTTGAGCCCGCGCTTCTCGATGTTGACGCCGAACTCCTCCTTGAGCCGCTTCCAGAACAGGATCGCCGATGCAACCGTAGGCAGAAGCATCGCTGGATGCCCCTCGTTCGGCTTCGGCTCGATGCCCCAGTAGAGCTGTGCTCCCTTCTTGTCCTCGTAGGCGCAGAGCTGAGCCACGCTCTCCTTCAGGTTCTGGTACATGTGGCGGATAGCCGGCGTCGCGAGGTCGTAACCGTACGAGCCGTTCCAGAGCACGAGGGTAGGGGCCTTCGTCGCATCGGAGTGCCAGTTCTTCTTGAGCGGCCCGTAGGCAAGGTCGACTGTGCCGCAGCTAATACGAGAGGCCTCCTCGCGTTCCGCTGAGTCGAGTGACGCAGCGCCACCGAAGCCGTAGTGGGAGTGCAGCCCCGGAGTAATCATTGCAAGGTGCATCTTGGCGTCGGTGAGGGCGTCGGCAACTGCCGGCGCGGTCTTCTCGTCAACCTCGGTGTTGTAGTGCATCTCGAAACCAAGCTCGATGTGTTCGGGAATGCGCGGGCGGATCTTTGAGGATATGAGCCGAATGATCTCAGGCACGTCTAGCTTCTGCGCAGTCCAGGCCGGACGAATGTCTCCCGGCACGAAGCCGCCCTTGCCAGAGTTAAAAGTCCAGCGGCAGAGGCTGTGAAGCGTTTTCTTGGTCATAGGTTCTCCTCGTTTTTGTTACAGGTGTCGTTGAAGCACTTCTTTCCATCGGGTGTACGCTTCAACTGTGGCCTCGCGCGCGCCAATGTCGGGCTCGACAGTCGCCTCGCGGTGAAGTCCGTTGAACGCATCCGAGATGGAAAGGAGTCCAGCGCCGATTCCGGCGGCACGCGCAGCCCCTTCGGAGCCGTCGGTCGTGTAGAGCTCAAGCGGCACGCCCGTTGTTGTCGCAAAGGTGTGCTGGAAGAGGGAGCTCTGGAACATGTTGGCGAAGCCAGCTCGCACCCGGAGAGGCTTTAGCCCCATCGAGCGCATGATCTCTAGCCCGTAATTGAGAGCGAAGACGACCCCCTCTTGCGCGGCGCGGAAGATATCCTTTGCCTCGTGAATGTTGAGCTGTAGCCCCTCAAGCGAGGCGCCCGGGCTGCGGTTTCCGAGCGTGCGCTCTGCGCCGTTTCCGTAGGGCAGCGCAACAACCCCGCGCGCGCCGATCGGAGCAGATGCGGCTAGGGCATTAAGCTCGGCGTACCCGACAGACTGCGCGAAGGTCTGCCGCAGCCAGCGGTAGAAGCTCCCCGCGCCGTTGACGCACATCAGAACACCTACTCGCTGCGCCTTCTCGGTGCTGTTGACGTGCAAGAAGTTGTTGACGCGCGAGGCTCGGTCAACACCGAGCGAATCGGTCACGCCGTACACCACGCCCGAGGTGCCAGCGTTCGCGGCAACTTCGCCGGGCTGAAGCACGTTGAGCGCCAGGGCGTTGTTTGGCTGATCTCCGGCACGGTAGGAGACGGGCACCCCTTCCGGGATTCCAAGCTCGCGAGCTGCCTCGCTCGATACGGTTGCGAACTCCCCGATGCTGTCACTGACCGGAGGGATGAGCGACGAGGGGAGCCCGAAGCTCTCAAGCACCTGCACCGCCGGCCGCCCGTCGCGGAAGTCCCAAAGAATCCCTTCGGAGAGGCCCTGCGGCGTGGTTCCGAAGCGCCCGGTCAGCCTGAACGCCACGTAGTCACCGGGGAGCATCATGTACGCCGCCTTCGCCAGGAGCTCCGGCTCGTTCTGCTTGACCCAGGCCAGCTTCGCCGCCGTAAAGTTGCCGGGTGAGTTTCCGAAGCGGCTTAGGCAGTGCTCTTCTCCGAGCTTCTTAAAGGCTTCAGCCCCAAGCCTTACCGCCCGGCTATCGCACCAGATTATTGAGGGGCGCAGGGGGCAGCCCTCCCGGTCAACCAGTACTAGGCCGTGCATCTGGTAGGCGATGCCGATGGCCTTAAGGGCGGATAACTCCTTAGGACGGGCCGAACGGACCCCCTGGATAGCTCGGCTGGCGTGCTCCCACCACAGGTCGGGGTGCTGCTCCGCCCAACCAGGCTGTAGGGCTGTTATCTCAAGTTCGCGCTCGGGGCTCGTGGCGTGGGTCAGAACCTTCCCCGAATCGATGTCTACCAGGGAAACCTTGACGGATGAGCTGCCGACATCGATGCCTAAAAGTGTTCCAGCCATACTCGACTCCCGAAGAGCGTAAAAGACAGCGAAGCCTAGCGCAGGGAGCCCACCTGGCAAGTAAAAAAGTGGGTTCCGGGCACACCTGAGATGGGGGTTGACCGGGCTCATAGTGGTCTTCCCTCCGATGATGAACCGACCGAGACCCGGCGCTGCTGACCGCGCGCTGGAAGGAGACCGATTGTCGACCATCATGGCATCGAATTTCCCTCGCCAAATTCAGTGCTTAGCCCTTGTCAGGAGAATGGCACTCTCGTATCTTGTCAGCAGGGGAGAGGCCCGACCCACCGAGCAACAAAATCGGCGGCGTTGTTCTTTCATAGTAATGGCTTAGGCGCGGTCCTGAATCCCGCAGCGCTGCATCCAAACGAGACGGTCGCTGCGCGGAGAGTCTGCGTTAAAGCGGTGCGTTAACGAACGGCTGCTTAGGCTTTGCAGTAGTGCGAGCTCTGAGGTGGTGGCCGAAGCAACAGGTTTCTCTCCAACGAGGTAGGACATGGTGTCGAAGCTATCGACGCGCGAAAAAATTATCAGCGGAGTGTGCGTTCTCTTCGGCGTAGCGCTCGTTTTTTCCGGAAGGTCCCTGCCTGAAGTCAGCGCCAAAGAGGGTGCTAAGACGAACCTCTTTGAAGAGCTCAAAACGTTCACCGATGTTCTCTCTGTAGTGAAGCGCGACTACGTCTCTGACGTTGAGAACAAGAAGCTCGTCGAGGGAGCCATCAAGGGGCTTCTCGCAACACTCGACCCGCACAGCGGCTACCTCGACCCAGATTTCTACCAAGATCTGCAGGTTCAAACTAAGGGAGAGTTCGGCGGGCTCGGCATCGAGATCACGATTAAAGATGGCCTGCTGCTCGTTGTA
>CANLJX010000181.1 GCA_947491545.1 Deltaproteobacteria bacterium
GCAACCTCGGGGAAGGGATCTCGGCAGCCCACGACAACGTGTCGAATTCCCGATGCGATCACGAGGTCAGCGCATGGCGGAGTCTTGCCGAAGTGCGAGCACGGCTCGAGGGTGACGTAGAGAGTTGCGCTTGCAAGCATCGAGCGGTCACTGACCGATGCAATCGCGTTTACTTCTGCGTGCGGCCCGCCGTAGCGCTCGTGCCATCCCTCGCCGATGACTGCGTCCCCGTGCGCCAGAACTGCGCCGACGAGTGGGTTTGGAGCCACGGCACGCCCGCCTCGCAGGGCGAGTTGGATGGCGCGGTGCATCAGCTCTTCGTTGACCATAGTTCTACACAGAAGTGTAGCCGATTGCGGCAGTAGACGCACCCCAGAGCGCCTTCTTGCGCTTCTTGATCCGCCTTTTAAGCATGACGGGCTTCGGGAAACTGGAGTATTGTGGAAGGTGGATGAACAGCTCAAGCACTAAACCTCAGCAAGTATGGCAGCCGTCTGACGAGCTGCTGCGATCGTGCGCCATGACTCGCTTCATGCGTGAGCTTGCTTCAATCGAAAATGTTGCGTTGCCTGACTACGGAGCGCTACACCGATTTTCGGTAGCCGAACCGGAGAAGTTCTGGAGCAGGGCTGCTAGTTTCCTCGGCATAAGCCACACAGGTTCCCTCCAACCGCTCTTTGCCCCAGGCGCGGGTCCGACTCCGCTTGCGAAGGAGTGGTTTCCGAATGCTCGCCTTAACATCGTTGAGAACCTGCTGCGCGGCGCCTCAGAGCGCCCGGCGATCGTGTCATGGTCCGAGATGCGCCTTATAAGACGACTTTCTCTAGGCGAGCTGCGCGGCGCCGCCGGTGCGGTGCAGCGCCACATGGCTTCGCTTGGGGTTGGCTCGGGCTCCCGAGTCTTTGCGTACCTGCCGAACGTGCCGGAGTCAGTTGTTTGCATGTCGGCTGCTGCCTCACTCGGAGCGGCCTGGGCGAGCTGCGGAACCGACTACCAGCTTCAGGGGCTCCTCTCTCGTGCAGAGCGCATTCAGCCGAGCGTTTTGGTTGCAGCTCGCTCCTTCGTCTGGCGCGGTGGAGTGACGCAAACTGACGAAGTGATCGAAGGGCTCGTGCGACAGGTGCCATCTATCAAGCATGTCATACTGGTTGACTACGCTGGCCCTACAACGCAGCCACTTCCGAAGCTGCGCGAAGGTGTCACCGCAAGCAGTTACGAGCAGATCGTCACAGCCCCGCAAGCACTCGACCTCACGAAGCAGTTCCCGTTCGGCCAGCCGCTCTACCTGATGTTCTCATCCGGCACCACCGGGAAGCCGAAAGGGATCGTGCACGGAGCGGGTGGGACTCTGCTTGAGCACAAGAAGGAGATGATCCTGCACGCCGATGTGCGGCCAGGCGACCGGCTATTCTACCAGACCTCGACGAGCTGGATGATGTGGAATTGGGCAGTGAGCGCGCTGGCGTGCGAGGCAACGCTTGTGATGTACGACGGGGACCCGCTCCTTGAGGACGGGATGATCCTGTGGCGTATGGCAGAGGAGGAGCGGGTCACTCACTTCGGAACGAGCGCTGCATTCTTGGGCGCGCTTGAGAAGCAGGGGCGCTCGCCAGGTGAACGGCACCAGCTCGGCGACTTGCGAGCTTTGATGTCGACTGGCTCAACGCTCTACCCGCAGCAGTTCGACTTTATTCAATCCAAGATTAAGCCACTCTGGATCCAGAGCATCTCGGGTGGAACCGACATTATCGGCTGCTTCGGTCTTGGGTGTCCGCTGAAGCCGGTTATCCGCGGTGAAGTTCAGTGCAAGAGTCTTGGGTACGATGTGCAGGTGTTCGCGACTGACGGGAAGCCTGTCGCCGCACGGGAGGAGGGAGAGCTCGTGTGCTGCAGCCCGGCGCCCTCAATGCCAGTCTCTTTTCTCGATGACCCTAGTGGTGATCAGTACCGAAGCGCGTACTTCTCCGAGTACCGCTCGGTGTGGCGGCACGGAGATCTAGTTCGGGAGACTGCCAACGGTGGTCTTCTCTTCCTGGGCCGCTCCGATGCCACGCTGAAGCCCTCTGGCGTGAGAGTCGCAACAGCCGACATCTACGCCGCCCTGCAGGGTGTGCCAAAAGTTACGAGCGCGCTCGCCGTGGGCTACACTCCAACCGATGCCACGAGCGAGAAGATCGTGCTCTTCGTTGTGCTGAGCTCAGGGGAGAAGCTCGGTGAAGCTCTATCGAAAGAGATCTCAAGTACGCTCAAGGCCTCCAACGCTTTCTTTGTGCCCGCAGCGATCCTTCAGGCGCCGGATCTGCCGCGCACTGCCAACAACAAGCTGAGCGAACTCTCGGTCAAACGGATTCTGCGCGGCGACGAGCCAGGGAACCGCTCGGCACTCGCCAATCCGGAGGCGCTCGCGTTCTTCGAGGGGGAGGGGCGGGCGGCTGTGAAGGGGGTGTTGGGGTAGGTGGTGGAGCGCGGAGTCGGGGGCTGCTCCGGGGGGCTGGGAGGTTGCCGGAGTCGGGGCCGGCGCCGTTGCCGGGCCGGATCAGGGGCTCGGCGAAAATAGGGGTTTTTTTAGGGCCTTTTGATGGGAGGTTCGGGGGTTACGCTGTTCTAAAGCGTTGACTAGCGGGCTCGGCGGTTGGATGCTTGCGGGCCTATGGCAAGAGCACGTCAAAACAGATCCACCAGCGGGGCTGCAGCAGCACCCCAAGTAGCAAACCAAGACGCTGTTATCCGCGGCGGAGCGACCATCGAGGAGTTCGCGAAGCAGGTGCGGACGCAGTCGGTCCAGGCGCAGAAGGCGCTCTTCCAGCGGGTCCGTGGGGTGTCATGGGAGAGCTGCCACACGCCGGTCTCCGAGCTTAAAGAGATAACGATGCTGCGTTCGGACCTGGCTGAGCGAGTACGAGCGGCTTTACCTGGGGCAAAGAACTTCGCTAAGGAGCTGCGTGATGCGGCTGACAAGGTGGTCAGGGCCGCGTACTACGACGGTGATTCTCACGGGTATCGGATCGGCCAAGAGCTCTTCGCTCAGCCCGAAGACTTCGTTGTTCCAGGAGATCTGCGGGCACAGGCCGCTACAGAGAACCCACGCGTTCCGCAGAAGGCGGATCGTCCGGAGCTCTACTCGCAGCTCGGGCTGCTCTACACCGATGTGCCGGAATTCCTCGCAGTAGCTCTTGGAGCGCTCCCGGATGTGCCGCGCAGTGAAACACAGCGGATCGTCGACTGCAGTAGGCCGGAGGTGATTCTGACGGTGAAGTACTACATGGAGCGGCTGACGGCGCTTGGCTCACGATCGCTTCAGCGCAGTAACGCCGGGTCTGGTCAGATCTCAGGTGTGCGCAACCGTGAGCGGCCAAACCTGCTTATTCTCCCCTTCGGGCCAGCTCAGGACAGGATCGACTCGACCTACCTGCCGCTCTTTAGGGAGCTTGGGTTCGAGCCACCGCATGACAACACCGGCTCGCTTCTCTTCCTGCGCTCGAAGAAGCCCTGTGCCGACCCTGTTGAGACGCCATTCCCGCCGCAACGAATTTGTCAGTTCTTCTCAACCGTCTTCCCTGCACTACGCAAGACGCTACACGAGGACCGCGGCTACAGGGCCGAGAGTGATGCTATTCAGCGATTGCGTACAGGGTGGGAGGCCTACCGGGCGACTGCGCTCGCGGGGTGGACCTCAGTTGAGGGATTCAGGCAGATTGAAGTGTCTCCGCTCAGCAGGGCAGACAAGGATCAGGCAGCCAGGAACGCCGAGGCTCGCAACGCGGAGATTATCGCCCACTACGGAGAGCTCCTAGGCCATTCGCTTGAGCACTTCGCAGGTTCCCGACACAAAGAGCGCACGGAGATATACGGCACGCTGCTCAAGATGAAGGAGAAGCTCGAAGAGAGCAGGACGCAACGTATCAATCCGAATCCTATAATCTTGCAGATTCGCGGGAACGAGTCTCGGAGCGTAAAGCGCAACGTCGATATCAGGACTAAGAACGGGTACAACTCAAGCGATGAGAATCTGCTGCGCGCAACGATTCGAGATGGCGGGGAGCGCGTGCAGAAGCTCAGAGAGGCGCTCGATCGCAGCCCGGCGATTATGGGCCGTCCGGCCAGCATCTTCGACGACCGTCGGCTCTCGCGGGAGCAGGTCGAGACGCAGGCAGCTGCGATCCTAAAAGACCTTGGAATACCGGCCGGGCTGCTTAAGTATGACCACGCAGTGGAGTGCTCAAAGGTGCGGCCCTTTACGACGTTCCGGGAAGCCTTGGTTCCGGCTTTCAACACCGTCAAGCAGGAAGTCGCTAACGGTCGGCGCAGCGAGGCAAAGGCTGCCCTGGCGCGAATGCGTGTCGTGGTTGATGTGTGCCAGGCAGACCAGCTTGTCCAGAACCTCGTCGGCGACCTGTCGGATGAGGGCGGCTCGGATAGCCTGGCATCTCTGGTAGACAAGGCCTGCACCGCATCGAATCAGCTTGCACAGCGTGGCCCACTATTCGGCTCGGCTTGTGGCATCGAGAAGCTCGCAGTAGGACGGGAGGCGAAGGCCCTGTTCGGCAGGCTCGCTGCGACGATGAAGGATCTTCAAGCGCAGCTTGTTGAGATGCGCAAGCAGGATGCAGAGAGGC
>CANLJX010000182.1 GCA_947491545.1 Deltaproteobacteria bacterium
ACATGAGGTTTAAGTTCTGAAGAGCCGCGCCAACCATTCCCTTTCCCAGGTTATCGAGGGCTGCCATCACCACGAGCTGCTTGCCACGCAGAGCGAATGAGATATCGCAGAAGTTCGTCCCAACAACATCAACAAGGCGCGGCGGGGCAGCGCGGAATCGGATAAGAGGTGAGCCCTCGAAGGCTGCCTCGTAGCGTTGGCGGATCGCTTCAACGCTTGTGTCAGCGGCAAGCGTTACGTACGCGGAAACGAAGATTCCGCGCGAGACGGGAATCAGGTGCGGCACGAACATGAAGCCGTTCTCTCGCAGCAGGGTATCTCCGAGAGCCTGCAGGATCTCTGGCTCGTGGCGGTGTTGGAGCGCCTTGTAGGCGGTGAAATCACCGAAGCGACCAGGGTGGTGCATTGAAGGCTGAGGCTCTCGGCCGGCTCCAGAGGTTCCAGTCTTTGCGTCGATGATCGTTTGTCCGGTTGTCGCTAGGCCCTTAAGCGGCCAGAGAGCCAGGATCGCGGCGCTTGCGAGGCAGCCTGGATTAGTAATGAAGCGCGCTTTTGCGATCGCTGCTCGGTCTAGCTCGGTCAGGCCGTATACGAAGCGCGAGCGCAGATCCTTTGCGAACTCGACCTCTGGGTAGAAGCAGGCATGCTCCTCTGGATTACGCAGCCGCAGGTCTCCCGACAGGTCAACTAAGCAGGCTGAATTAGGAAGCCCGTCCCGAAGGAGCCCCTCGGCGGCAGAAACAGCCTGCCCACTCGGCATCGCTAGGACGACGGCGCTTCGCTCATACTCCTGTAGCCGCTCCAGAGAAACCGAAGACTCGAAGCTTAGGCCGCAGACGTTCTCTAGGTGGGAATGAACCGAACTGACAGGGTTCCCTGCATGCGCCCGCGAGGTAACAGAGCAGGCCTCTATCTCCGGGTGCAAGCTGAGCATGCGCAGCAGCTCTCCAGCGCCATATCCGCTGCCTCCGACGATTCCGAGACCGAAGCGTTTACGCTCTCTTTTTTCCCTTCCAAAATAGGGCATACTTTTCATGTAAGCAGTCGCCGAAACCAAGCTTTTCAAAGTAGTCGGGCGAAGATGTCACAACGAGAATTTCGCGGATCCCGCGCCTCTCGCCCTCTTCGACTGCAGCCATCGCGAGCTCCTTCCCAACGCCGCGGTCGCGGAACTGGTCGTGCACAACGAAAGAGCGCAGCTCGGCGATTTTAGGGCTGTAGATCTCCAGCACGCAACTCCCTACGACCTGGCCCCCGATCTCGGCTACCCAGGTGGTGTCGATAAGCTCTAGGTACTCTTGCTCACTACGTGGCAGCAGAGTCTCAGGATTGGCGGCTACGAGGGCGAGAATTGAGGGAATATCAGAGGCAGAGGCTTTGCGAATCATACGGCGTGTTCAGGACGAAACGCGTCAATACTGTCACGATTTAGCCCAAAAGGGGAGAGATCAACCTGAGCTTTAGTGAGCGACCACAGTAGTAATTGGGTAGGCGAATCTCCTAATCAGATTTCGGGTTTTCGTAAACGCGGCAGACCCTTCAAAAAAGGCACTGGAATGGGGTGTTTGCAATGTTATCGCCGGGCACTTCGGAGGTGCCGACGGCCGAAAAATCAAAAAAAACGGGGTTTTTTGAAAAAACCGCCGCACATCGGTAAGCGTCACCCTAGGACTGCCGAAGACAACAGGTAGAGCGGAGCAGGAGATCGTTTCACGGACGCAACGTTGAGCCATGAAGGCATTAACGAAGAGTAGTGAGAGAAGAGGCAAAGCTGTATGAGTCAGGTGCGGGGAAGTAATAAGAGGTTCTTGAGCGATACTCCGGAAGAGCTTAAGGGCTGGGGGGGGCGCAGCAGCGGTGATGACTGCTCTGACGAAGAGGCTGATTGCGGCTTCCCGTTGCGTTCAATCAATCCGGGTCACAACTCGGTGCTAGTGGTCGACGACGATCCAGACCAGGCCAAGATGCTTGAGAACATCATTCGCAAAGCTGGCTACCACGTTATGTCGAGTACCTCTCCTGCGGAGGCGCTCGGCATGGTTGCAGAGAAGCAGTTCAGTGTCATCGTGTCTGACTACAAGATGCCTGAGATGAACGGCTTCGAGTTTCTTCAGGCGCTTCGTGGCCTCGATGCAAACTGGTCCACAGCAGACATCCCCGTCATCATGCTGACTGCGTGCGGAGACGATCTTGAGTTCGCCGCGCTTGAGCGTGGCGCAGACATGTTCTGCGAGAAGTACCGGGCTGACTCGCTGCTGGTTAAGCAGATACGGTTTCTTTTGGAGATGTAGGATTCATCCTCTTGCTCCTAATTCTGCTGTTCCTCCTGCACCTGCACTGACTCCTGCTCGGAATCAAGAGGCCTCCGTAGCATTGCCTCCGATATTCGTGTCGGAAGACCCGGATGATGATTAGGAATTCAGTGCAAGAGCATAGCCTTCCTTCTCTTAATCCTAATTCTGCTCTTCCTTCTGCACCTGCACTGACTCCTGCTCGTAATCACGAGGCCTGCGTGAATTCACCCTGATATTCAGACCGTAAGACCAGGATTAAGACTAGGAATCAAGTGCAGGTGCAAGAGAAGGAGAAGGACGAGGATGAGGAGAATGATGTTAAAAAGAGGTGAAAAAGAGCCACTGGCTATGAACTCCTTCGCTTCTCCGCCGTGCTACGTCGGGTACGTTCACGAGCACGTGCACGTCTATTTGGTGAAGGGGGAGCGAAAGAGAGAGTAGGAAGGGCACCTCGCAGCACAACAAAAAAAACCTACAAGGTTCGTGTGCGCTGCGAGATGTCCGACCGTCGCCTTATGTGTTCCGTTGTGGGACATATGGCGGAGTAGTCACTGTCCCTGCTTGCTCAGGATTTGCTGGCGCAAATCCAGTGGAGCCGGTCGGGCGTGGGTAGGGGAGCTGCTGTTTCGGCGCAATGCTAGCGGCAGGTGCCGGTAGCGGTTGCGCGTAGCTCGGGAGGGTTTGCGGCTGTGCTGGTGGAAAGAACACCGCCGCAGGAGCTGGCTGAGGAGAGAGAATCAGCGTACCCGGAGGGGGCTGAGACACGACCTTTGGTCCGCAAGCTTGGCAGCCCGCGTTAGCCAAAACCACACCCAAGACCAAGAGCATCAACGTATTTCTCATGTTTTCCTCGACAAACCACTACTCGTGGCGAGAGAGGTCACAAGATTCTCAAAGCACACCTTTGAGGTCTCGCAACACCCTTAAGGAGAGCGCGTTGCTCTTTCCTAAGGGTGGTGCGATTTCAACGGCGTGCCGGGTCGGACAATCTACTCACAGTGCTTCGTAAGAACCGTAAAGGCTTCGAGGCACCCATATGAATTTTTGAAGGAGCGGGGGGTTGGGCGCTGCCCCTGAGGTGATAGCGACCAACCTGTCCCTGGAATCATGCCGAGAATTCAGAAGCTACTCACCTAAACTGCCAAAGTTACTTAACAAACCGACCATAGCGCACTATTCCGAACAGCCCTGAATCCCCACCTTGAGGGCTAGAATCCTAAGTCCTTGTCATGACAAGAACGCAGGTTTTCGCCCAGCTTCCCTTCGATTCGCGCATCTTCGTCGCCGGACACGCGGGGCTCGTCGGATCCGCCATCGTGCGGGCACTAGGCCGTCACGGCTTCAGTAACGTCATGGTGAGAACCCGCGCGGAGCTCGACCTGCTCGACCAGGCCGCTGTACAGCGCTTCTTTGCGCAGGAGGAGATCGAGTACGTCTTCCTCGTTGCGGGAAAAGTCGGCGGCATTCTTTACAACGCCAGCCATCAGGCGGATTTCCTGTACGAGAACCTAACGATCTCAGCGAACGTGATTAAGGCCGCGGCGGACCACGGGGTAGAAAAGCTGCTCTACACGGGAAGCTCCTGTATCTACCCTAAGCTATCTCCCCAGCCCATTCGCGAGGAGTCGCTGCTCTCTGGCCCACTTGAGCCGACCAACGAAGGGTACGCACTCGCAAAGATCGTCGGGCTCAAGCTGTGCGAGAAGTACCATCGCCAGTACGGGAAGCGCTTCGTCTCGGCGATGCCGACAAACATGTACGGCCCAAACGACAACTTTCACCCAGATCACTCACACGTCATTCCCGGAATGATGCGGCGGTTTCACGAGGCGAAAGAGCAGAAAGCCGGCTCAGTCACTGTTTGGGGAAGCGGCATGCCTCGAAGGGAATTCTTGTACGTCGATGACTTCGCCGAAGCTGCCCTTGTGATTATGGATCGGTACGAGGAGCCGACGACTATCAATGTCGGTACGGGAGATGACGTTACGATCCGGCACCTGGCGGAGCAGATGCAAGACGTCGTCGCCTTTCAGGGCGAGATCCTCTTCGATACCTCGAAGCCTGATGGAATGATTCGCAAAGTGCTTGATGTGTCCCGCATCAGGGAGCTTGGCTGGCAGCCCTGTGTGGGCCTGGTAGAGGGTTTGGCACGAGCGTACTCGTGGGCACTCCGCAGCGGAAAGCTTGCTGAATCGCGGGTTGCTACTGAGACGCAAGCCCGTTAGCGAGCGGCCGCAGACCAACTTCTCCCCAAGCGCTTTGCAGTGGCATGATCGACACAGCGCTCCGTTATCTTGCTGAA
>CANLJX010000183.1 GCA_947491545.1 Deltaproteobacteria bacterium
CCTGTCGAGAGGGGCGTGGCTAGCCTCCAAGGCGCAATCTGCGGAGGAGTAGCTCTGCTCGTCGCCCTTTAGGGGTGCTTGCCCCCACGCCCCCGCTTCTAATCATTGCTAAAACGAGCCCCCATGCTACGCTCTCGTCCATGTCTCAGAGTGCGATTCTCTCGATCCGTCTCACTGAAGGCGATGTCTTTATCCACCTCGACAAGGCCGCCTTTAGCCCGGCGCTGCGGAATGGGATCAAGGATGAGCTGCCGGAGGCTATCGTTGCCCCGATCGCGGATGCGCGCGTTTCTTTTCTGCGCAGCAGGGTGAAGACCACCACCCTCTTCGGCACACCGCACCACCAGACTTGCCCAATCCTTGTTGAGACGACCGCGAGCGGCAAGCGCTCGTCGGGCGAAGTGAGCAAGATTCTGCGCGCCGTCATAACCGCCATGCGAAAGGTCATACCATCGGGCAAAGACGGCTCTCGCCCGTCGTAGGGGGCTCTGGCGCCTCACCTTTCTGTTGCATCAGGATCGGAGCCGGGCTACAAAAACAGCGATTGCTGCACGGTCCCCCTGTCCGGGGCACGGCCTTCTCAGCAACGTCCGCCTTTTAAAGGAGTCCCCTATGGCATTTGAGCTTAAGCCCCTACCCTACCCGTCTGACGCGCTGGAGCCGCACATCGATGCCCGAACGATGGAGATTCACCACGGCAAGCATCACGCAACGTACGTGACTAACCTCAACAATGCGCTCAAGGATCAGCCTGAGCTGGCGAGCCGCTCGCTTGAGCAGATACTGAGCCACCTAAGCGAGGTTCCAGAGGCGATCCGCACCGCGGTGAGGAACAACGGTGGCGGACACTGGAACCACGAGCTGTTCTGGAACCTGATGACTCCAGGCGGAAGTGACAAGCCTACCGGCGAGCTTGCCAAGGCGATTGACGCAGCTTTCGGCAACTTTGATGAGTTTAAGGCGAAGCTAAAGACTGCGGGCCTCGGCCGGTTCGGGTCTGGCTGGGCATGGTTAGTAGCGAACCAGGATGGCTCGCTTGCGATCACATCGACCCCGAATCAGGACAACCCGCTCATGGAAGGAAAGCATGCGATCCTTGGTGTTGATGTCTGGGAGCACGCCTACTACCTAAACTACCAGAATCGCCGCGCGGACTACCTGGATGCGTGGTGGAACGTCCTGAATTGGGACGTCGTAGCTAAGCTCTACAGCACGCGAAAGTAGCCGCTGGAGCGCTCTAGCGAACCTGCCAAGTAGTGTTGATGGTGCGCGGCTTGAATTCGGGCAACCGGATTGAGTGCCGCGTTTGCGCCTGATTTGAAATTACTGCTGGGAGTCAGTGTCGGTTCCGCTACCAACGCCAGGGTCTGGCTGTGCGTCTCCGCCGGTTTCAGTCCCCGTGCCGCCACCAGAGCCGCCACCTGGCGCTGAGTCGTTGTTGATCCCTCCACTGGCTTTTTCGAAGGGGGGCGTGTTGAGCGGCCCCAGAGCCCGCACTGCCACGATGCTTAAAACCACGAGGCAGATAAGCAACACCAGGTACTCGGCCAGGTTCGCCCCAAGCTCGCCTGATGAGTCGTGATAACGCGTTTCCCGGATTTTCTTGCTCGCCTTCATCACTCCCAAGTGTGCACCAGGGTCGTGGTCGAGGCTACCCATTTTTTGGCTGGCTGTTGGAATCGCTGGGAGATCGCTCTGTTGGCTATAGCTAGTAGCAGCGCTACCAACCCGCACCCACGAGGTACAAGACCACCCCGATTAGGCCACCAACGATCGTGCCGTTTATCCGGATGTACTGAAGGTCGTGCCCGACCTGCTCCTCAAGCTTCGACACAAGCGTGGACGTGTCCCAAGAATCGATCGTGCGCGAGATGAGGTTTGCCACGTGATTGCTCTTGTTGCCAACCACTGAGCGGAGCACACCTCGTATGAGCCGATTGAGCTTGGTCTGCAGCTCAGGAGACTCGCTCATCGATGTAACCAATGTAGAGAGCGCCCGATCGAGCGAAGCCACGAGCGTTGAGTCCTCGCGCCGGATGTCTCCTTGAATCTCGTGCACGATTGCGTCTCGCACGGTGCGCACGTAGATGCGGAATACGTCGCTTGAGAGAAGCATCGCACGAAACTCCCTGCCCTTCTCCTGAAGCTCGTCCGAGTGCTCAAGCTTCTCAATGAAGACAACGAGGGCTGAATGGATTCGCAGCCGGAGCTCATGATTGCGGTCCTTGAGCGCTCCTGAAAAGGTCTCTTCTGTTCGGCTGACGATTGAGTCAAAGATGCGCCGATCAACGAAGTCGGGGATAAACCACGGGCTTGCCTCTCGGAGCTGCCCACGGAACCAGTCCCTGTTCGTGCGGAAGAATATCTGCGATTGCTGAACGACTTCATCGATCAGAACCTCGTGCATGCCGTTCGCTGTGAGCATGCGCAGGATCTTCCCGCTCGCTCGCGCAAAATCGACGCGACTGACAAAATCCTCTACCTGCACGTCGATGAAGCGCCGCACCTCTTCCTCGTCGAGGGTCTGAAGGATCTGAGGAAGCAGCTCCCGGACTCGGCGGGTTACTCGCTGTCGGTTCTCTGCTTCGCCTAACCAGCGCGCCAAGCCGCCTGAAATATTTACCAGCTCGCCCTCGAGTGCGTGTTCAGAGAGAAAATTGTGCTGTACGAAGAGTCCTAGGCTCCGGCCGATACGGCTCTTGTTCGCCGGGACAATTGCGGTGTGCGGAATTGGCAGGCCGAGCGGCCGGCGAAAGAGCGCTGTGACCGCGAACCAGTCGGCGAGCGCTCCTACCATCGCGGCTTCAGCGAAGGCCTTTACGCCGCCGAGCCAGCCCTCGCGCCAGTGCAGGACTGTCGCAACGGCGAAGACGATCGTCATGAGCCCAAGTAGCCCGGTCGCCATCCACCACGGCCCGCCAACGCCGCGCGGTGCGATCAGAGGAGCCGCTGCCCCAGTTCCCAGTTGCTCGTCAGCCAGTGCCAGCGGGTTGGTGGCGTTCACTCTAGGCGTCTCGCCCACCGTATCAAACTGCCCTGCTTCCATTCCCATCGTAACTGCTCTCCAGGCGCCCCTGCGTGGGGACGGGCGGAGTTATATCAGACTTTTCCTGTGGTCCCTACGAGTTCGTACCGGCGCGGTAGAGGTCTGAGAATGCTGGCGCGAAGACCATCATGCCGTCCCGGTCATAGACCTTGGCGAACAGGTCCGGTCGGCCCTCAAGGGCGGAGGCAGTTGCCGCAGCAACAGCCGGATCGGACCCAGCCGAAGAGGAGAGCACGTACATAGAAGCCCCATGCCTCATCATTGAGTCAAACAGCCCATCGGCATCGCTGATGCCACAAAGCTCCGTACCCTGGCCTCCTGGCTGAGTCCTCTGGTACGCCGGCAGGCCAGCCAGCCTGGGCAAGCCAGAGCTGGCGCCCCGCAGGCAGGCATCGACGGCAACTGGCGCTCCAGGTATCGAGTCCGTCAGCCATCGCACGAGCCTCTTCTGATCTGGTCCGAGCTGCTCAGCCATAAGTCCAGGGACTGCCTCGCGAGACTCCCGCAACACGAGCACTCCGATTACGAACGGAATGACAGTGACACCGGCTACCATCGAGGCAACACTTCGTTTCTGGAACAGGTTGGCCGCGATCGAGTACACGGCAGCTCCCACGGCTCCTCCGAGCAACAACATGCAGAGCTGGACCGCCAGGGGCCCGTCAACACCGACCCCCTTGATAAACCAGCCAAGCACGTAGCGATCGAAGTAGAACCCCTGCATACGTTCAGAAGGGTCAAGAAGCTCAACCGGAGGAATCGTCTCGTTCCGAATGAAGTATTGCAGGTACGATCCATCGACTTGCTGGCTCAGCAGCAGGAACTGAGGATCGGCGAGCCACACAACGAGCACGATGAGCACTCCCAGGAAGAACCCAAACTCAACGCGCAGCCCGTGCTTTCGCAGGGCTTCGAGCATTACCGCACGCGACTCTCGCTTCGTGGCGAATTCAAGGAGAGCGAGCGACGCAAGGAGCGCCGTAACCACGAACACGCTAAGCTGATTGACTGGCGCAATCTTGAAGAGCGCTACAGCCCAGCTCACGCCGGCGGCTGCGATGAGGCCGAGCAGCGGCGTCAATCCGAGACCACGATCACGGAGTGGCCTGAAAAGCTTGATCGCCGTGCCCCAAAACCCAAGTGCGAGGATCTGAATGAAGAAGAATGCGCAGATCAGGGGAACGATGCGACTATCGAGCGAACTCGACGGCTTGCCAACCCAACCACCCTCATCCATTAGCAACATCTCGTCCATGCTGGGCAAGGGACCGAGGTTTTTAGCGTCTTCGATCAGGCGTCGCAGCTCGTCGACCGGGAGCCGCTCAACATTCTCGAAGATTGTTGCCTTAGGGTGGTCGTAAACCGAGAAGCTCTCGTCAGCTAGATCATCGTTGAACGTAAAACCAAGGAAGGCAGGCCGATTCTTGAAGGTCTTGATGAGCTTAAACCCAAGCTTCTCGCCCCACAGCAGCCTCAGGAACGCGACCGTCGCAGGGTACTCATCTGGGATGCGCGGCAGGGAATCTGCC
>CANLJX010000184.1 GCA_947491545.1 Deltaproteobacteria bacterium
AGGGTGGCCCGGCTACAGGGTGAAAAAGTAGCCCGGCTACAGGGTGAAAAAAGTAGCCCGGCTACAGGGTGAAAAAAAGTAGCCCGGCTACAGGGTGAAAAGTAGCCCGGCTACAGGGTGAAAAAAGTAGCCCGGCTACAGGGTGAAAAAGTAGCCCGGCTACAGGGTGAAAAAAAGTAGCCCGGCTACAGGGTGAAAAAGTAGCCCGGCTACAGGGTGAAAACCTCGAGTGACTCAATGAGCGTTGAGAGTTTGGCGGGAAGGAATCTTATCTACTTCACGGCGTTGATCCGTCCTACAATCTCGTTGGCTTCCTCAAGCTGCTTGCCCCCCCGCAGCAGGGGAACGACGACATCTCCGCGGTAGCCGCGAACCACTATATCGACGTGAGTATCGCCATCGCCTCTTGGCACATGCACCCTCGCCTGGAGACCTCGCACGCTAATAAGGTCGCCAACACGGGTAATGCTGTCGGCCTCGAGGGGCTGCGTTGGTTTCGGTGTCAAGATGCCGACTTTGCAGCCCCTTTCAAGATAGATAACCTGGTACGGATCGCTCTTTGCCTTCTCTCCAAGGATGAGGGTTCCGGAGCCATGAACCGAAATTGTTCCTTTCCAGTTTGAGAGCCCCCGCATGTCAAAGCTTGCTTCGGGGGCGAGAAAAAGCTCGATGTTTCGAATTTGGCTACTGGAGACATTTGGAAAAGAGTTTCCACCCTTTTCATCTTTAAAGACGAGGTCAGTGCTTCCGTCCAAAAACCGAGCCACTGTGGCTTCAGAATCGAGGCTTCGGCATGTTAGAGGAGCTCCGCCCTTAATGTTTAGGGTAGTTCGCTCGCCGCTATCCTCGGCTGATATGCAAACAGCAGGGTCGTTCACCGCCACAAAGAGCGTTGTCTCACCGTCGATGTTGAAGGCGAGTGCCACCTGAGCTGCCGTGTTTCCCAGCTGATTGCTGACGGTTCCTGAGTGCCAGAGTAGCTTAGCCTCTGCTTTCGTTATGTCACGCTGTAGCTGTTCCGCTTTTTCGCGGTCGATAAGATCGCCGAGTGTCATTTGGGATGCTAACTCGTACTTGCGCGCGTTTTCCTGCGCGGCAGCGACTTGCTTCTCAAGCCGCTTCTCCAGGAAAGAAATAGCCTCAAAATGCTCGCATTTTTCCAGCTTTTCGCGGTCCTCAAGACTTTGTACGCGTTCAGCTGTTTTGCTGAGTGCTGCCGCCATGCTCTCGGATGCCTCATGGTTCTTCCTGAGCAGCCCCTCCATGAGGGAGATCTGGTCATCGACTTCCTGAAGCTCTTTAATTCCCAACAAGCGCGAGAGCTGTTTGAGTCGGGGAGTTGTTGCCGAGGATTTCTCCTGTAGCAATCCTTTTAGCTCTCGAAGGTATTCAACGGTCTTCTCCATTTTACCCAGCCGTTCATTGTGGCTAAGCAGCTCCTTCTCTGATTTATTCCGCTTCTCAATTAACCGCTCTGCCTGCAGGATGAGGCGGGCAGGCGTCTTATATTCGATGTCCGCAATAGTCTCGTCTACAGCCCGATTGTGTTGACGGAGAGTGCTGGTTGCTTGAAGGTGCTCAAACACCTTCTTCTTTATCTCGTCTTCGGATAGTGGCGAGTATTTCGCCACAGCTTTGAGCCTAGACAGGATTACTAAGGACTCCCCGTTTGAGTCTTTAACGAGAAACGAGGGGGGTTCTTCGGTAATTGAATCCGACGAGATAAAGCTTCTTAAGCGCGCTATCTGCGTCGCCAGTGACTGGTCTTCGAGCTGGGTGGTGGGAATTCTTGCACCGAGCGTCCTCTGCCAGGCTCTGATTTCCTGCAGTGCAGCCGCATCCCGCTCTTGTTTGACGAGATCGGTGGCTGTGGAGGAGGCAGTCGGGAGCTCTGGCTGTTGGGCTGGAAGTTGTTTCGATGGGAAGAGCGAGCCAGCCACCATAAGGACTGGAGTTACTACAGACCAGCGGCGGGTAGTGGGCTCGGTGATCTTGTTGGTTGCGTCTGGATTCTTTGCCTGCTGCGCCTGATGCATCTAATCTCCCAAGGGTCCGTAGGATAGTTGGTATATGCGCTAGGCTCGCCTGAGTGCCCGCAAGGCCCGTTAGCGCCATACTCCTGTTATTGTGGAGTCGGAGCTGAGTGTTGCTTATTCTAGCGAAAAAAAAAGCACAGTTATAGGGTAGTTAGAGTCACAATCAGAAAGGCTTGGGCGTAACCGGCGCAACTCCTTCCGTATGGCGCCTAAGTACTTCCTCACGCACCTGATCAGCTCCTGAGGTCTGAAGGAGATACGACAAAAGCTCCTCCGCGGTTTGGGTCGGGCTTTGCTCCAGCTTGTCGAGAGCTATCATCTGTCCCTTCTTTGTGATGATCGTGGCGTAGGCCCACCAGTCCACTCTTGAGGCGCGCCTGACCATCTCAAGCTGGGTAAAGGCGTGCTTTTCTCTCGCAATCTCGACCGACTGGACCTCACCGGGAACTCTTCCGAGAGCCGCTCCGCTTCGGGGGCGAAGAGCTAGGTCGGAGAACGGTCCCTTCTTCCCTTTGTCCATAGACTCGATGAGAGCGATTACTTCAGGCTTCCGCGGCCCATCCGAAGCATACCTTAGCAGCATCGCACGCAGCTGGTCGGCGGACCCTATGAAGTCTGGCTCTGCTTTTAGTTTGGGTAGAATCAGGAGCTGCTCTGTGCTCGTAAGAAGTGGGCTCCAAATGTATCCCTAAAAACGCGTGGCTGAACGAATAGCAAGGATCTTTTCGATGGGACATGAAGCCAATTGGAATCTTCTCGTGTCGTCGTAGAGGGACCAATCTTTGAACTAATGCTTCGTGATACGGGGCATCTTCTTGGGTACCTATGAGGCCGAGGGGCATCGGCTAGGTTGTTCGGCGCTTTCTATTCTCGGGAATCGCTCCCCTTTCATCGGCATTCGACTGCCTTGCACCGGATAAATACCAGCGGTGCCAAGGACTTCGCGGGTAGTCTTGACTACGGTAGGGTCACATCCACAGAAATTCGCCGGACGCCACCAAAATGCCGGTAAATGTGCGGCCACTAAAAAGCACCCTCTCGCTGCAACGCGGGAGCGTGGAGTATGCTTTGCCAAGTGCATGCTGCACCTTGCAGCTGCGGACGTCATAAGTGCAGTTTGAGGCAAACATGCAGCAAAATCGCCGGGAACAAATAGCGCAAGATTTCGCCTCTCAGCTCAACGAGTACGGCCTCGATTCGACTCCCTTGATCTCTGATAGCGGTTCGGGAAATGCGCAGCGGGTCCTATCTCTCTTGGGAGACCTCGCTAATCGGCGCTACCAGGGTTTTTCTAATTCGCCCTCGGTTGAAGTGCTGGCAAAGCTACAGAGCGGAATATCCCGGCTTCTGCGCTGCGTTCTTGCTGAGCTGCTTGAGGCGGAGGGAGCTCATGTCGATCCGGACGCACCGGTTCATGCCGGTGGGTTTAGTTGGATTGTACGGGTTACGTACGGAGGCGGAGACTGCGCGGCTGTAGTGCCGAAGTTTACGAGTGGCGACTACCTCGAAAAGTTTCAGGTTCGGGCAGACGTGGGGCGTCTTTTGCCCCAGTCGGAGCGCTACTCGATGCCGACTGAGGTGAAGTTCGTTAGGGCCCCAATTCCGGTACTGCTCATGACCTACGCTGAGGGTGAGAACTGCTACCCACGGATCTTTGATAGCGAGGGAAGGCCGCATAATTATGATACCGCGCGCGGCGTTGAAGTCTTCAAGACGCTGGGTGAATTTGCGCAGCGATTTGCCTCCGTGCGTCGTGAGCGCTTCGGAACGTTACTGAAGCTACAGCACGAGAGTGCGGAAGAATACATTCGAGCACAGGTCGAAGAGATCGATGCGAAGCTTTTCTCGCAGAGCTTCCCTAGCCTTGATAGGTACGGCTACGACGTTGGCGACCTAAAGGCGGCGGTCGCTTGGGCGAAGCGAGACGCAGAATCTCAGGACCAGTCGTTTCTTATGCACGGAGATCTGTCGCCGTGGAATCTTCTCCATGACGAGGAAAGGGGCAGGTGGACCATCGTCGATGGTGATGATGCGAAATTCGGGCTTCTTGGGGAGCAGCTTGGTGTGTGTCTAAACTCGATGCGAGGCAATTACAATCGCGGCTGGATCGATGGGCTTCTTGACGGCTACGGGCTACGAGACCCTTCGGAGAGGCGGCAGGCCCTTCTTCGTGGCGCGGTGTACGGTACGGTTTCGTACGGCCTTATAAATGCTGGGCGGCCCTGGGACCCTGCCAATGCCGACATGTGCAGAGATGTTGCGTTCTCGTTCATGGCGCCCTGCGTGAAGCTATTTAAGGAGCTAGAG
>CANLJX010000185.1 GCA_947491545.1 Deltaproteobacteria bacterium
CGATGTGTTCGTGCCACGGGGCTGGTTCCTTCCGGTTACGCCGGGCACGAAGTTTGTGACTCTGGGCGGGGCAATAGCCAACGACATCCACGGCAAGAACCACCACAAAGCTGGCACATTCGGCAGGCACGTCCTCTCGTTTGGGCTGCTCAGGTCGGATGGAACACACCGCACGTGCTCGCTTTCAGAGAATCAGGAGCTCTTTGCAGCTACGGTAGGTGGGCTCGGTCTCACTGGTCTCATTACCTGGGTAGAGCTGCAGCTTCACCCGATTAAGTCTCCCTACGTCGACACGAGCACCATAAAGTTTAGGAACCTCGACGAGTTTTTTGATATATCCGCTGATAGCGACAATCGCTTCGACTACAGCGTCTCCTGGGTAGATTGCACCTCTGAGGGTGACAACCTTGGCCGCGGGCTCTTCATGGCCGGGAACTTCTCCGAGCGCACCAAGAGCAAGAAGCCGCTGTCTCTCGCCCTGCCCTTTCCGTGTGAGGCGCCGTCGTGGCTCCTCAACTCCTACTTCATGCGCTCCTTCAACATGCTGTACTACAACAAGCAGCGAAAGCGCTCACTCGATGCCCTGACCCACTACGAGCCGTTCTTCTACCCCCTTGATGCGGTCCTGAACTGGAACCGGATGTACGGGAAGCGCGGATTTTTCCAGTATCAGCTCGTTGTCCCGTTTGAGCAGGACCGCAATATTATCAAGGAGATCTTCCGGCGCATCACCCGCTCGAAGCGGGCCTCGTTCCTGGCAGTGCTTAAGACCTTCGGCGACGTGCCATCGCCCGGCATGATGTCCTTCCCGGCGAAGGGAGTAACTCTCGCCCTGGATTTCCCGAATGATGGGAAGCCAACTCTGGCACTGATGGATGAGCTCGATACGATCGTTAAGGAATCCCAGGGCAGGATCTACGCCGCCAAGGACGCGCGCATGTCGCCTGAGATGTTCCGCCTTTCGTACCCGCGCTGGGAGGAGTTCAAGCAGTACGTTGACCCGAGGTTCTCATCGAGCCTGTGGCGCAGAGTTATGGAGCAGTCATGAAGAAGATCGTGATCATCGGCGCAACATCTGCCATGGCCACCGAGACTGCCCGGATATTTGCGCAGCAGGGTGCTACCCTCTTTCTGGCGGCGCGAAACGCTGAAAAGCTTGAGCGCTTGGCTGACGACCTGCGTGTGCGAAGCGGCGCTCAAGTGCACACCGCGACGTTTGACGCGCATGACCTAGGCTCTCACCAGCCCGTCATGGAAAAGGCGCTGGCAGCCCTCGGCGACATAGATGCGGCGCTTATCGCGCACGGGGACCTCCCAGACCAGCGCGAGTGCGAAAGGAGCTGGCATGCGGCGGAGCGCTCACTCGCCACTAATTTCTTGAGCCCAATCGCTTTTCTCACCTGGCTTGCAAACTTCTTTGAGGGGAGGAAGAAGGGCAACATCACCGTGATCTCGTCTGTCGCGGGAGACCGTGGCCGCCAGAGCAACTACGTCTACGGCGCGGCCAAGGGCGGGCTTACGACGTTTTTGCAGGGGCTCCGCAACCGGCTGGCGCACCACGGAGTATCAGTCACAACCATCAAGCCCGGATTCGTTGACACCCCGATGACAGCGAACCTCAAGAAGGGCCCGCTTTTCGCCTCAGCCGAATCGGTCGGAAAGCGAATTTACAAGGCGATGACACGCGGAGAGAGCGTGGTGTACGCGCCGTGCTTCTGGCGCATCATCATGCTCATTATTCTGCATATCCCTGAGTTCGTCTTCAAAAAGCTCAAGCTGTAGCACCACTTTCTCCGGGTGCGGCACCGGCTTCGGTCCCGGCTCCGAGCCCCAAGCCCAGCAGCCACGCTACAAACGGGACGGGCACGCTCTGTGGGAGACATGCAGGATCGCAAACCAGTTCGTAGCCGGCCTCATCTTCATCCTAATCCTGTTCTTCCTCCTGCACCTCCACTGACTCCTGCTCGTGATCAAAAAATTTCGGGAGACCAAGATGAGGACGAGGAATTGAGTGCGGGTGCAGGAGAAAGAGAAAGAAAAAGACAAGGAGAAGGATGGAGGGAAAAGCGTCCATCTACTAACTCCTTGAGGACAAAACACGGCATGCCAAGCAGAACGGGCAACTTCTTGGCCGCCTACAGCTCCGAGTACTTCCGGCTAGACCCGCGAGCCGCATCGACCGGATACTTCGCCTCGTTCTCGCGCATCTTCTGCTCAAACGCCTTGGGGAGGTCGATGCCCGCGTCGTGAGCCATGAGGAGCACCCAGTAGAGCACATCAGAGAGCTCCCGACCCAGCTCGGGCCTAAGATCTGGCAGCTTTGACGTTATCTCCGCATCGCTCTTCCACTGAAAAAGCTCCCCTGCTTCTCCGCTCTCGAGAATGAGCGAGAGCGCCATGTCTTTCAGGGTATGAAACTGCTTCCAGTCGCGGGCGTCGCGAAAGGAAGTAATTCGCTCGGTAAGCTGCTCAATAGTGGTCATAACAGGCTCCGGAGATTCGGCGAGTTGCAGTTTGTGCTGTGTGACTCATGCTTAAACGATGGTGCCTTGGTCGGCGACCTTGGCACAATCCCCCCATTTCCCCGGCGCTGGCTACCCGCGGTCATACAGCAGCGATCCTGGCCAGTTTTGAGGGTTGAAAAGACAGAGAGCCTGCGCAATACATCGCCGATTTGCGGCGCGGAGCTTCAATGTATTGGCCGCGGCGGCTAGCGGATACTCAAGGGCAGCAGCTCAGGAGGCGTCTACGGCTCGCCGTGCCCACGCCCAGCATCATGGGAAACTAGCGGAAAAACCCGTCAGGGCAACTGCGACTGGAATCGGAGCAAAATTCAAGCACCTGCCAGGTATGCCAAAGGAGCAACCATTATGAGCCCCCTACTCCGCCCAGCAGCTGTTGTAGCTTCTTATCATCGGGCGGCATATCCTGAGAGCGCCGAGCTGGAGGGCTCTATGCGTGAGTTCTCACTCGCTGAAATCGCTGAGAACCTCCCGCATTGGCAACAGCTAGCCCTTGCACATGAGGCGCCGGAGCCTTTCCTTCAGCCATACTGGTTCCAATCTTTTTGGGAGGGATTTGCGGCTTCCAGGAAGGCAACAATAGTCACGGCTCGTGACCGTTCGGGATTGGCAGGAATCCTGCCGCTACTTAGGACGCAAACATTTTTCCGGGGAATCCCTGCTCGCACGCTGCGAAGCCTCTCAGGTACTCACTCGTGCAGATTTGATCTCACGAGCAGAAGCGAAGCTATCGGGCCGGTAGCGAAAACAATTTGGCATGCATTGAGGCAGGATCTCTCGTGGGACATTATCGAGGCTCTAGACGTCCCCGCAGACAACTCATTCGGTGCACTTCAGTCCCTGGCTCAGGAAGACGGCTTTCTAGCCGCAACTTGGCCCACCCTTCAAATGCCGTACTTGGATCTACCTCCGAAAAACTCAGACCCCTTCGGCAACTCTCCGAAGCGATACCGTAGCTTTCGCCGCCGACTCGTCACTCTCCAAAGCAGGCTCGAGGATTGCGGCGATCTCCACTTTCAGGTCCAGCCAGAGTTTACCAACCACGCCTACTCTGAATTTCTTGCGCTCGAGGCCAGCGGCTGGAAAAGCCGCACCGGCGGAACAATCGCAAGCCGACCCGAAGTGCAGCGGTTCTACGAGCGAGCGCTGACGAGCGCCTTCCGTGCAGGGCACCTGCGCCTGTACTCCCTGCGCCTGCGTGGAAGGCCTATTGCGATGGAGATTGGGCTACTGCTGGCAGGCCGCTACTACGCACCCAAAGCAGCGTACGATGAGGGATTCGCCAAGTACTCGCCGGGTCATCTGTTAACCCGGTTCGTTATTAGTGATTTGGTGAATGGCGGGGTCAGCCGTTACGACTTCCTCGGTCCTCGCGCGAGACATAAGTACGTGTGGACGGAACAGACGAGACTACATGCAAACCGCTACATTATCCGACCCACTCTACGAGGTCACACGGCGCGTACACTTCTTTCCACGTTTGCTCCCGCTTTCCGGCGCCTGAAATATGCTTGCTTCGGAGATCCTCAAGCGTAGCGGCCGGTCGAGTCTTAGGAGCCGGACTTTTTTCGCTGTGGGCGAAGCTTCAGCAAGATAACGGAGCGCTGTGTCGATCATGCCACTGCAACGCGCTTGGGGAGAAGTTGGTCTGCGGCCGCTCGCTAACGGGCTTGCGTCTCAGTAGCAACCCGCGATTCAGCAAGCTTTCCGCTGCGGAGTGCCCACGAGTACGCTCGTGCCAAACCCTCTACCAG
>CANLJX010000186.1 GCA_947491545.1 Deltaproteobacteria bacterium
TTGGGCATTGCGGGGGTATGGTAACCGGGTGTGGGTGGGGTTAACTAGAGCCCGATTGGAGGCGCAGCCCCTTGTGGTCGGCCACGGCGGCGGGAACGGGCCCGGCTCCGGTATCGACAACGACTAGATTGAGCGACAAGTATTCTTCTATGGGATTTCGTAGCCGTAGCCGTAGCCGGCGCCGAATTCCCTAAGCCACGTTTTTTTGACTAGGTTGAGCACCCCCCGTATCCTTCCAATATGGGTCCATCAGGCGCACACAGAAACGATGAGCATCGGGGTGTTAGGTCGCAGACCCCTGCTGAGACCGACACTCTCAAGCCAGAGCTCTCACTCCCGCCCACGAGCTTTCTTGGGTCTATGCCCGAGGAGCGCGCTCCGAGCAGCGTCGTCGGCAACCCATACGAGAGAAGCTACCGAGAGATCCTCCAGAAGCACAGCAGCTACATCCCAATGGAAGTCTTTAGCACCGTGCACGACAAGTTCGGCTTGACGATGCTCAACACGGCAGCGCTCGATACGCTTGAGTCTCTTTCGAAAGGGAAAGGAGTGGGGATCGCGTCCATCTTCTCCGGCCTTGGGTACGCCGAGGAGCAGCTCCGCGAGCGCGGCTGCGATGTCGTCGCATTCGACCGCACCATCTCCGTTAAACGGTGGTTTTTGCCTCTTACGATAGGCAGCCCAGCAGAGATGCGTTTGTACGGACACCGAATGCTCTTCATGGGATTCCCCGACCGAGGCACCGCACCACTTGAAGCACTCGAAGCGTACCTCAAGGGAGGAGGCAAAACGGTCGCAGTAGCGACTGAGGCCCGTGAAGCCCGCCACGCCTTCGGGGCAGACCAAGCCTTTTTCGATAAGCTTGCAACCGGCAAGCTGCTACACGAGATAAAACTCAGCGCGTGGCCAGTCCTAGAGACCCTCCAAGCTGCGCGTTTCGGGCACTCAAGGTTTGAGCCTGTGCTGCGGGTGTATCGGTTTGATTAGCAAGTAGCCGCGGCCCCACTCGTTGCCCGTAATAGGCCCTCCCGCGACATCCCTCATTGCGATATCCCCCACCCGATTGTATGACTCTAGCATGTTCCGGATCCTCAACTTCCTCAGGGGGCGTGTCGCAGTCGCCGCAGCTCTTTGCGCAACGTTTCTTTGCGTAGGCTGCGATCAGGGCCCAATGCCTCATCACGTCGACATGGTCTTTGTGAAAGAGAGCGGAGAGAGAACCGCGATATTCCGTGTTGAGGTGGCAAGCACCCCAGAGACCCGCGCACAGGCGAGCGACTCTCGTCGGATTACCGGAACGGATCGCGGCTTGCTCCTGTGGTACCCAGAGCCAAATGAGCACCTTGTGTCGAACCGAAATGGGCCACAGCCGGTGGACATTATCTTCATCGGCCCGAACGCGCGAGTCGTAGGTATCATCGGACAGGTCCCCGCTAACGACAGCATCCCACGCACCGTCGGCGCGAGCAGCGCATCGATCGTCTTCCTAGAAGGTGGAATGTCGCAGCGCCTCGGGTTATCGCAGGGCAGCATGGTGCTGATTCAGGGTGCGTTAGCTAAGCCGACGTAGTGCCGCAGCCTGTTGCGACCGCTGGAGCAGAGGGCAAGCTTTAGCTGAGCTTCTGACCGGCTTGCACTAATTGCTTAGGGAAGGTGTCGGGTTGGCGACACTGCCGGGCTCCAAGCCGGGGGCGGGGTGGCCTTTGTCGCAAAGGTCGGGAAGTACCAGGTGCCTTGATCGCACTCCGCGCCGTCTCCCTCATCATCAAGCGAGATCTCGATAGACTTGGCAGAGTCGAGGGGCAGCAGCACGAGATCTGAACTCAGTCTGTTGCGGAAGACCTTGCTCCTCAGGAGCGTTTGGCCAGCAGCGTTTCGGACCATAAACCGAAACGACGCTTCATCACAGGAAGCCATGGCAATAGACACATCAATCACGGCAGTGAAAAGATCGGCTCCGGCAGGCACGTTGTATGTGAGCCTTGTTCCAGGCCTCATGAATATGTGCCCGTCTGGGGCGGATGCGCCACTCCTCTCCTTTTGCAGCAAAGCCTCAAAATCTTTGTTTCTTTCAATTGGCAGGGGCGAGAGCACCTCTTTGGCTGGTGGGGTGGATCGCAGGGCGATGCGATTTGTAACCCCACTGAGCTCGGGGGAATTCGGCCACAGAAGACCGGAAAACCACACTCGATAGGCGGGCTCCGCTTTTAGGTTATACGTAAAATTCCACTCTAATGCGCAGGAGACCATCACAAGGCAAGAGAATACTGTTGACCCAGTGAAAAGCCGCATCGTCTTTGGGGTCCAGCGTGCTGATTGGAGAGCGGCAACAAGCCCAAGAATACAAGCGGGAAGTATATCGGCTATGTAGCGTTCAGTTAGAAAGTGGAAAGAGAGAATAAGAATTACTTGGGCTGTTAAACACGCGGCGTACGCGATGAAAAGCTTCGGGAGATGCTTGAACATGCCCCAAATAGCTGGAAAGACGAGCCAAGATGAGGCGAAGGTGAGCGAGATGCACTGCTCGCGGGCATCGGGCACAAAAAACTCGGAGTTGAAATGTCCGGCTTGTGCAAGCCTGAAGAACGGAAATCGATCCGAGAAATACTCGAAGCTAAACCCCAGGTAATTCCACGCAGCGGAAGGAATGTTTTGGAGGTTGAAGAATCCTCCAGCGTGCCGAACCAGCGGCACGAAGCTGGTTCTATCAAAGAAAACGAAGGGAGACCCAAATCTCGCGTGGTTGTACCAAAGCTGAAATGAGATCCCGGCTAGCGCCGGCAGCAGGGGGAGTAGTCGAGGTCGAAGAAAAGTGCGCATTCCCTCTCCGAACCGATCGTGTATCGGCATCCCCCAGAGAAACAAGACAGGCGCTGCGAGGCACATAGGAACTGCGAAGGTGACTCGTGAGGTAATAGTTACGCCGAGGGCTAGGGAGAAGATCCAGAGCCCGGTGAGCGGTTTCAGAGGCTTAATCGCGAGCAAGCTAAGCGCGTAGATCCCCCAAACAGAGCCGCAGAGCCCCCACAGGATCGCCTCATTGTAGATCCGGGAGGAAATTACGAGATAGACGAGTGGCGACCCAAAAGCAAAGCCGAGAGTGCTAAGGGCTGTCATGCGGCTCCTCTGGCGGGCGGTAAGCCCGGTGTTTGCGCAGAGCGCTCTCGAGGTTGCTAGAGTAAATGGAACAACTGTCAATATTGCGGCGAGTAGGCACGAAAGGCGCGCCCATTTTCCATACACCGCGGGGAAAGCCGTGTTTAAAAAGATCCTCAGGAGTGCTGGGAATGGCCCGAAATACATGAACGACTCGCCGTTGCGGCTGAAGCGCTCAAACTGAATTGCCTTCGGATCGACCGACGTTTTTCCCTGAAGAAGGCTATTTCCGAGCGAGTCGTATGACGCTGAGAGCCAATCTCCGGCAAGCAGATGCCCGGTGCCGTGAGAGACTATCGCACCGAAGACAGCGAGCACTACAATCAACAAGAGCCACAAAGAACGGTTCACAGGCAAGGAGGGTGTTCAGGAAAAGTTCAAGACGAGAAGAGGGATGTTTTAGCTCGAGCACAGTATCTGAAACTTCGTAGCTTTGAACAGCCTCGTGCTACGGCGGTGATGCGTGAGCGTGCGAGGACGGGGCATTGAAGAGCTCTCCAGGTTTGTCAGGTGGCCGACAGCGACCTCTGTACTTTAATGCGGTTCTATTCGGGGGCTTCTGAATCGAGGAGGCTCACGACCGCCTCGAGCAGCCGTTTAGTGAGAGGGCGTCGGTGAGCATGGTTTTGGGGGTATTAGGGGCGAGTCGCATATAGCTTCCGGACTTAGGCTACAGATAGGCTTGACGCTATTCGCTGCGCGCGCTTGGTTCGACTCGCTACGCTCGCTCACCACAAGCACCAGTCGAGCCAAGCCTCGCACCCTTCAGGGGGCGGGCGAGTCGAATGGAGGGTAGGGGAAGAGAGCTGTGACTCAACCTAACCTCCGGGTTAATGCAGAGGCGCAATTACTTCATCAGTCGAGCATCCTTGAGTTTTTCAAGGATGAACTCGCAAACCCCTCGGTAAAAGGGGTTTTCGGCGTTTTGGTCCAGGCTGAAGTCCGAGTACAGGCGCTTCTGCTCTGGCGTCGATTGTGGCCCGGGCTTGAAACGTTCGAGAAGGCTGCGCCATTCGACCGATTCAGGAACCGGATAGCCCTGTTCGCTGCGCCG
>CANLJX010000187.1 GCA_947491545.1 Deltaproteobacteria bacterium
GTCGCGCTGGTTTGGGCCCAACGTCGGGATAGCGGAGGATCCGGTGACGGGGTCTGCTCACTGCGCGCTTGCTCCCTACTGGGCGAAGAGGCTTGGGAAGCCAGAGCTCAGGGCCAGGCAGGTGTCGGCTCGCGGGGGCGAGGTGCTGTGCCGGGTTGAGGGGGATCGGGTGTTTCTTACGGGGGCGGCGGTTACTTATTTGCGGGGGGAGATTGAGGTGGTGGGGTGAGGTGGCTGTACCCGGGGTACTTTCTCGCGGTGCCGGGGGTGTGCCAGAAATCTTGAAGGCGGCTAGATTACCGATCGTGTTTGAGCCGGAGAGGAAAGCAGCGTAGACGTTTGCAGGGGTGCTCTTGGACTCTCTGCGGTAGAGCGGTGCGCGGGCATTTACGCCGCTAATTTTTTGGCGGTAATCGTGTATCGATAGCCCAGAGCGTTTAAGACCCGAAGCAGGATGTCGAAACTCATCTTGTGGAGCTTGATGCCGGCTTCTATCTGAGCGATGCGCGAGCGAGACACTCCAACGAGACTTGCGAGCTCGTCCTGGCTTAGGCTTTTGGCCACTCGCACCTTGACGATCATCTCCCGCAGCTTAAGCTTCTGGTCGATCTCGTTGATGTCGACTCCGAGGTCATCGGCTAGGGTGCTCACCTTAAGTTTTTTCCACGGCATATCCTTACCTCGCTCCGTTGATCTCCCGAACTCTCTTCATAATCAGATTCCTATCCCTTAACAGGATAGTCCTCGTCTTCTTTCTCAGTGCGTGAAGGAGGTAGATCACTCCTGACACTCCTGCGTAGTAAAAGATCCGGTGGTGCCCCTCCCTGTCGCGAATTCGCATCTCCCAGAGTCCGTGAGCTACGGAGGAGAGGCTCCTCACAAGCGGCATGTGAAGGGTCTCTCCCTGCTCCAAGCGCCTTAAGATGGCCAGGAGCTCGTACTGCGCATCTTGCGGCATCTCTTCGATGAATTCACGGACGGGGCAGCGCCCGCGGTGTGTGCTGTAGTGTCTTACCTCTACCATGTATGTTAGCTCCAGCTAACGCCCGCCGTCAATCGGTATTGAGGGCACGACGGAAGGTTGATGAGCTAATCGGCGGTGGAGGGTTTTAGTTGCTTTGACCCGTACCCGGGGTACTCTCCCGTGCGGCGTCAGTATTACAGCTCAGGGTCCTATGCTCCTCTGCGGTAAGGGGCTGCCTTCTGCTCAATGAGGTTGAAAGTTGCTCCGTACCGGGAAGCTTAAGTCAGGCAGCCGATTGCTCAGCTGCCCGTACTGCTTTACTGCGCTGAGGCATCCGGCACGTTGCCCAAGATGAACTCTGTGGCGATGGCGTTCTGGATGGAGACTTCAACGGCCTCAAATCCTTCCTCGATCGGTACGCACCGGACGGTTTCCGAAAGGTGGGGCGAATAGCTCGTCACTCCGATGATGCCGTAGCGACCCGAGGCATTCTTTGCCAGGACGGGTCCACCGGAGTCACCCTTGCAGATGTTCCCGCTGCCGTTTGAAGCGGTGACGTAGCCGAGACCGGGCAACGTTCCGGCGAACGAGAGCGAGGTTGCTTTGAGGGGCGCCTCGCCGTTCAGAACGCGGTCACTTGCAGAGCTACCTGTCTCGTCAATTCCGTACCCGTAGGCGGTTACCTCATCGCCGATAGCGGGTGGTGGATCAAAGAGAAAAACGGGCACAGGGGCAGCTCCAATCGGCTCGGAGATTTTCACAATCGCCAGATCGAGAGAGGGGTGCAGGAGCACCTGATAGCCGCTTCTAACATACCCCTTAGAGGAAGCTGTGACGGCTGAGACTCTGCCAGGCAGACAGTGCCTGGCAGTCAGTATTGCGGTTTGTGAGATGTAGGTTCCGGTACATGTGACGGAACCGGCCGATGTATCTATCTCTAGATACGCAACACTCGCTACGCCGTCGTCGCAGGATTCGCCCCCAGAGACCTTAAGAGTCGAGCACGAGGAGGAGCTGCCCCCTCCACCACCGCAACTAGCCAACACGACGCTCAGAGACAACAGAAGAATCTTTTTCATGGCGACTCCTATCTTGCCTTGCGTTGTTAAGCTCCGGGGGCAAGGCGTGAACAGACGATAGGTTGTGGTGGGATTTGTTGCAGCGAGGTGTACCGGGGGGTGATACGGGTGTGGCTGTTCGGCAAAAAAGTTGAACCCGGGGTATTAAGCGCTGTGCCGACAACCATGCTTGCCTGGTGCTCGGGTCGATGCTATCGGGGTGGTTGCGGACCGATCGAGGGGGGATTTTTGCTGCTTTTTGCTGTACCCAGGGCACTCGCCACAGCAAGAATACCGCCACCTCTTCGACTACCCCCGCCCCCGACCATGTGTCGCCTCGACTCGATTCAGCACATTGCTGGGGTACCCATTACCCCCACTAGGCGGGCACAGGATAATCGTTGAGATTTAGTTTGCGGATTCGTCTTAAGCTTTCGCGTGCTACTGCTGCCTCGCTTTCCTGTTCGTCGCTCGCTCACGTGATCTCTCCGAAGCTGGGCCCTCTAAAGTAGTCCCGCGTCGGCAGAAACCCTCCCAGAGGGAATCTTCGTAGCATCGGTCCGCGCCCCGCAACAGCTGCGCTGAGGGCATTTCTCTCGAGTTTTTTCGAACCAGAATAACATCCCAGGAAGTTGGAACACGCTCCGCAATCCACAACCGAACAACTCGGCGTTTATCCAGGACAAAGACGCTGTCGAACTCGGACGCGACAACTGAACGATTTGCTGGGATGAAGCTAAGCGAGCCTGGATAAATTGGTCCCTGCTTTATGAGAGATATAACCGGGCGCACGACGTTTGCGTTGTAGCCGCTACTGAATGCGAGGCTGGTGCACAAGGCAAGAACCACGGGGGCAGGCGACACTGTCTGCGGAAATCGCTTGCGAAGGGTAGCCGCGGCGGCGAAAAAACCAACGTAGGTAGGAATTACTGCGTAGTAATTATAGGCTTTATGCATTTCATCGAACGTTGAGATGAGGGACGCGCCCCAGAACGGGAGTGCGCACATCCAGATGCTTAGTCCGGCCCGGCTCAAAAGCGGAAGCCCGAGCAGCGGAAGGAGAATCGCCCCTAGGTACCTGAGTTTGGCCCACAAGAATGAGGGCGTAAACAGATTCGCCAGCCCTGGGAGTCGAGATGAGGCATTGAAAGACATTGGGAAGGTTTTCGGATAGAGGGGGAGCACGACAAAATAGCAGATAGCAGCCGTGGTCATGATGAGAGCTACAAGAGAGTAGATACCCGTGACTCTACTTGCACCTTTACTGCGCTTAGTCTCTGCAACCGCGGCAACAGCTGCGCCTAACGCTCCAGCTATAAAGAAGGTTTCCTTGAATAGTCCGAGGGCGAGGATGCTTGCTGCTGATGCAATGAAGCGCTCCTTGCTCCAAAAGTAAAAAGCAGCTCCGACAAATCCTAGAGCGAAAACTTCATCATGAATGCCCCAAGATACTCCGCTCCGAAAGCATGGGTTTATGCACAGCAGTGCCGAAAACACTCCCGCCACAGGGCGGGACAGCCCCAGGGACAGGCAAAAGCCGAAGAGAAAAAATACCGCAAAACCAATGCTCAATGCCTGCCAAAGGATCCCAATGACGTGGGGCTCGAATGAGAACCTTGAGAGCCACCCGAGAACCAGCAAAAAAGGTGTGAAATGGTGAGAGAAAAAATTGACTGGCTCCGGGGCTACCAACGTGGTCATTGGCAGCCCAGTGTCCCTTATTGAGCGCAGGACCTGGGTAAAAATGGCGAAGTCGATGCCGTGTTCACCTAAGTACACTCGAGCAAGCTGTTGCAGTGCTATTAGGGGTACGAAGACCAGAGGAAAAACTGCAAACGTGCGCAGGACTAGCCGGCTGCTCGTGCCCAACATGGCTTGCCCACGGCGGAGCGCCAGGTCTACGAGCGCAACACAGAGGAAGACTCGGGCGACCTCCTTCGGGTTAACTCCAAGTATCCACAACAGAAGCAGGAACATGGGAACAAGGGCGATAAATCTGCGGACAAGCGACCCGAACAGGGGATGCCCCTCTGGCGGTGCCACGAGAGCAGAGACGCTAGCACTCGTAATTTCACCTATACCCGCGGTACTTTTCACGTCACCTCACCTCATCTGTAAAGGGTACTTCACCTGTACCCGGGCTACTTTCACCTGTACCCGGG
>CANLJX010000188.1 GCA_947491545.1 Deltaproteobacteria bacterium
TGAGGACCTTGAGACTCGTTTTCACAGACCTCTCGAACGAATCTGACGACGCCACGATTCCGTATGACATCTACGCAGACCTTGAGCGGCTGCGCTTCGATGCCGTCGTGAGCCTGAGGTCCGCGCGCAATCGCGTGGCGATGTCGTACGCGTACCTCGTGCCAGCCAACCGCACCGAAGGGGCAACAGCCCTGACGGAGCAGGTGAAGGACCTGGGCTCGTTTGAGCTCGACTTCCGCGAATTTATTGACTCAGTCGAGCGCAGCCTCGCCTTAGAAGTTGCGCAGCTCGACACAGGCGACAGCATCGGCGCGGTGGTCGTTGGCGTGTACGAAAAAGACGACGACCCAGATGCCTCGTTGGCTGAGCTGCGAGAGCTTGCTCGCACGGCAGGAGTCACCATCGTTGACGCGGTGGTTCAGCGCCGCAAGCCAGACCCAAAGACCTTTATCGGAAGCGGGAAGCTCGAAGAGCTCGTAATACGCTGCATCCGACTCGGGGCGGACATGCTGATCTTTGACACTGAGCTTAAGCCATCTCAGTGGAGATCTGTGACTAACTCGACTGAGCTGAAGGTGCTTGACCGGAGCATGCTCATTCTCGACATCTTCGCGCAGCGCGCTGGGAGCAGCGAAGGCCGGCTACAAGTTGAGCTGGCGCAGCTCAAGTACAACCTGCCGCGGCTGGTTGAGAAAGACGCGGGGCTCTCGCGGCTTTCGGGAGGCATCGGAGGGCGTGGGCCAGGAGAGACGAAGCTTGAGATCGGTCGCCGCCGTATCCGTGACCGTATTTCAGACCTTGAGCGCAGGCTCGACAAGGTGAAGGAGTCGCGTGATTTCCGCCGCTCTCGGCGGCGCGAGAACAAAGTGCAGCTCGTGTCGATCGTTGGCTACACCAACGTCGGCAAATCGACGCTCTTTAACGCGCTCACTAACAGCTCTGTCACGGCTGAGAACAAGCTCTTCGCAACCCTGGATCCGAGCCAACGCCGGCTCTACGTTCCATCATCGAACCCAGAGGCTGATGGCGGGGCAGGGCGCACGGTGATCGCAAGTGACACCGTTGGTTTCATCCGCAAGCTGCCGGTTGAGCTTGAGACGGCTTTCCGCGCAACCCTTGAGGAGCTGTATGAGGCGACGCTGCTCGTGCACGTGGTTGATGCGTCCGACAAGGACGTGCTCGGCAAGTACCGCGCAGTGCGGCGCATCCTCGATCAGATGAGCCTCGGCGGCGCCCCGGAGCTTGTGGTTCTTAACAAGATCGACCGAATCTCAGAAGACGAGCTCGCCGCGCTCCAAAATGAGATTCCTGGGATTGCTGTCTCTGCGGTCAACCGCACCGGCTTTGGAGCGCTGCTGGCAGCGATTGACGCACGCCTGCCGCGCGTGTCGCAGTGGGGCGATCAGATCGCTACGCCGAAAACGCAAGCTTGAGCCCATCGTAGCCCAGCTCAACTCCCTCGGGCAGCGCAGGGTTCACCGTCTCATAATCAACTGAGTGCGTTGTGTGGATGATGTAGGTGCGCTCTGCGCCAACGCAGCGCGCAATCTCGACCGCTTCGTCGATTGAGTTGTGGGTGGGGTGGGGCTCATAGCGGATGCCGTCGATGAAGAGGTGCTTTACCCCGCGCAGCGTTGGCTCTGCGGCTGCTGGCAGCCCCTTAAAGTCGGTCAGGTAGGCGAGCTCGCCGATCCGGAAGCCCGTCACGTTTACGTTGCCGTGCGGGAGCGAGAACACTTGGAGTGTTGCCTCGTCAATTTTTAGGATGCCATCTGGCTCAAAGTCGTGAAGGTCTAGCTGCGCGAGCATCCCGCCTAAGTACATCGGCTCGGGGTCAAAGATGTAGCTGAAGGCACGCCGCAGGCTCGCCAGCGTCTCTGTGGTGCCGTAGCAGCTGATTCGCTTCCGGGAGATGAAGTTGAAAGAGCGCAGGTCATCGGTGCCGAGGATGTGGTCGGCGTGTCCGTGGGTGTACAGCACTGCATCGATGCGTGTCACTCGATGGGCGATGCACTGGTGCCGGAGGTCCGGACCCGCATCGACCAGGATGGTGAAGCCCGATGGCAGCTCAATGAGGCCAGCCGTCCGGTTGCGGAAGTTCCGCGGGTGCTTCGATTGGCACACCGCGCACTGGCAGCCTGCGATCGGGACGCCGGTAGAGGTGCCAGAGCCTAGCAACGTGAAGCGCATCGGTACGTTCCTTAGATGAGAGTCGAAGCAGGACTATAGTCACACAGCAGGGGGCTGCCAATTGGTCGGATTGGGGATGGGCTTTACTGACCCCTTGAAGTCCAGCGGCTGGGTGCTAGGATACGGTCACTTATGGCAGACAACGAAGAGACCTCAGGAAAGAAGACCATTAACGTCGTGGACCGCCGCCGCTTCGACTCGTCCGGCGAGGAGCGCACAGAGGGCCAGGCAGACCAAACGCAGCCTGGCTTTACGATGGAGTCGGCTCCCGACAAAGAAGAGGTCGCTTTCGGCTCGTTCATCATGTCGCTTGCCACACAGGTGCTCATGCAGATGGGCGAGATGCCGGCACCCAAGGGGATGGAGATCCCGGTTGATCTGGAAGCCGCCCGCCAGACGATCGACATTATCGCCATGCTGCAGCGCCGCACGCGCGGCAACGTTTCTGCCGAAGAGGCGCGTTTCCTTGAAGAGCTCCTGCACTCGCTTCGCAGCTCGTACGTAGTTGCAACAAAGAAGAAGGGGTAGCTCTGCCTCCTGCACAAGCGACAGATTTGCCGCAACGTCCTTGTTGCCGGGCAAGATCTGCCTCTTTTTTGACACATCTCCCCAGGAATCTGACACGGCTGTCGCTTTCCAGGACACCGTTTAGCCCGGCAGCAGCCTAAGAGGCTGAAAAAGCTCGCTGCATCCTTTTTTTCGCTTCCTGCATCGTGGGGTTTGGCGGGTGGCAAGCTTTTCGCATGCGAAGCAGTAGGCAGCCCACTCGGGCAGCCGAAACGGAGTGCCTACGAGGGGTTTTATGCAGATTAAGAAGAAGTCGGATCTGGATCTGGTAAGGGATTTTCGCAAGGGCGACCAGCTTGCGTTTGAAGAGCTGCTGTCGCGCTACAGCAACAAAGTCTTCAGCCTCGCATCGCGCCTGACGCGCAACAATGAAGATGCCGAAGAGGTGCTCCAGGATGTGTTCGTGACAGTTCACCGCAAGATCGCCGGCTTCGAAGGTAAGTCTTCGTTTTCAAGCTGGCTCTACCGTGTGACGGTCAATGCAGCATTCATGAAACTCCGCAAGCGCCGCCAAGATCAGGCAGTTCCGCTTGAGGATATAGCGCAGAACTCGACCCCGATTGCAGCGCTGCGCAGCCCTGAGGCGGCATACGTCGATTCCCAGACCATTCGGCAGGAGATGCTCGAGGCGCTTGAGGCGGCGATCATGAAGCTGCCCGATGACTACCGGCCGGTGTTTGTGCTGCGAGACGTCGATGGTCTCACGAGCCGCGAAGTCGGCCGCATCCTCAACCTGACAGTGCCGGCCGTGAAGTCTCGGCTGCACCGCAGTCGCCTGATGCTGCGCCGTCGCCTGAGCCGCTTCTTCGAGGAGCCCGGCACCCGCCGTCAGGGTCTCGATTTTGTGGCTGGGTCGGGTAAGTAGGCTCTCCCGATAGGGGCCCGCGAGAAGGGGTCGGCATGCTCTGTAGCAAACATTCGGCGCCTCAACGCGCATCGTAGCGGGGGATGGGATTTCGTAATCCTGCTCTTTCTCCTGCACTTGCACCGGTTCCCGCTCATAATCAGGACATTTACCGGAATTGCCCTCGATCTTCGTGTCTGACTACCCGGTTGAAGACGAGAAATCCAGTGCAAGTGCAGGAGCATGAGGATGATAAGGAGGGGAAAGCGGCATGAAAAAAGCGACCGTCCCCTTTGTCGGGTGTAGCTGGGCAGTGTAGGCTACTTCCCATGGCCACCCGCCCGCGACTCCTTCTCACCGTTGCCACTATCCTCGGCGTCGCCGGGTTCCTTGCCTGCAGCTCAGTCGACTCTCAAGTTCCCCCAATGCCGGCAACCCCGGAGCTCGCGCTCCAGGGGCGGGCTCTCGTTGAAGGGCTCGGCGC
>CANLJX010000189.1 GCA_947491545.1 Deltaproteobacteria bacterium
CGCTCGCGGCCGAAACGTTGCGCTGGCCGCCCTCGCTGGGTTCTGCGCGTTGCGTCTCGCGACGCAGGTGCGTTACATCGAAGACTGGCGCGGAGCTGCCGAGCTTGTCAGGGGCTCTGCCGGGCCGGTTGCGCTGTACAGCGGGCTCGTTGAAGCTGAGACTGGCAGCGGAGCTGCGTCAAGGGAGTTCGGTGAGTACGTTCAGGCGCCACTGCGAGTGTACGGAGTTCAGGGAAAGATAGAGTCCGTATCCCTTGCGCACCTAAGCGACGAGCTGCGGCGTCTTGACTCAGCAACAGAGTTCCTGGTGGCGCGAGATTGTCGACGGGGCGATACCTCTTCTGTGGCAGAGATAGAAGACGCTGCTGCCGCAGCGGGTCTGCGGCTTGAGCTGGTGCGGCGAGAGCGGCTAATGAGCGTGTTCCAGGTGCAGCGCTAGTTTACGCTCAACGCTTGCGCTTTCGGCGCTTGCTGAGTTCAAGGTCAAGGAACTCTGCCAGGTGTTCTGCGGTTGAGAGCTTGATGTCGCGCTCTTTTCGCATAAATCGCCGCAGCACGGCGTGGTCTACCCCTGACCCGACGGCGATGGCATAGCGGGTCTTCTTGCAAGCGAGAACGGCTTTTCTGAGGGTATCTGATAGGCTCATACGGAGAGAGAGAAAATTACTCCTGACGTACGCGAAGATACGACAAGGCGGCCGGATCAAAAATACTGGCTTATTGACCCATGAATTTAACGATTTTCCTTTGGGCATCATGACCTGCTGGCGGGCGCTTTGGGCATAATTTCCAACACGTCCTATAGTCAGCGAACTCATGTTTGTTTCTGCTTCCCCCTCCCGGGAGGGGGCACTCGACCTAGTGAGGTTGAGGTCGGATTGCTGAGCAGGCAGACTGATCACTATCCAAGTGACTACTGTACTGTTGGCTCAAGGGACTTTCTTGGGGCTGCTTAAACTGAAAGCGTTTTTGACAGGAATAACGATGCCAATCGGCGCATTCATCTTCGACCTAGACGGCACGCTCCTCGACTCGATCGGGGACATAGCAGCCAGCGGCAACACAGCACTGGCCGAGCTCGAATTCCCAACGTTTCCCGTTGATCGGTACAGGGCTTTCGTTGGTGACGGCGTTGCAAATCTGGCGCGGAAGGTCTTGCCGGAGGGACACCGAGATGAAGAGACAGTGAAGCGATTCCTCGGCAGGTTCAAAGAGCAGTACAGCAAGAGCTGGAACGAGACCACAAGGCCGTACCCCGGCATCGTTGAGCTTCTATCAGCGCTCGCCGAGCGAGGAGTGCACATGGGGATTGTCTCAAATAAGCGAGATGAGTTCACCAAGGCCTGTGTGCGCGAGTTGCTGCCGCGATCCCCGTTCGGTGAGGTGAGGGGGGAGTCAGAGAGCACCCCGGTTAAGCCTGATCCGAGTGGAACAATTGCTGTCGCGCAGGCGCTTGGCTGCGCTCCATCAAGCTGCGTCTTTGTCGGCGACTCGGAGGTTGATGCTGAGACTGCTCGCCGAGCGGGTATGCGGTTTGTGGCGGTTGAGTGGGGCTACCGCAGCCGGGCACAGCTAGAGGCTGCTGGAGTGAGCTCGTTTGTGCGGGAGCCAGGGGAGCTGCTTCGGCTGCTCGACGGCGAGTAGGGGCAGGGGCTGCTCTGTAGAAAAGGTGTTGTGTCCCGAATGAGTTGCTAACCGGCTCTCATCCTCATCCTAGTCTTGTTCTGTCTCTTTCTCCTGCTCTTGCACCCGAGCCCTCGTCTTCCTCCGCCCTTTTTTCCGGACATATTCCGGGCAACCCCCCGGCATTTCTTGATTATGAGCAGGAGCCGGTGCAGGTGCAGGAGGAAGATGAGGATTAGGATCAGGACGAGGAATGAAATGAACCAGCAACGACTTGAGTTGACACTACAGACGTTTTCTACAGAGCAGGCAGGGGCGGATTTTCGCCGTTTTTCGAGGGTTTCGCGAGTATCGACAACGCCGCGCGCCTTGCACTACAATCCCCAGCACTCGTAAAGCCTGCAGGAGAATCGCGTGACGATACTGGTCACTGGGGGAGCCGGGTTCATCGGCTCAAATTTCGTGCTCGACTGGGTCGCCGAAACTGGCGAAGCGGTCGTCAATCTCGACAAGCTCACCTACGCGGGCAACGTCGCGAACCTTTCATCGCTCGAAGGCAACCCGCTGCACATCTTCGTGCGCGCCGATATTGGCGACACCGAGACTGTTGCCAAGCTGCTGCGGAAGTACAATGTGCGAGCTCTCGTCAACTTCGCTGCAGAGAGCCACGTCGATCGGTCGATTCACGGCCCGGCCGAGTTCATTCAGACGAACGTTGTCGGCACATTCCGCCTGCTCGATGAGGCGCGCGCCTACTGGGTCGAGCTCTCGGAGGAGAAGAAACGCGACTTCCGCTTCTTGCACGTCTCAACAGACGAGGTGTACGGCTCTCTCAAGCCGCTCGACCCGGCCTTCAAGGAAAGCAACCCTTACGAGCCAAACAGCCCGTACTCGGCGTCGAAGGCTGCTTCGGATCACCTCGTTCGGGCTTGGCACCACACCTATGGGCTGCCAGTTTTGACCACCAACTGCTCGAACAATTACGGCCCGTACCATTTTCCGGAGAAGCTCATCCCGCTCTGTATTCTCAATGCGATCGCCGGGAAGCCGTTGCCAATCTACGGAGATGGCCAGCAGGTTCGTGACTGGCTGTACGTCAAGGACCACTGTGCCGCGATTCGCCGAGTGCTTGAGGCCGGCGAAGTTGGGCAGACCTACAACGTCGGGGGCTGGAACGAGAAGGCGAACCTCGATGTGGTGCACGCGATCTGTGCCATTCTCGATGAGCTTCGCCCGCGCGGCGACGGCAAGCCGTACTCCGAGCAGGTTACCTTCGTTACCGACCGTCCGGGGCACGACCGTCGCTACGCAATCGACGCATCGAAGCTTGAGCGGGAGCTAGGGTGGAAGCCGGCGGAGACCTTTGAGACCGGGATACGCAGGACAGTCTCCTGGTACTTAGAGAACTCAGGCTGGGTTGCCACTGTCACGAGCGGCGAGTACCGCAAGTGGCTCGACACGAATTACGGGAGTCGCTGACCATGAAAGCGACGCGACTTCAGATCCCGGATGTTGTGCTGATTGAGCCAAAGGTGTTTGGCGACGAGCGTGGCTTCTTCTTTGAGAGCTTCAGCCAGCGGCGCTTCGAGGAGGCCATCGGGCGTTCAGTGCCCTTCCGGCAAGACAACCACTCCCGCTCTGGACGGGGGGTTCTGCGTGGGCTGCACTACCAGGTGAAACAGCCGCAAGGGAAGCTCGTGCGCGTTGTCGCAGGAGAAGTGCTCGACGTGGCTGTCGATATTCGCAAGTCCTCGCCCACATTTGGTCGCTGGGTGGCTCAGGTGCTTTCGGCCGAGAATAAGCAGCAGCTCTGGATCCCTGAAGGGTTCGCGCACGGCTTCTACGTGCTCTCAGAGAGCGCTGATTTCCTCTACAAGACGACCGATTACTACGCTCCAGAGCACGAGCGCTGCATGGTCTGGAACGATCCCGCGCTCTCCATCGACTGGCAGCTCCGCGGAGAGCCGACCGTTTCGGCTAAAGACGCTACAGGGAAGCTGTTTGCTGAGGCTGAGCTGTTCCCATAAGCCGCACGAAGCGCTCATGCAGCGCGAGGCTCTCCACGAGCTCAACGTGAAACGAGCAGGCCCACAGGTGCCCCTGCGAGATGAAGACTGGCTGGCTAGGCAGTGAGCTTTCGACACTCGGCACTGGCCGGCCCTGCGTTGGCTCAAGCGGCGAAAGCAGCGGCGCGCGAATGAACTGCGCCTCAATTGGGCCTCCCAAGCCTTTCACGTCGAGCGTGGTGGTGAAAGAGTCTAGCTGGCTGCCGTAGAAATTTCGGTGCGCAGCGATATCCATGATGCCAAGCGAGTCTTGCTCTGGGTTGTGCACCTCGCGGGCGGCTAGTATCGCCCCGGCGCAGATTCCCCAGACTGGCTTGCTCGCAGCGAAGAGCTTGAGCGGCTCCAGC
>CANLJX010000190.1 GCA_947491545.1 Deltaproteobacteria bacterium
CATACCCAGATGGGAACCGCGGGCGTTGGTGTCTGCCCGGAGGCTTTTGTGCGGAGCGCACGCCAAGCCAGGACGCCTGAAGCCACGAGCAGTGGCAGGCCCCAACTAGCCGGAAGAAGGGTCGCAGCTGCGCCGAGCAACGCTGCGCATGGGAGAAGGGCCTCAGAGAGCGCTCCTCGGCGGCCGGCCTGAAATGCTGCGACAACACCCGCCAGCAGGAGCGCGAGAAAGACCAGAGTCCGGTCGGGCGGCACGTTTGCGAGGAAGTGAAGGCTCATGGGCTATGGCTCAAACCCTAGCGCGCAGGACATGTTGCCGCAATTGAGACTTCGTGGGCCGGAGGAGTCTGGGGGCGTGGGCTGTTACTGCGCCCGTGACATCAGATCAAGGTTCTCGATATGGGCTCGGAGTCCAAGCCTCTGGAGAGCGATCGATTGAATCTGCCGAACTCGCTCGCGAGTAATCCCCAATTCATGGCCTATCTCCACGAGCGTTTGCTGTCGAGTGCCATTTAAGCCGAAGCGGCGCTCAATGATGCTTCTCTCACGCGGGTTGAGGAAGCGCAGCAAATCGAGCGCTGCTTGCTTGAGCTCCTCTCGCTCTGCTTCCTCGACCGGTCCGGCGGTAGACCGGTCTACCAGCAGGTTAATGGGCTGAAGACCTTCGCCATTTCGGCTTGCGTCATATAAGCTTGAAGGTTTGCGGGTATGCGGAAGCAGGATCTCAACGTCTTTCTTCGGCAGCTTGGCCCTCTTGGCAATTTCCTCAACTGAGAGGGCATGCAGCTCCTGGCTTACTTCGCGCATAATGCTCGCCAGCGACGCTTCGTTGTGGACCGGAACTTTTACGGCTCGGGAGATCTCCCCAAACGCCCGTCCCGAGGCTTGATTGATCCACCATGTAGCGTAGGTGGAAAACTGCCAAGGGCTGTGCTGGTCATATCGGTCGACTGAGCGAATCAGCCCAATGTGGCCCTCTTGGATCAGGTCATCTTGGTGGGGATGCATCTTGCGAGAGCGGGATACAAGCGCAAAGACCAGCTTCTTGTTTGAAGTTGCGATGTAATTTCTCAGCTCGACGTAGGGCGACAAGAGGGACCCAATCTCCAAAAGCTTAGCGCGAACCTCGAGCGCCCGTCCACCGAGCTCTCTTTTGAGCTGCACGTACTGTGGCCAATCGGGTGACGCGGAAGCAGCTTTGAGGCTGCCGTGCTGGCACACCAGCTTTGCCTCAAGAGACTCAAGCTGGGCTCCGAGATCTTTGGCTCGGTTAAAACTTTTTATGATCGAATCGGGCAGAGGTGGAGCCCCTAACAGGATGCGAGAAACTTCCGCACGCTTCGATGCGGCAAGCTTGAGAGGCTCTTGCCCGGCCAGGATCTTTGTCACGGCCCGCACCGCCCGTTTTGCCCGCTTCTGCAGGGCTTCTTCTTCGGGGGTGCCGATCTTCCCCCAGAACACCACCGACGTCGCGAGAATCTCTCCGGCCAGAGATCTTTTGAGATCGTGAAGGTGCTCTGCCTGAACGAAAGGCAGCTCAAAAATCTTCTGCCAGAAGACGCCTCGATAACGCTGCATCTCAGTAATCAGCTCTTTCACCTGTTGTCGATTGAGCAGAGCGATTTCGTCTCTTAGCGAGTGAGTGCCGTCTCGGAGCGTTTTTGTGCGCTCGACAAGATCTGAGAGGTAGCCTTCAGCTTCGCCTGCTCGATTGCGCAGCTCCTTGACGGCGAGCTTTGCTGCTTCGGTGGGAATGTTTTTCGGGATTCGCGCGGCTGCTGCAACAGCCCGCTTCGACTGCTCTGCGGCTGCCTGGATCTCCGCGCTCATTTCCTGGAGCCGGCTCGCGGAGCGGCACACCACGAGATCCGCCAGTCTGGGGATTTTTTTCAAGGACTCGACAACTTTGCCCAGTTCAGCCTCTGCCGCCCCGATCGCGAGAGATGAGGCTGACTGCGTGCTTGGGGCGCGGAGATCACTAAGCTTCGGGCTCTTGCTCCTCGGCGATGCGGGCGCTCCTTTGGCGCTCTCAAGGGGCTTATGGTCTGGCTGTCGACGTGGCATTGGTCCTCAAGTAGTCGAAAGGCGCCGCAGGGTATCAACTGAATTGTGGAAAAGAAACGGTTCGGAGCAGACTGTCGACCCTTTGAGGGAGGGGAAAATCTCGCACGATTTTCTTGGTTAGAAGAGTTGCCTCGGTAGAATTAAAGAAGAACGAAGGGTTTTTGCTCAAGTTCCAGACGGGCTCTCTCCCGTTTTCGAGGCTGTGGTAGCCCCGATAACTGCCGGGAATTGATGCGTAGAAAGCGATTTTTAGTTGAAGGGTTTTTGAGCTTGCGGCTGATGACTCAGTTCGCAATCGCCACTGCCTGCTGTGCGCCCTTGACCCTGAGCGCCTCCCCAGAAACCTTCATTGAGCCCTATGTTTCGCTGCGTGGCGGCCCCGCGGGAGGGCGATTCGGGGATTCCCTTGCTTGCAGCCAGGTGTCGCTAACGGGCGGAAATAGATCGCTAATTGCGGTCGGCGCCCCAGAGGAGGCTAGTGGGGCAGGGGCTGTCTACCTGCACGATCCGGCCAGCCCCGATGTGGCTCTTCAGCGTATTGTATCTCCTGCTGCTGGAGCGGGGCTCCACTTCGGGGCGGCAGTCGCCTTCATTAACGACATAAATGGAGACGGGGCGGACGACTTAGTTGTGGGCGAGCCATCGGGGAGTGCAGGCTCAATCCATGTGTACGGAAGTAATCTCTCCGGTGCGACGGCGAGCTTCACCTTCTGCGCATCATCCGCACACGAAACGTCACTCGGCAGCCAGCTGCTCGGCCTTCGCGGCCAGATGGGGGGCGGCGAGACGCTCATCGCCTCGGCGCCCGCTTCGGGTAGCACCTATTCCTTCGATCTCTCTGGCGCGTGCTCGGGGGCAGTTGGAGTAACTCTGAGCTTCGCCAGACTCGGCCAGGGAGGAGCGCTGGGAATATCGCTCGCTGAAGCGCCTTCAACGTTCATCCCGCCGATCGGAACGCCGGGAGCCAGCAGCCCCGCATCGCAAGTTCTGGTAGGGCAGCCGAATCTCTCTTCTACTGCCGGAAAAGTGCTGGTGCTCAATGGCAGTGGCGCAACCTCTGAGCTTCGGTACGGGGAGCGGGGCTTCGGCACCAGCATAGGAGCATCTTACCGTTCGGCTGTGGCAGCGATCGGAAGCCCGAGCCGAGATGGTGGAAAGGGAGGAGTCGACGTGACCGATGACTCCGGAGCGCTCCTCTGTTCCGTGACACCACAGTCGTCGCCGGACAGTCGGGGATTTGGAGCGAGCGTAGCTCACCTTGAGGGCTCTTTTTCGCGGCTCGTTGGCGGGCAGGATCAATTCGTGGCGAATCGGCCAGAGTCTGAGACGGGAGGATCTGTGGCGCTCTTCGGTTGGTCTTCTAGCACACAGAGCTGCTCGGGAGGGGTGCCGATAAACAACTGCGAGTATGATGCACTGCAGGAGCAGGGCAATGCCATTGCCGGAGGGCCTGATTGTGTCGTGCGGCGTGATGGTGTCGGCCGGGCCGCATTCGCTTTTAGCTCGCCTGGCTGGCAACAGAATCGCGGTCGAGTTGATATCGTGGTGGATGGCAGCGAGCGCGCCTCTCCGATTACGTGCGCTGCGCTCGGACCGATCATTCCGGGTGAAGATGCTACTCCGGTGGAGCCGGGCGACAACGATCTGCCTGCAGCCGAGGTGGACGTGTCTGGCAGAGTCGTTACGGTTCACATGCCGCTCCTGAAGCCGTCGCTAACCGGAGAAAATTACGACAGAGCCCTTCGCAAGCTGCAACGGAAGGAGGGGTTATCGAAGGGGAAAGCGAGGAAAGCGTTGAGACGGCTTGAGGTCACCTACGTGGTGTCGATCGTCAAAGCTGCCGGGGCAGGTGCGGCATCAGTCATTCCGGCAAGAACTTTTAGGCGCCCCTCCTGGGAATACCGCA
>CANLJX010000191.1 GCA_947491545.1 Deltaproteobacteria bacterium
AGATCGTGAGCGGGCTGCACCTGCCGGCTGCAGTGACGAAGGACGGGATGCTCTACCTTCCGCTCTCAGTCGATTACCTCTTCTGGACTGAGGAGGTTGCGGGAATTCTAAGCGACTTTAAGGCCCGCATAATGGCCGAAGAGAAGTTCACTACAGCGGAGGTCCGAATACGCGGAAAGATCAGCCCAATGGCGCGCCAAAAAATCGAAGCCATGGGCGTCAAGGTTACCGAAGGTCCGCTCTAATTCACTGCTACGCCGCTACGGCAGCGGCTGCTCGCCGGTAGGCGATCCCTTCTGGCTGCGGGCTTCGCCGCCCAGCTTTCCGATCGCCGCCATGTGCTTCCGGTCGCGGCTGACTGACTGCCCGCCTTTGCGGCCTGCTTCACGTGCCTCATCAGAAGTGAACTCGTGTGCATGCCCCCGCTGGTGGGCGATGCGCCCGCCTTTGCTTGCGATCAGGCGCTGCTTCTCGGGATCCATCGCCGCAAATCCGCGCGGCTTCTTCGGCTGCTGTGTTTCTTGAGACTCTACCATCGTGTTTCCTCCGGATACTGTTCGCGGCACGCTGTGTTGTGGAGCGCGCGCCGTGCAGCCAGAGTATGGAGCGAGTCTTTGTGTCGATATGATCAGGGCTACCCTACATGGCGCGCGGGATCTTGCGCCGTGTCGCGCACGAGCATGAGCGGAACGAAGCGAGGCTTGTTGCCCATCACGCTCCAGTAACCAGGGACATCGCGAAGGTGCCGCTCTTCGAGCCTGATGCGAAAGAAGAGCACGCCAGCATTGATCGCTGAGAAGATGAGCGATGAAAAGATCGCGCCACCAACGAGGGGCAGCGAGAAGATTTCGAGGATAACGACGAGGTAGTTGGGGTGACGAATAAAGCGGTATGGGCCATCTGAGACGAAGGCGCGAGGAGAAGCGGAGTCTGTCATCACAGAGACGTTCCAGTGTGTGCCGAGCGTGCGGAGTGTCCAGAAGCGCAGGAGCTGAGTGGCGCAGAAGATAGCTGCTGCTGTGAGCGAGATCCAGGATGGAAGCTGCGTGGACAGGAGCGATGATTCAGTGAGCGTTGAGAGGAGCCAAGCAGTGTGCATCGCAGCCATGAAGCCGAGCGAGGAGAGCGGCTCACGTTGCGCAAAGCCACGGCTCGCCATGAGGGCACGATTCCGGCGCGAGAGGAAGAGCTCGCCGATCCGCTCGCCAACTGAGTACGCAAACAGCACGGTGAAGAGCGGGCTCATGCGACGCACTCAAAGAGGTTGCACTGCAGCATCAAGCCCGGGCCCACCCCGAGCATGAAGGCCCTGTCACCGGGCGCATAAGGCTTCTCATCGAGAAACTGCGCAAGCGCGAACAGCACTGAAGCCGACGACATGTTGCCGTGCTGTCGCAGCGCCTCCCAGCCCCAGCGGCACTGCGCTGGCCTAAGCTGGAGCGACTCTTCGAGGGCATGCAGGATCTTTGCTCCGCCTGGGTGAAAGATCCACCAACGCACGTCGCTCGGCTTCAGGCCGTGCTGTGCCAAGAAGGATGGGATCAGGTCTGGCGCATGCTGGGCTAGGCACTGGGGCACTTCGCGGTCGAGCCTGAGGTGGGTGCCGTCGTCGAGGATGTCGTACCCCATGAGGTGGTAGGTGTTCGGTATGAGGTGCGACGCCGTGGCAGTGATTCGCAGCTTGCCGGAGTCGCGCTTGAGCACAGCGCAGGCGGCTCCGTCTCCAAAGATTGCTGAGCCGACTAAGTTTCCGCCCGAAAGGTCGCTCGCTTGGTAGATCAGTGAGCACAGCTCAACAGAGGTGAGGAGCGTTATCTTGCCCTCAGGCGCCATCTGCGCGGCGAGCGAGAGTCCTACTGCACCGCCAGCACAGCCGTGCTGAAAGATCGGAAGTCGCGTGAGGCTGGGCGAGAGCTTTAGCGCATCGATCGCCTTGACATCAATCGAGGGGATTGCAGGAACGGTGCATGAGGTGAAGAGCAGTGCTCCGATATCCGACGCGGCTAGGCCAGAAACGGAGAGGCTCTTTGCGATGACGTCCGTGAGGAGCTGAGAGCCGACTTCGGTGAAGATCTTGGCGCGCTTTCCAGGGCCGTTGAGAGAGAGAATTTGCTCGACGGGAATGGCGAACGAGCGGCTCTCAATCTGCGTAGAGTGGGAGAGGCGATCGAAGAGGGAACGCTCTGTTGGAGCAGCCTTAAGCCAGTCAGAGGCGGCGCTGATAATGTCACCGGTTGAATAGCGAAACTTCGGCAGCTCGGTCACAACCGAGTCGATGTATGTCATCTGGTCACCGTAGAGGAATTTCCGTCGAGTAGGCGATGGTAACGGCGGGGTCAAGCTTCGCTATGAGGATTGATGGGTCCTCGACGTGGTAGTCGGCCCACTCCAGCGTTAGCTTGCCGGAGATATTGTCTTTGCTGCCCGAACGCATGATTTCGACAGGGAGCGAGACCGGGAGAGTCACATCACGCATGGTCAGAGTCCCCTCCAGCGATCCTGAGCAGCGGCCATCGCGCTTTATTGTAAGGGGATGGCAGTTGGCGGTCAGCTTCGATGAGCGGAAGCGGACTTGTGCAAAGCGGTCGGCCGCCATCACAAAGGCCAGCTTTTCATCTCGAGCATCCCAGTCGGTGTCGAAGGAGGCTACGGGTACGACAAGGTCTACTTCAATCGAAAGCGGGTCGGTAGGGTCTCGCTGGCGCACAAAGCCAGATATTTTTGAGGTTGTGCCCTCAACGAGATGCCACGTCGAGTCGACCTCGAATGAAACGGTGGTGTTTGAGTCGTTGAGCTGGGCTGGCAGCACCCAAGATTGGGCTGCGGCGCTTGTAGAGATAATGGCGGTGCGGAGGGCAATCAGGAGGTAAAGGGAGCCACGCATGCAAAAAGGTCGCATAATCGTTGGGCGAATTAAACTATCCCTCAGCCCAAAGGGCAATCTTTCAGGCATGAATTGTGGGCCAACAGGCTTGGGTATATTCCTAAAGTGCTCATTGGTGGTCCTCATCCTATGATTCGATACGCCGCGCTGACCCTCGGCATTGTCTGTCACCTTTCATTTCTGGCGGCCGTTTCGGCGATGGTGCTCTGGCTCTTCGGCGGCATGGATCTAGGACCTGTTCATTCGTCGCCGTATTTGTCTCTTTTTCTGGGACCTCATTCTCCTTCTCCATTTCCCGGTCCTGCAGTCACTCCTGCTCGGGGCACAAGGGAGGAGGTTTCTTCAGAAGTTGCCTCCGGGTGAGTTCGGTCGGCGCATGGTGAGCACCACCTTTGTTACGCTCGCTAGCCTGCGGCTTCTTATTCTTTTCGTGTTGTGGGCTCCCATCGGGGGGCGGTGGCAACCTTCAGGTCTTGTCCTTGGTGCATGGGCAGTGGTGTACACGCTCGCGTGGATCTTCCTCGGTATCGCGATGTGGAACGCCGGCCTCGCGAGGCAGATGGGCTACCTTGGCTGGTGGTCAGTCTGGCGCAGGCGAGATCCGAGCTTTGGCGAGTTTCTAACTCATGGACTCTACGGGGTCTGCTGTCACCCGGTGTACTTCGCAATGGCGCTCGTGTCGTTGATAGGCCCGGTCTGGCCTGTTGACCACCTCCTGGTAGCCGCGATTTTCTGCGCCTACTGCTTGCCTGGCCCCCAGCGGAAGGGATGCCCGTCACCGGGGGCGGTTCGGCTAGCGCTTTGAGTCGTATCGCGGCGTGGTGCCGCTCTTCCCGTTGCTGCCTTTATCTCGCGATAAGGGTTCCGATTGAAACGGCGTTCACGAAGGCATGTCCGCTTTTATTGCAGCGGTATGACGACCAAAGGGAGCCTGGATAGTTGAAGATCTGGTTATAGTACAGAGACAGGAAACGGTAGTAATTGCAGGCTGAAAGCAGCTCTTTTTTAGTCAGTTCCGGGTGTGTTTCAATCCAGTTTCGGC
>CANLJX010000192.1 GCA_947491545.1 Deltaproteobacteria bacterium
CTTCGGGATCTCACTCCGCGCAGGGATGCAGTGCGCTGACCTCGGCGCGTCTCCAGGAGGCTGGACGCACGTGCTAGCCAAAGCAGGCTGTCGCGTCTGGGCTATCGACCGCAGCCCACTCGATCCCCCTCTCATGAAAAACAGAACAGTCACCTTCGTTAAGGGCGACGCGTTTGCCTGGACGCCAGAGAAAACTCTCGACCTGATGGTGTGCGACGTAATCTCTGCCCCAGAGAAAACACTCGCCCTGGTCGAGCGCTGGATTAAAGAACGTCTCTGCCGCACGCTCTGCGTCACCATTAAGTTTAAGGGCGAACCAGACTTCGTCGTGCTTCAAAAAGTCAAATCTGTACTCTCGACATCGTGTTACCGATTCGCTGGAAAGCAGCTTACGAACAACAAAAATGAGCTGACCGTAGTGGCGTGGCTCAAAAACTGAGAGGAGCGCCCTCCTGGCGGCTCTATTGCCAGATTCCATTTCCTCCCTTCATGCGTCTATACTGCCGCCATGAAGAATCCCCCCCTGTACAGAGCCCATCCCTGGCATGGAGTTCCGATCGGAGACGACGCCCCTGAGATACTGACGTGCTACGTCGAGATCGTGCCGACTGACACCGTCAAATTTGAGATCGACAAAGCCACCGGGATCCTTAAAGTGGATCGCCCGCAAAAATTCTCTAACCACGTGCCCGCACTGTACGGTTTCATTCCACAAACCTACTGCGGAGACGGCGTAGGTGCACTCTGCGCGCAATCGACCCGCTCAAAGAAGAAAATTCGCGGAGATGGCGACCCCATGGACATCTGCATCCTCACCGAGCGCCCTATCCTGCACGGCGACATCCTCGTCCGAGCACGGCCAGTGGGCGGCTTCAAGCTGATAGACCGCTCTGAAGCAGACGACAAGATCATTGCCGTGCTTGAGGGCGATGACGTGTATGCAGCTGTTCGTGACGTACGTGACATACCGAAAGGGATCATCGACAGGCTGAAGCACTACTTCCTAACCTACAAAGAGATTCCGGGGCAAAAGAAGTCGCCACCCGTCGAGGTCGTCGCGGTGTACGGCCGCGCTGCGGCACACAAGGTGATACAGCAGAGCATCGCTGACTATCGCCAGCTAATCAGCAAGTAGCAGGCGAGCTACTCGCCAGGATCGTGAAACACCTCGACATCCGCAGAGGCGGACTCGGCCTCGTTCTTCAGGAACGCCTCGTACTGCTCCGGGCTAAGAACAGCCTTCATCTGCGTGTTCCGAAGCTCCGTGCGACGACGGCTCTCAAGCACCATCAGCTTAACTCGCTCCTGGGCAGAGCGCGGCGCGCCGCCGTGCTGCTGGGCGCCGAACTCCTGGCGCACCTGCTGCTCGACCCCCGCGTACATTCCCCTCACAGCACGCTCCTGGTCAGCAGAGAGCGATAGCTGGCGCGACATCCAGACGACCTCCTTCTCAGTTTCCTGATCCTGAACGCGCTGGAAAGCTGACTTCACCTGCTGGCGGTAGTAGTCCGCATTCTCCTGACCGAGGATCTCTTCTAGGCTCTCCGTCCCGGCCTCGTCCCCTGACTCAGCCTCACGACGAAACTTCTCTGAGAGCCTGTCACGCTGGCCCGCCGTGAGCGCCACGAACTTCTCGATAGCCGAAACCCTCCAGCGGGCAGCCTCTTGCTGCCGCTGCTGCTCGATCTGCTCATCAACTTCGGCAGGCTCCTCAAGCAGGGCAGCCTCAGGCTTTTCGGCCGAAACTGACGCACTGCTCGAGAGCGCTGCGACCCGCCCCTCAAGCTCACGAACTTTCTTTCGGAGTGGACTCGTTTCAGAATCACACGAGAGTGAAACCGCCGGAGCCATCGCTGGCGCAGCCGCTCCGGCTGGGGCAGAAACCGACTCGGACCCCGGCACCACGCACAGCGCCCAGACGACGCCCGCGCCCATCACCAAACCAGAGAGAAAGAAGAAAATTCGCTTTACCATACGCGCCACAGCGACCTACAGAACCAGAAGTCCTTAGGCTAACTAAGTTCCCAGCATTGTGCACCTGCGGAATTGCCCCCGTTGACCATGAGCAACGTTTTGAAACCTCCCATCCTTTCTGGTAACTATACCCCAGCGCGGCAAGCGCCCGTGCGCCAAGCAGGCGAACGAACCCCACAGAACTGGAGCATGAGCATGAAAAGGTACTTTGGCGCACACGTCTCATCCGCTGGTGGGCTCAAGAATGCCGCGGCAGCCGCAATCGAGCTAAACATCAACACGATTCAGGTTCACCCATCAGCCCCGCAGCGTTGGAATACGACCCCCTTCCCAGAAGGCGTAGAGGATGAGTTCCTCTCGCTCAAGGAAGGCTCGTGCCTTGAGAAGGTTTTCTTCCACGCCATATACCTGATCAACATGGCGACCCCAGACCCACAGAAGTTTCACTTTGCCAAGACATCGCTCGTGAACTACCTCGACCTGAGCGCGCGAATCGGCGGCTCAGGCGTCATCGTGCACGTCGGGAGCATGAAAGATCAGCCCGATGAGGCCGAAGGGTACGACCGGGTAGTGTCGGGACTGAACTGGGTGATGGAGCGCGCACCTAAAAACGCGCGCCTCATCCTTGAAGTCGCCGCTGGCTCCGGCAGCGTCATTGGTGACCGGGTCGAGGAGCTCGCCCTGATTCACTCACAGCTTGAGAACAAGGAACAGGTCGGATTCGGATTAGACACTCAGCACATGTGGGCTTCAGGGTATGACCTCGTTGGCGACCTGGAGGGCGTGATCAAAACAGTCGACAAGGAGCTCTCGCTTGAGAATGTCTGGTCGATCCACCTAAACGACAGCAAGACCGAGCTTGCCAGCAAAAAAGATCGCCACGAGAATATCGGCGACGGGCTGATCGGCGAAGACACCCTTAAGCGAGCTTTCCTGCACCCGAAACTAGCGGAGATCCCATTTATCCTAGAGACCCCGGCGCTTGAGAGCATCGAAGGCGCTCAGAGCGAGCTCAACAAGCTGCGCGGCTTCCTCAAGAAGTAATAGCCGCCCCGGCTAGCGCCAACCACTTATCGCGCATTCGATGGACAGACAGCTCGTCTGACAATTGCGCAAGCTCCTGCAGCGGAACCCATCGCAACCCGAAAGACTCTTCGTTCGCACGGAGCGGCTCGCTCTCGTCGGCACGGAACAGGAAACGGAGGTCGAAGTGAAGGTGCTCAGGCACTTCGCCGCGCGCCGGAATCTGGTGGATGTCCAGGTCGAAGATCTCGGCGTTGACCGCTTTTATCGACGCCAAGCCAGACTCCTCTGAAGCCTCGCGCTGAGCGACGCGCATGAGATCAAAATCGCCATCCGCGTGCCCGCCCGGCTGGATCCACCTACGCAGCTTTGCATGGTGCAGCAATAGCGCCTTGTCTCCGCCACCATTCACAACCCATGCTGAGCCCGTGAGGTGCCCCGGCATGCAGCTTCGTAACGCGCAATCCGCCTCTGACGCTACAAGAGCTTTCACGCGCTCGGCGCAATCCTGATCTGCAGCATCGCCCCCTCGGTAGCGCCCGAGGAGCTTGAGCAGCTTGATCCGAGATCCTTCCAATAAGCGCGGCGATGGGCACGATTCCATACGCACGCTTGAGTACCAAAAAGAGCTTTCAACATGCAACGGCAGCTTGCCGATTGCACCTCCTGAGGAAGCAAGCAAGTATATCTCGTGGCCAGCCAGAACTTCTCCCCGCAAACCCCCTCCCACGAGGAGGTAACCAAGACCGTTCGCCTAGAGCGGCTGAGAGCCATCGCCACTGGAGTGTTCGAGAGCGCCCCCTCAACTTTTCTCCTCTTGATTCTCGTCCGGGCATTCGACGGCT
>CANLJX010000193.1 GCA_947491545.1 Deltaproteobacteria bacterium
TGGCCTCGCATCGGCAATTGAGCTTCACAAAGCCGCTACCCTGATCGGTCGGCAGATGACGGTCGCCGAGTATGAGCTTGCCCTCACGTTTCACCACGGAATCGGTGCCGCTACGCCGGGGAATCAGCGTTGGCTCAGTCGCGACGAGTGGCTCACCGCGCACCGACTCTCGTTACTAGCGGTCGACGAGCTGCCGGCGGACACCCTCGCCGCTCTCGGACTGCTCCGGATGTTGGCGACTGTCGTCAAAGTGGAAGACCCTTCAGATAGCCGGGTGAGCTTCAAGCGGCCAGATGCGCTTGATCCGTTGACGCGGCGCAAGGCATTGCGTGAAGCCGAACGGATCGCTGAAACGATCGGAGTGTCGGCTACTCAACTCGAGGCCGTCGCCCAGGAGCAGTTTGGGCGCTTAATCGACCCGTCGTTCCTGATTCACAACCCATCCGTAGTGTCGCTCGACCAGGTAGCGCTCGGCGAAACTCAAGGTCCTAGCGCCTTACCGAAGGGGAACAGCGCGATTAACCTCGGTACAGGCGACCTTACAGCGAGGCTTCTGACTGACAGCAGCCCGACTCTGGTATCGCGACTGGTGGCAGGAGATTTCGAGGTACTCAAGAAAGCACGAGGTCTGACCCTCAGCCAGTTTAGGTCTCTGCTTGAGAAGATCCGCCCCCGAGCGATATCTGACAACTGGGCCCGTTTGGCATTCCTCGAGATTGTGCGTGCACCCCACGCCGTCGACGTCGACGTGCAGGTGAGAACTGGAGCCCTGGGAGCACTCGTAAGCGAGGCCAGAAAGCTAGGCAAGCTGACAGGCATGCTGGAGAAGGAGGTCTTTGCAGCTTCGGCAGAGATACCGTACTTGCCCCACGTGCGCGGCGAGGCTGAGATGAACGAGTAGCAGTCGGCTGCTTCTGACTCAGAGCCTCTTGGCTCCGCTACGGAATCACTAGGGCCTGCCCCACGACGACCCGTCCGCTTTTGAGCTTATTGGCGCGCTTGATCTTGTCGACTGAGGAGCCTGTCTTCTTCGCGATAGCTGAAAGAGTATCTCCGCTCCTGACTACGTAGCGCTGCTTCTCCTCGGCAGACAGCTCAGAAGCCTCGGCCTGTTGAATCGCGGAGGGCAAACCTCCAGTAAGCTGGCGCTTCGCCGTCTCGTACTGCGCCCGTGGCTCGGCGCGCTCTACAGTCACAGCGTCTTTAACCGTTAACAACTGACCCGACTTAACGCTGAGGCTCGCGAGTCCATTGAGCTCTTTGAGCTTCTCGGGCGAAGTGTTGTAGCGCTTGGCGATACTAGCCAGGGTTTCACCCCGCGCAACCCTGTGCTTCGCCCCCTGCGAAGCAGGCTGAGAGACTGCGACTACCTGCGGTCGTTGTGCGAGGCTGCCCGCGTCGGATGGATTAACCGCTCTGTTCTGATACTCAACCGGAACTCTCAGTTGATACCCTGCTGGAATCCGGGCAGCGCCCCGCCAGACAGGCTCCAGCAAAGCGTAATTCGCCTCTTTGAGCGCATCGACTGGAACGCCGAGCTGTTTTGCGGCTTGCGACACAGGCACAGAGCTCTTCATTGCAACTGTGTACACCCGCAGCGGTGGCTGTGCCGGAATCTCAGGGAAGTACTTCTCGTGATCTTCGTAAATCTCTAGAGCGGCGAGGAACTCAGGATAGAAATTGGTCGAGGCGAAGCCGAAAAACCGCTCCTTCGGGTCTTCGATAATAGCCGCGAGGTCATTCGTTCCGGCCTTGTTCACCTTCGAGCGAACGCCTCCTATACCGTGGTTGTAAGACGTAATCGCGAGCGGCCAGTTCCCCAGCGAGTTGTACGCTCCGCGCAGGTATTCCGCAGCGGCGCGTGTAGCGCGCAACGGGTCGCGGCGCTCGTCTACGTACCGACCAACCAGCAGTTTGTGCGACCGGGCCGTGCGGGGCATAAACTGCCAGATCCCTGCGGCACCAACGCTGCTGTAGGCAGTGTAGTCGAAGGACGACTCGATGAACGGGATGCGGGTCAGCTCCTTGGGGAGGCCAAACTCAGACACGAAGATCTGTTCCATGACGGGTAGGTACTTCCAGGAGCGTCTAATCGCTTCGGCGTAGCGCTCTCGGATGCCAGTCTGTGTCCGGACCAGATCCTCATCGACCAATAGTTTGTACTTTTCCGGACCACCGGAGATATCCTTCAGGATCTCAACAGCATCACGCTGGAATGGCGTAGAGGGGTCTTCACCCTGAGATAGCTCGATCAGCTGTCGTTTAATTGCTGCAACCGCCTCACCTTCAGCCGCCTTCTTGTACTTCTCAAACACAACCGGGTTCATGGCCGCCTTCTCCTTTGAGAAATCGAGAACTCCGAACCGTATTTGAGGGAAATTGCGGTGGTGAACTACCACCTGAGCTGATGTGTACTTGGCGAAGATATCTTTCCAGAAGTCGACCCGGCCACGCAGCTCAGACGGAACCTTGAACTGGTTCCCCTGGACACTCTTCGGACCTTGAGACCGTAGGCCCAAGTTCGTGCCCATCCCAGGACTGGCGAAGGTCTCGCCGCAAGCGAACAGAGCCGCCGCGGAGAAAACCAAGCTGATACCGAAAAAACGGGTCTTCATAGGAACAAACGCAGATTACAGGAGCCTGCCATGCTCAGGGGCGAATACACCCTTTAAAGCTAAAGTGCCACGCCACGCCGCGCCGCACAACGGAAAGCACACCTAGGGAGGGGTTTTTTGCGAGTTGTCGCGCTTACTTCGAAGTGCAGCGCGCTTCGTCGAGCTGATCGTCGCTCAGAGCGCCGGTCTCTTCGGCGTTGATTGCTACGAACTCCTTCAGGTTGTCCGGAACGCCAGAGTCCTCGAAGATCGCCTCAACTGGGCACTCTGTCTCGCAGGCACCGCAGTGGATGCACTCATCGGGGTGGATCATCAGCATGCCAACGTCGTCCCCCTTCGCGGGGCGGTCGAAGCGGTCGTTAAAATCCTTCTTCTTGATGTTGTAGAAGCAATCGACCGGGCACACCTCAACGCACGAGCGATCTTTGGTGCCGAGGCAATTTAACGTAACGACGTAAGACATACCCGAAGTCCCGAAAAAACTGGTTTAACGGGGGGAGATTACACAAATAATGGGAAAGTAAAAAGAGCGAGAGTCGCTCGCTCTTGCCCCAAGCTAAGCCCCTTACGCAAGCCAGCCGAAAACGCTCTCGTCTGACTAACTGTGCCCGGCTGTCTCGATTAACTGGGAAATCTAGAAAAAAAAGGGGTGGCCCGGTAATAGCCCCAACCGGACCACCCATGGCAGAAAGGATGGTGTCATGCCAATGAATACTTTTTCGACACAAATCTGGAAAACATGAGCGCCCTCGGCGAAAAAACAGCTTTTTTTTGTAACCCCCTAATGCGCTGAATTTTGTGGGTTTGTGGCGCGCTCTACGGTGCGAGAGATGCCGATGCGGGCCTAAGAGATACTGGGAGGATGGGCGGTTGATATTTCCCAGCCCGCAAGCTACCCTTCCGGCTCCATGTGGCCCGATAGCCAAGTTGGCTAAGGCAACGGTTTGCAAAACCGTGATCGCCGGTTCGAATCCGGCTCGGGCCTTTTATCCCGCTCGGCGCTTCTGCCAAGGGGCTCCGCCCCTCTCGCCCCTGATCGGGGCTCCTCCCAGATTATCCCGCTCGGCGCGATTTATCCCGCTCGGCGCTTCTGCCAAGGGGCTCCGCCCCT
>CANLJX010000194.1 GCA_947491545.1 Deltaproteobacteria bacterium
CCTACAAGAGTGCCCTGCAACAATGAAGCTCCTCCTCCTGATCGCAATACTCTCCGCAATAGCGTCGTTCTTCGCAGTGCCCGTCTTCGAGTGCGTCTTCGCCTCGTTGCTTGTGGCGCCCCTCATTAAGTACCTGCTCGCATCCATACTGCTCGTTCTCAAGATTGAGATGGCACCTGGCAGCTTCGGTGACGCAGCGCTGTACCTTGTGTCATTTGCGGCGGTTTTCGCGATAGTGCAGAGACTCTTCGGACGAAGGAGGCAACCGCTTCAGACCTCTGAGTTTTACCCACTCGGAGTCTTCGCGGTGGTGTACGTCATTGCGCACACCCTGTGCATGATGTGGCCGGATTTCATTACGATGGGCGAGCGGCTGCGTGACTACTCGCTGCTCGCTGCATCAATTGATTCGCCGATTGTGCCGCGTGAGCCGTGGATGGAGGGCATCGGGCTCAACTACTACGTCTTCTGGTACCGGTTTGGCGGGCTTCTCAACTCGCTACTGTACATCCAGGCTTGGGATGCCTACCACGCAATCCTCTCGTTCTCGCTCGCGTTCTACGCCGCGTCCATCTTCCAGCTCGTGCGTGTCATGCTCGGAGGATCGACCCTCTTGTCGACTTTCATGGCGTTCATGCTCGCTTTCGGCTCGAACATCGCTGGAGTGATGAACTGGAAGCGTTCAGAGACTGGCCCGGCCTTTGAGCCAGACAACGGCTGGTGGGGGCCCTCGCGCGTCATCCGTGGGGCGATCACAGAGTTTCCGGCTTGGTCCTTCCTGCTTGGGGATGCGCATCCGCACTTCCTGAATATTGGCACGATCCCATTTTTTATCCTTATTTTGTACCGAATCGTTAGCTCCGCGCGGGACGCCGGATTTCGGGCGATACACGCAGTTGCCTTCGCCATCGGGGGGACGATCTTCCTGCGGGGCAGCAACGCCTGGGAAGTTCCGATGTGGCTCGGAGTGGCTCTCATGGTGGGGCTGGTTGCATGGATACTCTCCCGGTCCGAGTGGGCCCAGGATCTCCTCCTTTCGACTCAGCAGCGCTTCTCGCTAGAAGGCCTCCGGATCGCCCTCGTGGCGGGGGTCTTTGTGGTTGGCTTGGCTGTTGCAGGGCAGGCATACGGGAAGGGCAACACGCTCCAGGGAATCTTCACTGCTGTCTTCACCCTGGGCTTCTGCCTCTTTCTCTTCCCATGGGATGGCAGGGCCGGAGCAAGGTTCAAGGCGCTTCTGTCGGGGCGCTCGACTTCGTTCGCAGTCGCATGTTGGGGGGTGCTCTACCTCGCAACATTCCTCTCGGCGCGGCACATCTCAGGCGGTGACGCTGGCAAGCCAAGGCTAGTTCGAGACCCAATACTGTTTACGAGTGTTGGTGAGCTCTTCACGCACTGGGGCTTTCACCTGTTCTTCATCTCTGTGGCGACGCTCCTTCTCTTTGAACTCTCGCTGCCGACCCTCGTGATGGCAGCAGCGCTCGCCGTTCCGCTCGTGTTCGAGAAGGCAGCTCTCTTCATCTATGTCCTGATAGGGCTACAGCTAGTTCGGCTTTTCACTCTCAAGCGTGAAGAAGCAACGTGGCAGACGATCTTTGTCGAGGCACTCGCGATAGCGAGCCTTGGCCTCCTCCTCGTGCCCGAGATTGTCTTTCTCGACGATGGCTACGGCGGCGACAACGAGCGCATGAACACTATCTTTAAGGTCTACACGACCGACTGGGCGTTGCTCGGGATAGTTGCGGCGGCTCTCTCGCTTCGCGCCTACAAGCGGTGCAAGGAGGGGCTGCAGAACGTCGTAGCGCCGCTCCCGATAACCCTTGTGATTGTGAGCTGTGTCGTTATGGCGCTGGCGTCGACCAAGCTCTACGCGCACACAATCCCGATGCGGAAGCAGTCGGGGGAAGGCGAGCTACGGCGAAGCGAAGGGCTTTTAGGGCCAGACCGAGAGCACCCGGGCTCTGCGACTATTATCCGCGTGCTGCGCGAGAAGCCGAAGGGCCGAGTGCTCGAAGCACAGGGAAACCCCTACAGCTACACCTGCTTCGTCTCAACGCTTGCGTCACAGCCGAGCTACCTTGGCTGGGCGAACCACATCGGGCTGCTCACTAAGAAGCACGACGAAGTTGGCCGCAGGACGAAGGTGACGGCTGACATCTACGAGGGAACCGATTGCGAAGCGCGCAAGCGTCTCGCGAAGGAAGAGGGCATTCGGTACATCATCCTCGGCACCCTTGAGAAGAAGAAGTACGAGGGGGTGTTTGACCGGGACTTCGGCTGCCTAAACCTAGTCGTTCATGACAAGGATTACTGGCTCTTTGAGGTTGAATAAGCCCCTCCTGGATTTCAGCAGTGCCCTAGCCCCAGGTGCCAGTGGCCAAGTGGCTGCCCCGCGCTAGGCTATGCCCGACCCTTCGAGGAGCCTTGTTTTTTACGGCATCTTTTTCCCAGGCTAAAGCCCACTCGGTCAGGTGAAAGAGTCGGCTCACCTTTCTGGTTCGATGGCTCGTGCATACTCCAGATGTGAGCAAGTAACAGCACAGCCCTTCTCTGCCGGAAGCTGCCGCGATCCCCGAAGCAGCGGCGCGAGTCCTCGAGCCACGAGAGGTTCTGGACCCCTCGTTTTCTGTCCAAGGGTCACGACCGACACGCTGACTGCTGGTGTAGGATCGGCTACTTGTCCCGGAACAGCGGCGTCTCTTCCTTAAACTTCGTCGTGTCCTTAGCCGTCAAGAAGTAAGCGTAGGAGAATCCGGACGAGCTCCAAGGATAGTGGTTTACTCCGTAGCGCAGGAATTTCTTGAGGGTCACCTCCCTCCACTCCGGAACCCACCAGCCACGCAGGTTGATGCGCCTCGGGTAGTAGCCCTCAGGGAAGTCAGTCCTAGTCATGCCTTCCTTCCACCCCTGGTATATGTAGGTGAAGTTCGGCATCTCGTCTGGCTTGGCATTAAATCTGTACTCGTCCGGAATGTTGCGGAAGTACCAGGTGAGCGGCCACGTCGACTCGCCGGTCGCATATACCTTCGGGCGGTACGCCTTGCGCTCAAACTTCACCTCATCGATGATCTGCTTGGCAGTTTCAGCGAGCTCGTAGGTGGTGTGGACCTGGCTCAAGTACTCAGTCTCCTTGCCGGCGTACACATAGTTAGTCTGAATAGCGGCACGGAAGAGGTAGATGCAGCCGATTGCCACGACCCAGCGGGCAACGTGGATCCGCCCCAGGTACGGGTACGCCATGTGGACCATCGCAGCCATGAAGCAGATCAAGCCGAACGAGATGAAGACAACGTTCTCAAGTTCGAGGCGATCATTAAGGCTGCCACCCTGCTCGGCTATGAAGATGAGTCCAAGTGCCATCGATATCGAGCCGATCCAAAGCAGTGAGTCTGAAACCGGGAACTGCTTGTAGTTGAAGGGGTACTTGCGGAAGTAGTCCTCGAAGAAGAGCGCCAGGTACGGAAAGCCGAACACGAGCGGGTACACAGAGAGCCACGGAACCTTCTCGCCGAGGTAGCTGTACGAGAAGAAGGTCGCTGTGAAGAAGTAGCCCGCAGTGGCGAGCGCCCGCTCGCGACGCAGCAGGTGCTGTATCGTAACGAGCAGCGCATGCGAGGTGAGCACAAAGAGCCCGATGATATCGAGGTGGTCTTTGAGCTTGAATGCTTTCCAAGCCCCCATGTCTTGCAGCTGTTCTGCAGGTGTT
>CANLJX010000195.1 GCA_947491545.1 Deltaproteobacteria bacterium
CTTCAATACGGCTGTCCCTGCAGGCGTTTGGCTCTCGTTAGTGGCGAAAAAGAGAGCCAGGCTCGACCAATAATCCGAATAGCCAGGTTGCGGGGCCGTCTGTATCAAGTCTGGCCGTGGAGAAGCCCCATAAGCCGTTCTCCTGAGGTTGTGGCTCCGGCCAGGAGGTTGCTGGCCTGTCCGCTGAGCTTCTTCGGCTACGCCTAGAGCACAATATAGTTGCCTACAAGCATCCAGGGCTAATTACCCCTCGATGTCGGTTTGCAGAGTGAGGTAGAACATGACGATGGAGTACGCTGATTTGAGCCGAGTGCGAATATACCCGCCCCCCAAACGGGGCGAGAGTTATTTCGCCCCCTTCAGGGGGCGAGCAGGCCCGCTTAAGCGAATGTTGGGCATAGGGCTGCTCTGTATTGCATGTGTATTGACAGGAGGGTCGGCGATGGCAGATGACAAGAAGAAGATGAGCGACGAGGAGCTGAAGAATAAGCTCTCGCCGCTGCAGTACCAGGTTACCCAGCAGTGCGGCACCGAGGCGCCATTTGCGAATGAGTACTGGGACAATCATCGCCCGGGCATCTACGTCGACATCGTCTCAGGTGAGCCGCTCTTCAGCTCGCTCGACAAGTTTGACTCAGGTTCGGGCTGGCCATCGTTCACCAAGCCTATCGACAACAGCGTTGTTACCGAGAAGAGCGACAGCTCTCATGGCATGCAGCGCACTGAGGTGCGCTCCGCTGAGGGGGACTCGCACCTCGGTCACGTCTTCCCGGATGGGCCGGGGCCCAACGGATTGCGGTACTGCATCAACTCGGCCTCGCTACGCTTCATTCCTGTCCAAGATCTCGAGCAGGAGGGGTACGGAGTGTACCTGAGGCAATTTGAGGAGGCTGGGCTCGCCACTCCGCATCCAACTCCGAAGGCGGCTGCCAGCGAAGAGGTTGCAATGCTTGCTGGGGGCTGCTTCTGGGGAGTTGAAGAGCTCATTCGGCAGCTGCCAGGGGTTATCTCCACGGAAGTTGGCTACACCGGGGGGAGGCTTCCATTCCCGTCGTACGACAAGGTCAGCATGGGCACGACCGGCCACGCGGAGTCGGTGCGGGTGGTGTTTGACCCCGCGAAGCTCTCGTACGCAGATCTGCTGCGATACTTCTTTAGGCTCCATGACCCGACAACCGCCAACCGTCAGGGCAACGACCGAGGCACGCAGTACCGCTCTGTGATCTTCTACTCTTCGCCTGAGCAGAAGAAGGTAGCCGAGGAGGTAAAGCGTGAGGTCGACGCGTCAGGGAAGTGGAAGGCGCCTGTAGTGACTGACATCGTCGCGGCTACGCCGTGGTATCCGGCCGAGGATTACCATCAGGATTACCTCCAGAAGAATCCGGATGGCTACACATGCCACTATTTGCGGAATTAGCTAGCTGCCCAGCCTTAACAAAATAGACTTCGCTACATCGGCAAACAGAGCCGCCAACTGGCCGCCATCCGCTGTGCCGTAGTACTCGCCCATCGCCTCTGGCGTGACCGAAGAAGTGCTTAGAGGTGTGTAGGACGATGCTGTCCGTATGGCAGCTCCGCACTGGTACGTTGCGCTAGCTGAGTTCTCGCAGTTACAATCTGCACCCTGAGTCATGCCGCTTTCGAAATTGAAGCGAGGAAGAAATGTTGATGGGTTGTCCACGTCGGTGAAGATATCTGCATCCGCCGCCAGGCGATGGAGGAAATTATCCTTTCGCACGAGCGGATTATCGACATTTTCAAATGGGTCATTGCAATCTGCGCCACTCGGGCCAACACCGATAGTAAATACCGGAGATTTAAACTCGGACCGTAGCCAGTCTGCTGCTTCAATAGCGCAGTAGTAAGGCAGTCGCGCATAATTGAAGCGCGTGACGTCGCCACCGTTGGCATCAATCGGCACATTTGATACGCCGGCCTGACCATCTGTTCCGGGGATGGAGAAAGCGATTGTCCCGACGGGTAATCCAGAATCGCCGCCCAAGCATCCCCTTGGGTTCGGTGTTGTTCCCCCGGTGGCGTTTCTGTTGAGTACATGCTGAAACGAGCTTGAATCCGAGACGGTCGGACCGCAGACTTGTGACCCAGTTGGCGCGACGGCGCTGGACGAGATTGTAAAGTTGAAGAGTGAGCTGGTCGCAGAAGGCTGAACGAGTGGTCCCGGACCCCGGTACAGCAGTCCAGCTGCAGTTCGCCACTCAAGGGAATACTGATACCAATCATTAGAAACACCAGAGGCTGCACTGTTGCTGAAGGTGACAGGCGGGGAGAAAACGCCGTGCAGGGCATTTGGGGCCCCGTCGGTGAACAGGATCGTGAACTTCCTGGTTCGAGCTGCCTGATTCGCTTCAATCGCATCTATTTGCCTGAACTCGTCAATCGCCTGAATGAGGGCGTCGCAGATGTTGGTGTTGCTCTGGGGGGCCAGGCCGGTGCGCGAAGTAGCCGTATTGAAACTGTTCAGCCGCGCCGTGTTGCTACCAAATGGGAGCATGGCAGTTCCCGAGACGATCGCAAAGCTCTTTGTGGCAGCGAGATTGAAGGGGATAACGGCGATGTAGTCGTGAAACGGGTTGAAGAAGCGCTTAAACTCAGCCAGTGCCGCCACAAGATCATTGATTGTCGCAAGATTCGAGTCGCACGTAATCCCGGAGGCGCCTGCAACACGACAGGAACAGTCGGAGTTTGGGCAATTCATCGACCCAGATACATCGAGCAGAAGGGCTACTGACGCTGGATCAAGAGATGCTGCGTTGGAGTGCGAGACGGTGTAGAAGTCCTGAGGATCCACGTCACTCAGCAGGGGGAGAAGGCGACCGATGAAGTAGGTAGGGGCTTGGTATGAGACCGTGAAATTGAGGGCATCTGTTGTGCCGTCATAGAAGGAGTTGAGACCGATTTGTCCCGCCTGTATCTGTAGCCTGGCGTCGTCGTAGCTGCCCGAGGTTCGCAGGTTGTTGGCGACCGCATTGCGTAGGAAGGTGCGCATCTCCTCGCGAAGAGCATCGCTCTCGAACTTGTCGGGTGCGCTAGACGCGGCATCAAAGAAGTAATCCCAGCCCCGCAGTGAACGGTACTGAATTGTCGAGAAGGCTGCGGCTTTTGCGGCGCGTTCTACGCGTAGTCGCCAAGCGTAAAGAATCGAAAGGTCGACAGCCATCGCCGCGAGCGTCAGAAACGCTGCAAGGCTGAGGGCAAAGAGCACCATCACGTAGCCGCTCTGCTTATAGGATCGTCGTTTCTCTAAATGCATTCTGAAAATTCGCTCCAGGGTCTCTGCGGAGAGGGCTTTCGCTAAAATTCACATCAAAGCTATCGCCGATTCCGAGCACTCGGAAGTCGATAATCGGGTCATAGAAAAAAGCTAATTCCGAGATGAGGATCCGGCCGAGCCTGCATCCGATTTGCGATGAGCCCACTTCTCGGCTGTTTTGGTCTTGAATTGAAACGCCGCCGACCAGGCGAAATGCCGAATCGATTGCTCCTGTGGTGATGCGGGTAAAAGTGATTGGCGGCAAAAATGAGTTTGGCGCAGCGGTGCAGGTTGGAGCATCCCGTGGAATGAGAAATCCGAAGTCGTAGCGGTAGAGTGAGAGGACAACACGAGCATTCTCAACGCCGGTGGAGGCGAT
>CANLJX010000196.1 GCA_947491545.1 Deltaproteobacteria bacterium
GGTGGATCTCAAGTCGAAGCAGCCCACGCTCACCGAAGCTGGCACGAAGCGGGCAGAAGAGCTGCTTGGAGTCGAGAATCTCTACGATCCAAACAACATCGAGACGCTACACCACGTCACACAGGCGTTGCGTGCCCACACCTCTTTTGAGAGGGATGTCGATTACGTCGTTCAGCAAGGCCAGGTAGTGATCGTGGACGAGTTCACCGGGCGCCTCATGCCAGGCCGGCGTTGGTCGAACGGCTTGCACCAGGCGATAGAGGCCAAGGAAGGGGTGCAGGTGGCGCGCGAGAACCAAACGCTCGCCTCGATTACATTCCAGAACTACTTCCGAATGTACGAGAAGCTCGGCGGCATGACGGGCACCGCTGACACCGAGGCTTCGGAGTTTAAGCAGATCTACGGTCTTGAGGTTGCGCTCATCCCGACTAATCGCGGCATGGTTCGCCGTGACCACGTTGACCTCGTCTACCGCACTCGTCGCGAGAAGTACGATGCAGTAGTAAACGACATCGAGGAGATCCACGGCAAAGGGCAGCCGATTCTGGTGGGCACCATCAGCATCGACCAGAGCGAGCACCTATCGCGCCTCTTGCAGTCAAAAAACATCCCGCACAACGTCCTGAACGCGAAGCAGCACCAGCGCGAGGCCGAGATTATCGCCCAGGCAGGACGGTTCGGTGCGGTCACGATATCAACCAACATGGCGGGTCGTGGAACAGACATCCTCCTAGGAGGCAACCCAGAGTTCATGGCTGCTGCCGAGGCAGGCACCCGAGACCCGGAGAACGCCGAGTTCCGGGCAGCGCTAGAGAGCCACAAGATTTCTTGTGATGAGGAGCACGGTCGGGTGGTTGAAGCAGGTGGGCTCTACGTGATCGGCACGGAACGACACGAGTCGCGCCGCATCGACAACCAGCTCCGCGGTCGTGCCGGTCGTCAGGGTGATCCCGGCGAATCGCGATTCTACATCTCTCTTGAGGATGACCTGATGGTTCGCTTCCAGGGCGAGAGGCTGCAGCAGCTCATGGCTCGCATGGGCTGGGAAGAGGGGATGGCGCTCGACAACTCACTCATGAGCCGCACCATCGAGAATGCGCAAAAGCGCGTGGAAAGCATGCACTTTGAGAGCCGCAAACACGTCACCGAATACGATGACGTGATGAACAAGCAGCGCCAGGTGATTTACAACATGCGCGCCAGAACTCTTCGCAACGAGGGGATCCGCGAAGAGGTGCTCGATCTCTTCGACGACCTGCTTGAAGATACAGTCCAGGCTGTGTGTGACGACAAGGCCAAAGCCGTTGAGTGGGATCTAGCCCAGCTCTCCGAGCGCTTTAAGTTTCTCACTGGCCGTGACCTTGAGCTGCCGTCAGAGCTAGAGCTCTCTCCGCAAGCGATCTTCGACTTCGTTCGCAACCAGGGGCAGGCCCTGTACCACGAGCACGCTGAGCAGCAGAGTGCAAAGCTTTCGGGCTTAAGCGAGATCGGAGTCTCCCCGCAGCTTAATCGCGGCGCGGTCGATGCTGGAACGAAGATAAGCTTTGAGTTCATAGAGCAGGATACGGTGCTTGAGGCAGTCGACTACTTCTGGCGCCACCACCTGCAGGAGATGGATTACCTGCGGGAAGGAATCGGCCTGCGTGGCTGGGCTCAGAAGAATCCGCTCTATGAGTACCAGCGTGAGGGTTTCATCGTGTTCCAGTCGATGCTGGCCGAGATGAAGGAGTCCGTAATTCGCCGATTGATGTATCACGATGTTCCTTCTGTAGAGCAGGTGCGGGCCCACGTCGAAGAGGAGCGCCGCAAGCACGCTGAGCGAGAGCAGCAGATGCAGCTCGTGCACGGGTCAGATGTCGAAGACGCTGGAACGAGTGAGGTCGATGGCACTGAGACCGAGGATACGCGCGACCCGAGCGACGAGCGCGCGCGGCTTGAGGCCCAGCGCAAAGCTCGACGCAAAGCCGCGAAGCGATGACCTTTCGCCCGTTCGCGCTGTACGTCCACGTGCCCTTCTGCTCGCAGAAGTGTCCGTACTGTGACTTTAATACCTACGCAGTTCCGCGGGTGCCTGAAGCCGAGTACATTGCTGCGCTCTTGACCGAGGTGGGCGCTTTTGCGCGCGATAGCCGTTTCGCGGGACGCGAGCTCTCGTCCATATTCTTCGGAGGTGGCACGCCCTCACTCCTTTCTCCTGAGGCGATCGGCAGGATCGTGGCAACGGCCTCGTCGCACTTTCCGCTTGTGGCAGGCGCAGAGGTTACGCTCGAAGCGAACCCTGGGCACCCGTGCAAGGAGCGTTACTCGGGGTACCGGGCAGCGGGGGTGAATCGGCTAAGTTTCGGCGTGCAGTCTTTTGACGCAGGGCGCTTAACGCTGCTGGGCCGGGAGCATTCGCCCGACGACGCGCGCCGGGCAGTTCGCGATGCGATAGCCGCAGGGATTAATAAAGTGAGTGTCGATATTATCTTCGGCGTGCCGGAGCAGGAGACAGGCAGTCTCGAGGTTGACTTGCAAGCGGCTGCCGAGCTTCCGATCTCTCACCTCTCGACGTACGCGCTCTCAATCGAGCCCGGGACTCCCTTCTTTCAGCGACAGGAGCGAGGGCTCCTCGCGCTGCCCCCAGACGAGCGGGTGGCTGAGATGCTTTCGTTCATTCCGATATTCCTGGCCAAGCACGGATTCGCTCGGTACGAGATAAGCAACTACGCAAAGCCAGGCCAAGAGAGCTCTCACAACAGCGCGTACTGGAGTGGCGCTGACTACCTGGGAATCGGCGCAGGGGCTCATAGCTGCGTGACCCGCTACGAGAGTGGAGTGCGGGTTTCGGCTGAGCGCTGGAGCGACTATGCGCTTCCAGCAACCTACATGCAGAGAGTCACCGAGTCAGCGGTGTCGTGGCGAGAGAGCCTCGACCAAAGAGCACTACAATTTGAGTTCTTCTACCTCGGCCTGCGAAGGACGTGTGGTGTTTCTCTGAGCGAGTTTGAGCGCCTTTTTGGTGGCCCATGCTCTGAGAAAATGCGTGGCACCATGAGCGACTTGGCACAGGAAGGCTTCCTTGAGCACACAGCCGACGTGATCTCGCTCACTGAGAGTGGAATCGCGCTGAGCGACTCCGTTTTCGAGCGGCTAGCTGGACAAAGCTAAGTCACCCGCCACAAAAGATTTTCGCGCGAAATGCAACGCGGAAAATCGCGGCGTCTGCAGCGAATATCTGCGCCAACGCCATCCTTGGATTCAGAAAAGAGCCGGCGCGGCGAAGAATTTTTACCTTAGCGCAGTGCCGCGTGATATTCTGACCGGCATGAACTTCGTTTCCGTCCAGAAATTGCAGGTGATTTCAGCTTCAGCGGCGATGCCCCGCGAGGCCACAGGGTATGTGCGCCCTGCTGCAGCGGTGCTCGCTCACAGCGAGCACACCGGACGGCGCGCCCCCGTGGATAAGACCCCGGCGGCCGGAAAACCCCCCGCTGCCACTCCCTACAATTCGGCACGAGTAGAAGTTCAGTAATCCCTGCGCTCCGCTGGCGAGCGTTTCAGTCACATCACATCCTTAAGCAGGCAACGTAGGTCGGGAGGACCCCGCTCTTACTAGCTGTTCTCGGTTTCGAAAACAGAGCCGACTCGGTCCGCGACTCCAAGAA
>CANLJX010000197.1 GCA_947491545.1 Deltaproteobacteria bacterium
AAATGGCGGTAGGGTCCTTAAACCGCGCCTGGTGAAGCGTATCACGGCAGCCGATGGGCGGGTCTTGTTCGAAGCGCCGACGGGGCCGGAGGTCGTAAGAAGTGTGGAGCTGGAGCCGGAAGTAGTCGAGCGGCTCAAAGCTGCCATGGTCGGCGTCGTTGCGGACAAGCGAGGAACGGGCCGCCGAGCGGCGCTGCCAGAGCAATTTGGCATCGGTGTAGGCGGAAAGACGGGCACGGCTCAAGTCGCGTCGCGGGAGTCGGGCATACAAGAGGAGGATCACGCGTGGTTTGCGGGATACGCGCCTGCCGACAATCCTCAGATCGTCGCGGTCGCACTGATTGAGAACGGTGGGCACGGTGGAGTTGCTGCGGCACCGGCGGTGCGTAAGGTTCTGGCCGCATATTTTGGAGTGCCTGAAGAAGTTGAGCCGGAGCCGACGCCGAAGCCCACCAAGCGTAAACGCAAGGTGACGGTGGCCGCTCAAAGTCCTCCAGGCACAACGAGGGAGGGCTGAGCGATGCTGGCGATCGGACGAAGAGTGCTCTCTCACGTAGACTGGGCTCTCATGGGAGTCACGCTGCTGCTTCTCTCCTGTGGCTTAGTAGTCCTCTACAGCGCGGGGTACGACCCGGATTCCGCTGTTAACCTTTTTGGAGTCGCTACAGTCGATTTCCCGAGCGCTGCCTGCCTCAAACAGCTTGTGTATGTGGCGGCAGGAATGGTCGTTTTGTTGGTTGGCATGAGCATCCCGACCCAGTTCTTCTTTCACTACGCCTTTCTGTTGTACGGCGTCTCAATCTTGATGCTGCTCGGCGTTGCTGGATTCGGAGTGGTCGTCAACGGCTCACGGCGTTGGCTTGACCTCGGTTTTGCTAATCTTCAGCCGGCTGAGTTTGCGAAGCTTGGACTTCTTGTAACCATGGCTCGTAGGCTGTCGCGCAACCCTCCGCGCGATGGACGAGCCTACCAGCTCACAGAGCTAATCATTCCGTTGGCTATCATCGCCGTTCCGATGGGGCTCATCATGCAGCAGCCGGATCTGGGCACCGCGTTGTCGCTTGGACTTGTTGGCGTTTCGCAAATCCTCTTCATGGGGGTTCGTCCGAGAGCGCTGCTCACTATTGTGGCAGCGCTCTCGGCGCTCGCGTATCCGGCCTGGAACATGCTTCACGATTACCAGCAGCGCCGTATCCTCGTGCTGCTAAATCCAGAGAGTGATCCGCAGGGGAGTGGCTACCACATCACGCAGTCCAAGATAGCGGTTGGCTCCGGAGAGTTGTTCGGTAAGGGGTTTCGTGAGGGCACCCAAAGTCAGCTTGAGTTCCTTCCAGAGCACACAACTGATTTCGTGTTTTCAGTGCTCGCGGAGGAGTGGGGGTTTGTAGGGGCAGTTGTCTTGATCGGGCTGTTCTTCATCCTAGTAGCAAGCATGCTTCGGGTAACAGCTCGCAGTCGTGACGTATTCTCGGCACTTGTGGCTTTTGGTATCACGTCGCAGTTTTTCGCCCATATCGTCATTAACATAGGAATGGTCATCGGGCTTATGCCTGTGGTGGGTATCCCTCTACCGCTGATCAGCTACGGCGGCTCAGCGATGTTGTCGCTGATGTTCGGGATAGGGGTCCTCCAAGGCATCAGCATGCGGCGCCTGATGTTCCGAGATCGCTGATCGTACGGGGTTAGTGATCCGCGTATCATGTTGCGCCTCGCGATGATTCCATCCTTTTGCTAGGCTTTCGGAGCATGAAGGCAGAAAGATTCGTGATTCTGGTGCTTTTGGGTGTTACGTTGGCCGCGCCTCTTCGCGCGTGGTCTCAGCCCACGCCACTGTCATCGCCGACGGGAGTAGCGGCCTCTGAGACTGACTTTTTTAAGCCCCTTACGGTCGATCAGCTCGATCAGTTTGTAGACAGCGTCCGTTCAAGTGTGCACCTCAACACGCCCAAACAGCATTCTTCTCAGGCTGTTGACTCGACGACCTCTGGCCTCTGGGCTGGAAGCAAGACGAAGGTTAGCTCGACGCTCGGAGATCTAAAGCTCACGTTCAGGCCCAAGATGCAGGCTTTGCTGGACCTCGCGAATGCAGGGGATTCAACCGGCAGTGCTCTGCTTGAGAAATTTGAGATTACGGTGAGAGCTGAGCCAGAGCGACTCTTCGTTAAGCACAGCGACGTGCTCGATAGGCGCGACCAGTCTGGGTTCTACGCCAGGCTCGACCGGCTGAAAGGGACTACGCCGCTGGCCTTCGTTGGCGGCCAGAAGCAATCCGGCGTCTACTTTGCGATGCCAGTTCCGACAGAGCCTGAGAACAATTGGGGGCTCTTTGTCTGTCCACGCCACGTGGGCGACATTGATATTAGGGGAGGTACGGGCATTGACCTAAAGCCGTCGTCGTACGAGCTGTCGGAAGCCGTCTTCACACTCTACGCAGAGGGCTCGGGAATTCCCGCGACGGCGGGCCAGAGAGGCAGAGTAAAAGTCCAGATGTTTGTCGCAGATGGATTGCCCCAGCCAAAGGTTCCGTTCGATGAAGCTGTATCATCGATGCCGAGCGCTTCGATTGAGTACGCACCAGCAACCACGTTTGATTCCTTCCGCTTCGCCCCATTCAACGATGTCCAGCAGGGGATTGTTACGTTGGTAGAGATGCAGAACAAAGCAGGCTACATCCGGCGCCAGTTCTTTACGCACCAGCGAATGATTCACAAAACGGATGAGCCTTCGCCGGTAAGTCTCGTGATCAAGGGGCACCGAGTCTCGAACGATATTGGGGAGTGCTACATCATTATTGAGCAGAAGTACTCCTGGACCACCTACGACAAGCAGCCACCCACCTTTTGAGAGGCCCGGGTGCCTGTCGCAGAAGGCAGAAAACGCGCCGCTTTTCCGAAGCCTTGGAGCCTCTTTAACTTGCCGCCTAGCTGAGGTAACCTCCTGCCGCAACATCCCTTGAGACTGACGGGCAACTCGAGCCGTTAAAGGGTTCCCGGGAGTCTCATGGCAGCGTTGCGCACGACCCGGCAGGCGCACCCCGTTTTCACAGGAGGCCTTGTGGCAGTAATCATCGACGACGTTTCTCATACCTTTCACGAGTTCCTGCTCTTGCCCGGGCTCACCAAGAAAGAGCACGTGCCCGCCAACGTCTCGCTAAAGACCCCTATTCAGCGCTTTCGAATTGCTGACGGGATGAAGGGCGCCCTAAACGCGCCGTTTGTTTCAGCCGCGATGCAGGCAGTCTCCGGCCCAGAGCTCGCCATCGCCCTTGCGCGCAAAGGTGGAGTTGCTTTCATCTTCTGCTCGCAGTCGATTGAGTCGCAGGCGAAGATGGTAAAGCAGGTCAAGGAGCACAAAGCCGGCTTCGTTGAGTCTGACTCGAATCTCGCGCCGACAGCGACGCTGCAAGACGCGCTCAACCTGCGCCGCAAGACGGGGCACTCAACGATCGCGATAACCGAGGGTGGCGGCCGCAACACGAAGCTTCTTGGACTTCTGACGAGCAAGGACTTCTGGGAGTACAAGGACGACCTTACCCAGAGCGTGCAGGGGTTCTTCACGCCGCGAGAGAAGCT
>CANLJX010000198.1 GCA_947491545.1 Deltaproteobacteria bacterium
TCGGGGAACGTACCAGGGAGGCATACTTCATGCCTTCTAATACCATGCGACTCGGCACCATGATCAAGAGATCTAAGCCATCCGCGAGCAGGGCTGCCAGTCGCAGCGATTAGCACTGGCTTGGTGGGCCGACACTAATGCTTGGACAACTCGTCTAACCCGAACAACTCTGCCAAGGCAGCCCTAAAAGTATGGCTGATTCGGGTGTAGCTACCGACAGAGGCTCACCCTCGGATGCAACGTACGGCTAGCCGACTGAAGCGCCTACAGATACACCTCCGAGCGCGGAAATTTCTCGATCATGAGTAGGTGCAGGCGCGGGCGGAAGATGAGGAATGGTATGCCTTGCTACAATCGGCTCTGAGACTCCGCTGGTTTTCTACAGAGCATAATCTTGATTACATCTGAACGGGTTGTAGCGACAGGCGTGCTGCGGCCCCCTGCGGGAGGTCAATCTACTTCGTCCCGTAAATCCTGTCCCCCGCATCTCCCAACCCCGGCACGATGTAGCCGTGGTCGTTTAGCTTCTCGTCGACGGAGGCGGTGTATATCGGAACGTCTGGGTGCTCGTCACGCAGCAGCTCTACCCCTTCAGGAGCCGCAATTAGGCATACAAACTTGATCGAGAGCGGCTTGAGCTCCTTGATACGTCCAATAGCCGCTGCCGCAGAGTTTCCAGTGGCAAGCATCGGATCAACGATGATGACATCTCGCTGGTTCATGTCAGGGGGCATCTTGAAGTAGTACTCGACCGGGGTCAGGGTCTGGGGGTCGCGGTATATGCCGATATGCCCCACCCGAGCCGACGGAATCAGCTCAAGCATGCCATCGAGGATGCCGTTGCCGGCGCGGAGAATCGAAACGAGGGTGATCTTCTTGCCGTCAATCACTGGAGCTTTGGTTGCTGTCACCGGGGTCTTAATGTCGACTTTTGTAAGCGGCAGGTCGCGCGTGACCTCGTACGCAAGCAGCATGCTCAGCTCGCGCAGCAACCGCCGGAATTCTGCGCTTGGAGTCTCCTCCATCCGCATAAGGCTTAGCTTGTGTTGGACCAGCGGGTGATTCACGACTGTTACTTGGTGCTGCTTCATTGTTCGCCTCGTTAATGCGTATAACGTTAGTCTACGTACGCCCGTCCCCCTTCGTCACCGCCTAAAATACGGTGCCGTCACTCTCTATGCCGATCGGGGGGGTGGCGTGTGGCCGCCGCTCCGCAGCCAGCTTGCGCCCTAAGCTCCACGTTCCTCCTTGGAGGATCTTGGCGAGGGGAAGATCCTCGTTTGAAAGACCCAACTGGGAACGAAGCTGCGCCGCGAGCTGATCGAGTAGGCTCACCGTAAGGGCTCGCCACTCAACTACGAGCTCAGCTGAAGGGTGGTGGCGAACAAGCCCCTCTGACGGGTCGCGCAGCTCAAGAACCCCTGAATCAACTAAGAGCCCGCCATTTCGGTACTCGGCGAGCCCGGTCAGCCCATCGACGTTCACGACCCTTACTCCTGCCTCTGCCAGCGGCTCAAGCAGCGAGTAGGTTAGCCACTGCGAGAGCTTGTGGAAGGCGACTAGCTTGTCTGTCTCTCCCGGCCCTACGACCTGCGAGTGCTTCCACACGTCACCTAAGGCGCACCCTCCAATTGAGATCCGACCGGGCCAGATCGGCCCGAACGTCTTGAGGATAAACACGAGAATGTTCTCCGCGTCCACCGTGCCTTCTGAGCCGGCCAGCGTTGCTATCGGCTCAAGCATCCCGCCGAGCCGCCCTGGAGCGCCTGCGAAGGCCTCTTGGTTGAGCTTGATGACCTGCCCGAGCTGGCGCAACAGGTCTGCACGACCATCGAGACCGGGCAGCGGATTTTTTTCGGAGACCTGGAATGCCTCGCCCAGAGCAGCTGCCGAGAAGTCGCACAGCTTCTCTGCGGTAACCCGCAGGGGCCCGTCTCCGAAGAGCCCACGCACAAAGCAGTCAAACGAAGCAACCGCCAGCCCCTCAGAGCGGCCGAAGCTACGCCGCGCATCAGCATCACGGTACGTCCACGCGTCTCCGGCTCCAGCGTCCAGCAGCACGCTCACAACGGCGAGCTCGATCTTAGCTCGTGCTCGCTCAATCGGTGGCAGGCTTGCTAGCTTCGCGTCGAGAATAGCTTCTCTCGGAACTCCTCCGGCACCGAAGTGACGCCAGCGGCTGTGAAAGGGCACCTTCCCGTCGGGGTAGTTGAGCTTCGTCTCTTCCCAAACTGCAGCTACGACTGCGGGCAGGCGCACCTCGTGCAAAACGAAGTGCGAAAGCTCTCCCCGTTTCGCCAACGAAAAGATCTGTCCACACCGCTCTCGCACAGCGCGAGGGCTCATCATGTACGCTATAGCTTCTTCTCTCTTCATCTGCTCACCCTTGAGTCGAGAATCGCCTACTCCTCAAGCCCTCTCCCGCGCGTTTTCTTTAGCTCTTCCGTCGTTGGAGCCGCTTTTTCTGTGAAGTAACCGGCAGCTTTCTTTGCGTCCATCTCTACCCGCGCGTCTTCAGGAATCCGACCCTCAGGAATTGACACCCGAGTCACCACCTCGATTCCAGAGCGCGTGATGGCGTCGTACTTCATGTCACTCATTGAAACCAACCGGTCGATCCGTTTCGCTCCCATCCAGTGCAGCACGTCGGGCATCAGCTCCTGGAAGCGCATATCCTGCACCCCTGCGATGCATTCAGTTCGATGGAAGTACATATCTGCTCGGTCTCCGCCCTCTTGGCGCTTGCGGGCGTTGTACACCAGGAACTTCGTCACCTCCCCTAGCGCCCGGCCCTCTTTGCGGTTGTAGACGATGACGCCGCATCCGCCACGCTGGGCAGACTTTATGCACTCTTCGATGCCATGCACCAGGTAGGGCCGGCAGGTGCAGATGTCGGAGCCGAAAACATCCGACCCGTTGCACTCATCGTGGACTCGCACCGTAAGCTCCTTCGAGGGGTCAGGGATCGTCGAAACGTCTCCTAAGAAGTACACCGTCTGTCCTCCGATCGGCGGCAGAAGCACGTGCAGATCAGAACGCGTAACGAGCTCCGGGAACATCCCCCCGGTGTACTCAAAGAGCGCGCGGCGAAGCTCGCTCTCTGACACCTGAAAACGGGCAGCGATTGCGGGCAGGTACCACACCGGCTCGATCGCCGCTTTCGTCACCTTGCAATCGCCTGCTGAGCCGACTATCTCGCCATCAACGGCGATACGCCCGGCGGCAACCTCTGAGACGACCTCGGGGATCGAGATGTGCGCCCGGGTAATCGCTATCGTTGGCTGGATGTTGTAGCCCTGCTTGATGTAGCTTGCGAACGCCTCGCCAATATCTGCTCCCCACGGGTCCATCGAGACGATCCGCTTCGGGTCGTGCCAGCTCTCAAAGGGCCCGATGCGGACAGTCGGAGAGGTGTTTGTCAGGTCAGGAACGTGGTCTGGGTCGAGCGACCCCGCAGCGACCGCGAGCGCACGATACACTGAGTAGGCGCCCGAGTGCGTGCCGATGCAGTTGCGGTGGTGCAAATCGGTGAATGTGCCGATGATCGGTCCGCGCGACATCGGA
>CANLJX010000199.1 GCA_947491545.1 Deltaproteobacteria bacterium
GCCTTCGAGCTTCACCATCTGGGTGCCTGCGGCCATGAGCGTTGCAGCGTTGCGGTAGGCCTGCGCGGGTGACTCTTGGTATGAGCCAAACGGCATATCCGCCAAGATCCAGCTCTTCACCTTCCTGCGCGCAACACAGGCGGTGTGGTACGCGATATCTTGAATCGTGACGGGCAGCGTTGTGTCGTGTCCCTGAAGCACCATCCCGAGAGAGTCGCCGATCAGCAGCACGTCCACCCCGCACTCATCTAGGACTGAAGCGAAGCTGGCGTCGTAGCAGGTCAACATCGTGATCCGGTCGAGGGTCTCCCGGCGACTCTGTAACGAGGTGATCGTCACGGGCTTCCTCTCACTCTGTGAGCTGCTGTTCATGTGCTCTCCTATCCCTGCAATTCCCGCCGCAACTCTGTATCTCGCGCCTCCGGGAGCAGGCCTGGGAAGTCGAGGGTGTAGTGAAGGCCGCGGCTCTCCTTGCGCTGCATGGCGCAGCGCACCACGAGCTCTGCAACGAGGCTCAGGTTGCGCAGCTCAAGCAGGTCAGAGGTCACGATGCAGCGGCGGTAGTACTCCTGTATCTCGCGCTGGATGAGCTCTATGCGGTGCAGTGCGCGCTCAAGCCGCTTGGTGGTGCGAACGATCCCAACGTAGTTCCACATCGTGCGGCGGATCTCATCCCAGTTCTGCGTAATCACCACCTGCTCATCGCTGTCTACTGCGTTGCCCGGATCCCAGGCTGGCGGTCTCGCGTCGACTGCATGCCTCCCTTTCGTCTCTATCGCGTGCAGCGCCGCTCTGTGTCCGAAGACTACTCCTTCGAGCAACGAGTTCGAAGCGAGCCGATTTGCCCCGTGCAATCCGGTGCACGCGCACTCGCCTGCCACGTACAGATCCGCGATGTCGGTGCGGCCGACATCGTCGCTCACGACTCCACCGCACAGGTAGTGGGCCGCTGGAACAACCGGCACAGGGCCAGTCGTAATATCGAAGCCAAACGAGAGGCAGCGCTGGTAGATCGTTGGGAAGTGCTCCTTAACGAACTGCGCACCACGGTGCGAGATGTCGAGCAGGACGTGCTCGTCGCCGTGCACCTTCATCTCGTGGTCGATGGCGCGCGCCACAACGTCACGAGGCGCAAGCTCCTTCATCGGGTGGTAGCGGTGCATGAACTGTTCGCCGTTGACACGCAGCAGCTTCGCGCCCTCGCCGCGCATCGCCTCTGAGAGCAGGTAGCTCTTCGCCTGCGGGTGGTAGAGGCAGGTCGGGTGAAACTGGAAGAGCTCCATGTTCGCCACGCGCGCCCCGGCGCGGTAGCACATGGCGATACCGTCGCCGGTCGCCACGTCCGGATTGGATGTGTAGAGGTAGATCTTTCCAGCACCGCCGGTGGCGACCAGAACCTTGTCTGCCAAAACTACCTCAATCTCTCCGCCGCCATGCAGCACGTAGGCGCCGAGCACTTTGTTTGTCCCTGTCTGTCCTATCCCGAGCCTTTGCGTGGTGATTAGGTCGATGGCGCTTGAGTTGGTGACGAGCTCGATGTTCGGATGGCGCTCCACTGCCTGGAGCAGCGCGCGCTGAATCTCGTGGCCCGTGGCATCGCCTGCGTGGAAGATGCGGCGAATTGAGTGGCCCCCCTCGCGATTGAGGTGGAACTCGCCGCCCGACTGCTTGTCGAACGTTGCGCCGAGCTCTATGAGCTCCCGTACACGCTCCGGCCCCTCGCGCACAACCAGCTCAACCACCTCGGGCTTGCAGAGCCCGGCGCCACAGTCGAGCGTGTCTTGCACGTGCAACTCAAACGAGTCGTCGGGCTGATGAACGGCGGCGATTCCGCCCTGTGCCCAGAGGGTTGAGGATGACGAAGGGTCTTTTTTAAAGAGGATGGCGCACGAGCCGTGCTCTGCGACCTTGAGGGCGTAGGTTAGCCCTGCAATACCGCCGCCGATCACTAGGAAATCGTATCTTTTCAACATCAGCTGCCCCGTGAGCGCTTCAGCCTGCCGCTTGAGTCGACGCAGTGTAGCAAGTCAGAATAGAACTTGCACTCCGCACCAATTCGCTTGTTTGGAGCCTCCTCGCCCAGTAGAATCGAACCCTTACCACGGAGGCTTCACACATGCTCAATTCCACCCCATCTCCGGCCAGCGGCAACGACACATCAGCTTCGCATGCCCTCGCTAACAATCCGCTTCTCGTTCGCACCGCCCGAATTCCGTTTGATGCGCTCGACGCCTCACAGATCGAGCCTGCGATCGACCAGCTCCTCGTTCGTACCGAGAGCGAGCTGGAGCACATCAGGTCTCTCAAGGACCCTCGCACCTTCGAGAACACGATGCTCGCCCTCGACAGCCTAGGGCTCACTCTCGACTTCGCGATGGGGCTGGTGTCGCACATCGAATCGGTGTCAACGACTCCTCAGTGGCGCGCTGCGTACAATGCGGTGCTCCCTCGGGTGAGCGAATTCCGCTCGAAGATCGTGCTCGATGAAGGGCTATGGAAAGCACTCAAGGAGTACGCCGCAACCGACGAGGCGAGATCCCTCACTGGCGAGAAGCTCCGGTTTCTCACAAAAACCCTCGATGATTTCAGGCGAAATGGAGCAGATCTCACGCTAGAGAAGAAGGAGCAGCTTGCGCGCATCAACACCGAGCTCGCACAGATTACGAACACCTTCTCGCAGAACACACTCGATGCCACAAACCTCTTTGAGCACGTAACGACGAACGAGGCTGATCTTGCCGGGCTGCCAGAGAGCGCCAAAGAGATGGGAAAAGCCTCTGCAGCAGCCAAGGGGGTCGATGGCTGGCGCTTCACCCTGCAGGGGCCAAGCTTCTTGGCAGTCATGACCTACGCTGACAACCGCGAGCTGCGCGAGGCGTTCTACCGGGCCTACAACGCGCGCGGAACGAAAGCGCCGCACGACAACGTGGCGCTCCTGTACCGCATCCTTGAGCTTCGTGCAGAGAAAGCGAAGCTGCTCGGCTTCAAGGACTTCTCAGACCTGGTTCTCGCTGACCGCATGGCGAAGGGAGGAGAAGCGGCTTCAACGTTCGTCGAGGGGCTCAAAACGCGCATCAGCTCGCACTTCGAGCGTGAGCAGGCGGAGCTCAAGGAGTTCGTGCGAGGCCAGGTCGGGCTCGATCCGGCGTCGCTCAAGCCGTGGGACCTGGCCTACTACGCGGAGAAGATGCGCAAGGCGCTCTACGACTTCGACGAGGAGGAGCTGCGTCCCTACTTCCCGCTGCCAAAGGTGCTTGAGGGCCTCTTCACGGTCACGGAGCGTGTGTTCGGTGTCTCGGTCAAGCCGAACCCGGAGCTTAAAGCCTGGTGCGATGGTGTCACAGCCCACTCGGCGTACGATGCCAAGAGCGGTGCCCTGATCGGCCACTTCTATGCTGATCTGCACCCACGCGAGACGAAGCGTGGCGGGGCTTGGATGAACGGCTTTGTGAGCAACATCCCGAGCG
>CANLJX010000200.1 GCA_947491545.1 Deltaproteobacteria bacterium
CGCCGCCAAACCCTTCCTGAGGTGGGTGTCATCGGCCGCTCAAATGTGGGCAAGTCTTCGTTCATCAACCGTCTCTGCAAGCGGAAGCAGCTTGCGCGCGTGAGCGGCAACCCAGGCTCAACCAGAGAGCTCAATTTCTACGGCATTTCTGGCTCACACGGTGACAGGAAGTTTCAGCTCGCTCTCGTTGACATGCCAGGCTTCGGTTTCGCGAAGCTCTCGAAAGAGATCCGGGAGCAGATATCAGAGCTTTCGGTGTCGTTTCTCCAAGAGCGCCGCTCCCTGAAAGCGATGGTGCTGCTCAATGATTGTCGCCGTCTTCCAGAGGCGGACGAGCGCGCGATTCAGGCGGTGTGCGGCCGAGAAGGAATTCACTGCCTCATCGTCATCACCAAGATCGATGCGCTTCGCTCAAGTGAGAAAACGAGGTCGGTGCGGGAGATTGCGAAAGCGTACGGGCTTGAAGAGAGCGACGTGTTGGTGACTGGCGATGGGGTGTCGCCAGAGCCGGTTTGGAATCGGCTCTTGCCGCTTCTCTCTCTGTAAGGAGTTTTGGGGATGTTTACTGGGATAGTGCAGGGTGTAGCAACGCTGGAATCGGTGACGGATAGGGGTGATGTCATTACCTGGACGGCTGCCTTTCCGGCGGGATCGCTGGCAGGGATCTCGCAAGGCGCTAGCGTCTCCCTTGATGGCTGCTGTCTGACGGTAACCGGATTGCCGGGTGTGGATCGCGCGACATTTGATCTCGTGCCAGAGACTCTCAAGCGCACCTCTTTTGGCAAGGCGGCAGCAGGCTCACGGCTAAACTTCGAGCGCTCGCTCCGTTTCGGCGATGAAGTAGGCGGGCACATCCTTTCAGGTCACGTCGATTTTGTTGCGGAAGTGGCTTCGGTGCGCGAGTTGGGAGACAGTCGAGTCGTAGTTTTTCGCTGCGCCCCCGACTGGACCCGGTACCTGTTCACGAAGGGGTACGTGGCGCTAAATGGCACGAGCCTAACGTTAACTGCCGTTGACAAGAATGTAGGCCAGTTCTCAATCTCGCTTATCCCTGAAACGCTAGCGAAGACCACCTTTGGGCAGGTCACGGCCGGAAGCCCGATAAATGTCGAGGTTGACCGTTCTACCCAGGCGATAGTCGAAACCGTTGAGCGTGTTGTTCGAGAGCTGGGGCTTGCCCCGCGCCAATAAAGCATGCGCCTGGCTTCAGGTTGTTAGGGTGCATGTTTGCGCATGATATGTGCTTTACCTTTCCAGTGCGCTGACGGAAGATAACTAGGTGTCTGGGGAAGGTGTTAAGCTTCTCGCCTAGACACCAACTAGGCGGAGAACAAGAGCCGATCCGGCATGAGCTCCACCCAACAACCTAAAAAGGACAAGCACTATGGCTAAGAAGAACGTTTTCACCTCCCTGTCGGCTATCGCAGTTGGCGTTGTTGCTGGCGCTGCAATCGTGTCAGCTCCTGTTGTTGCCCATGCCGATCACCATACTAACGACAGCAAGGCTGCGGGCGAGAAGTCCTGCTCCGGCGAGAAGGGGTGTGGTGGCGCAAAGAAGGCTGATTCGGCTGAGAAGAAGTGCAGCGGCGAGAAGAAGGCTGATTCCTCGGAGAAGAAGTGCAGTGGCGAAAAGGCAGCAGATGCCGGCGACCACAAGTGCAGCGGCTCGAAGCACTAAGATTCGTGCCGTATCCAGATTAACCCCTGGATGGCGAACTGCCCGGGTCGCGCACTCGATTCGAGAGCGCGGTCCGGGCAGTCTTTTTGTGATGGTGACCTTTGCAGAACTTTAATTTGCCAGCACTAGGCGGGGGCGCAGGACTCAGGCACGAGCACTTTGACGAGATTCTCGCAGCCAAGCCGCCGTTCAAGTGGTTTGAGATAATCTCAGACGACTTCATGGATTTCGGCGGCTACTCCCGCGATCGCCTGATGCAGATTCGGGAGCACTACCAGATTATCTCGCACGGTGTGTGTCTCGCTATCGGCTCCACAGATCCGCTCGATCGAGAGTACTTGCGCCGCATGAAGAAATTCTGCCGCGAAATAGGGTCCCCCTGGACCTCTGACCACCTCTGTTTCACAAAGGTTGACCACACTAACATGCTCGACCTCATGCCGCTCCCCTTCACACGCGAGACGGTAAAGCACGTGGTCGAACGGGTGCGAGTTGTGCAGCAGGAGCTTGAGCTGCCGTTCCTGCTTGAGAACATCACCCGCTATGTGACGGTCTCCGATCGGGAGATGTCTGAGGCCGAGTTTATTTCAGAGATCGTAACCCAGTCCGGCTGTGGGCTGCTTCTCGACGTTACTAACGCGCACCTCAATTCCCAGTTCCACGGGCACGATGCGTGGCAATTCGTGTCTTCTCTGCCACTCGAGCGGATAGGGCAAATCCACCTCGCTGGATGGGAGGCTGCCGAAGATGGCTCATTTATTGATAGCCACGATGCGCCGGTGCCTCCTGAGGTATGGGAGCTTTTCAAGCGGGTCATAAGCAAGACCGGACCAACCTCGGTGCTCGTCGAGTGGGATAATCTTTTGCCGCCGGTGTCGCGGCTCCTCGACGAGACGCAGATGGCGGATCGGGTGATTGCGTCCCATGCCGCGCAGGTGGCGGCATAGAGGACAGGCATGGCGCTTCAGGCAGTTCTTTCAGCATTTAGGCAGCTCGTATTAGACGGCGTGGAGTTGCCAGAGGCCGCGAGCGAGAGAGCGCGCCTGTTCCGGGAGCTGTTCCCGGATTTATCAGATCTAGAGGTTCAGGATCTGGCCAAGGTGAGCCCCTCCCGACTTGGAATCTATACGACGAGCGTTTTCTCGGCAGAGGCTAGCATTCTCAAGAATGCATTTCCGCTCACCTTAGCCTCGATTGAGTCATCATGGCCTCCGGAATGGGGCGAGTATTCCGGCCGTGCTCTTGCACAACGGATTCACAAAGTGGCGCCGTGGCGAGGCATCCACAGCATGAGCCTGGGCGAGAGCTTGATTGCTTTCGTTGATCAGGAGCTTGCTCCACGTGCTCCGGGCTGCCCCTGGCTTCGTGAGGCTGTCACGCTTGAGCAGGCGATGCTGGAGATACGGCGGGCTCCGAATGAACCTATAGCTCCTCAAGGTGAAGCTGAGCTTGATCGATTCTCAGCCCTCAAAGTGAGCGAGCTCCTCGAGCAAGAGGCGTACGTGCCAGTCCTCGTCCGCGAGGTTTCTCTCTCGTGGGACCTCCTGAAGGCGAGGAGAGCGCTGCTTGAGGGTGGCGTGCTCCTTGAGCCGGAGCGCCGACCGCAGCTCCTGCTGGGAGCCCGGCCTAAGGATTACGGGGCTCAGTTTGTGGCGTTGCCGCGAGAGGGCTGCACGATCCTGATAGAAAACCGCGGCAAGAGGGCAGTGCTGTCACTTCTTGCAGAGGCGTTTCTTGCAAGCAGTGTTGAGCAGGGAACGTCGGAGGA
>CANLJX010000201.1 GCA_947491545.1 Deltaproteobacteria bacterium
ACCGCTCTCGAAAAGCGGCAGGTTAATAGCCTCGTGGGTTCGAATCCCACCCTTTCCGCCAGCACCTGACGCGCACACACGGAGAGGTCGCCTAGTGGTCTATGGCGCCGCATTGGAAATGCGGTTCGGGAGCAATCCCGTCGAGGGTTCGAATCCCTCCTTCTCCGCCACTCCTTCCCTCGTGGAAGGCCGCCTTACCGACGTTTGGTGCCGTCCTCTCATCGACCCCGTTTTCGGCACTGGGTGGAGATTTGGGTGGAGATTGCTGGGACCACACCTGGTTGATCGCCTTTGACCCTGTCAGGGCTGTCCCTGCGGTGTAACTGTCAATCGTTACGCGGGAGTTGGTGTGGCCGAGTGCCGCCGAGACATCACCAATCGCTGCACCCAGCTCCAGCAGGTGGCGAGCGAACCCGGCGCGAAGATCGTGAATGCGTAAACGCTTCGACAGCCCCTTGCGCGCCTTGAACGCCTCCCACCAACCACGCACCTGGTTCACAGAGATCGGCTTCCCGTCACCCCGCTCGAAGACCCAGCCATTCGTTGGCACAGGCCCATCGCCCCGTCGAGCGAGAGCACGCTGTACGACTGCTTGGACGGGTAGTGGAAGTTGGATACCGCGCTGACTCTGTGACGTCTTCAAGGTACGTCGTGTGGCATTCGGGTCCTTGGATACCGCCTCCCGAAGATCCAGGTAGGTGTAGCTCTGCTGCAGGTCGAGATACTGCATGCCGCGAGCCTCATTCAGCCGCAGCGGTAAGACGGTAAGAACAATGAGCAGATCGCGCTGTGGTGACTCGGGCTCCATGAGGAGAAGATCAAGCATCACAGGAGGAGCAACCCATTCAGGGATGCGCGGGTTTTCGTCTTTGACCACCTGGATATCCCGTGCCGGATTCATCGGGATGAGCCGCTTCTTGAATGCGGAGCTCATTGCCGAGCTCAGTGTGGAGACGATATGCCGGACGGTCTTCTCGCGCAGGCCGCCCTTACGAAGTTCCGCGACATACTCCTCAACCATGTCGTAGGTGATTTGGTCGAGCGTATAGCCCTTGAACTTCGGCTTCAGGTATTTCTGTACGTCGCTGCGATAGCGCGCAATCGTGGTTGGCCGCGCCTTACCCTCATGTACGCGGAGCCAACTATCGAGATAGTCAGAGAGGGGCATTTCCGCCCGCACAAGACCACTGCGCATGCGCTCCGCACGCAGGAGCCAATTCTGCTTAGCCTCGCGCTTAGAAGTCCCCGTGGCGGTCACGCGGGCGCTTGGGCGACCTGGGATGGCGACGGCAGCGTCGCAGCGGTAGGTGAACCCATCCTTTGATCGCCGATCTTTTCGGGCCGTTGCCTTGGGAGGTACGAGTTCTTGCATTAGTCAATCTCCTTTGCAGTGGAATTACATGCGCTCTCGTCAAGAAAGAATTCGATGTCCGTAGGGCGGAAACGAAGAATCCGGGCGCCCGCCTTGATATGGCGCAGCCGACCCTCCCTGACCAAACGATCCAGAGTCTTAAGTCCGATGCCGAGCAGGCGAGCCGCCTGCTTTCGTGTAAGCAGCTCTAGCGACGCTGCAGGTTGTGCGATGACCACTAGTTACTCCTTGTCGCGTTGTACCGATGCATTCGGTGTGGGGACGGTGTCTCCGACCTCTAAAGGCATCCTAGCACACTTTCTTAGGGAGTGCCAAATGTAATTAACACAATTGTAGAATATGTCAAGCGCTGCTATAGTCGACAGATGGAGAAGCGTGTTAAAGGTGTTGGCCCTGGTCGGCTCGGCGGAGCTGACAGTGAGCGCATGCGCAAGGAGAACTTCGAGCGCTTGTCGGAGCGGCGACTGAACGACGCGAAGGATGCGATTGCCCGCCTCACTCGTCTGTCTAACCCATACAACTACCGATATACCGAGCGTGAGATGTTGCAGCTCGTCCACGAACTCCAACGTTCGATAGCGGAGCTTCAGGCCGAGTATGAGTTAAACCTAGAAGAGCAGGCGCGGTTGGCGCCACGGCGTAAAACCGTCGCGCGCAGGGCAAAGCGTCCGGCTACCAAGCGCTAGGCGGCGAACGACTCCCGAACTTGCCACTTTTCCAAACGCACGCTCGACCGGCACCTTCTGTGCTCAGCAGAATCTCTTCTTGACACAGTTTCGGTCCCGTTAGTAATCCCTTTCGGGGCAGTTAACTTGCCAAGCAGGAGGGGTACGCCACACACCTGGCACGGGCTGGAGGGCATCTGTGGCGCAGCCTCAGATTCGTCGTAGACTCCCCAGCATGGCTGACGTAGCGAACAACACAGGGGACCTTCGGGAGGGCGGCTCTGGTAACCCCTTCTTCGACCACCCCATCCTGAATTCGCCGTATCGCATCCCACTTCGGCACTGGGAGCTTGATAAAGAGGGTCAGCCAACGCAACGGATTATTGAGAAGCGGCGTAGTGCGGACTTCATCACACCCATCCCAAAATCACAGAAGCAGAAGAAGGCTAAAGCCCAAACTGAGATTGTCTATGACGAGGGACAAGGGCTCTCAACAGCAGGCCAGCAATACGGGCTCACCGCTGAAATCATCAACGAGGTGCGACACAGCGTTGATCAGTGGCGCGCCCTGCCAAGCAAGAGCACGTGGGGCGTCACACCTGAGACCGCACGGCTGCTAGAACACTGGCGCACTGGCAAGTTTGATCGCGAGCGCCCGTTCTTTTGCCAGATTGAGGCTGCAGAGACGGCAATCTGGCTTACGGAGGTCGCACCAAAGACCGCCAGCGGAAAACGTGTCCTCGACTTAGTGAAGAATGCCAACCTCGGTGCCAACCCTGAACTCGACCGGATGGCGCTGAAACTAGCGACTGGCGCGGGGAAGACGACGATCATGGCCATGCTCATCGCCTGGCAGACGGTGAACGCGGTACGCCATCCAGGAAGCAAGATGTTTACTAAGGGCTTCCTCATCGTCACGCCAGGCATCACCATCAAGGATCGACTGCGCGTCCTGTTGCCAAACGATGCGAAGAACTACTACCTAGATCGACAGCTCGTGCCGTCTGACATGCTTGACGATGTCCGTCGCGCGAAGATTGTGATCACTAACTATCACGCCTTCAAGCTTCGCGAAACGATGGATCTCTCTGCAGGAGGCCGAAGGTTCCTAAAAGGCCGCACAGGCGAGGAGATCCAAACCCTGGAGTCGGAAGGCCAGATGCTCCATCGAGTTGTACCTGAGCTTATGGGTATGAAGGGCGTGCTTGTCCTCAACGACGAAGCGCACCACTGCTACAGGGAGAAGCCTGTGGACGAGGACGACGAGTCAGCCGAAGACCTCACTGGAGATGATCGTAAAGAAGCAGAGCAGCGAGCCGAGGCGGCGCGCCTGTGGATTTCTGGGCTTGAAGCCGTAAACCG
>CANLJX010000202.1 GCA_947491545.1 Deltaproteobacteria bacterium
TGAGAAGGCCTTCCCCCGATGCGACAGAAACCCCTCGCGCGGAAGAAGCTCGCGCAGCGGCTTTCGCTCCCCAACAGGCGTGAAGAGCCGCGCATAGGGCAACGGGTCGTTGGCAAGCTCTTGAACTTCTTGGATTGATGGCTTGCGAAGCTGCCCATCGAGAGCCTGGGTGACTGCTACTGTGCGACCAGATGGCTCAGCATAGACGACGCAGCACACGAAGCGCGCCGACACTTCTAAGTGCAAACCGAGAAGCGCAGCAACACGCGACAACCCGAAGCGGTGCGAGTAGAGCCCTGGCAATCCGCCCACACTCGCGATCTCAAGGCCCGTATCATCTCCGACACACGGGCGTCCTGCCCAACGAGCGTACGAGAGCGCCTTGTGCCGCGCGTTCGCCTCGTACGTGGGGAGCCCCTCCACCACGTGGGGCGGCGCTCCTAACCCCTCAGCGCTGCAAGCATCGAGCCCGACCACCGACACACCGAGCCGGGCACCCAATGCTGACACTTCCGCGATTTTGCCCCTATTCGAGGAGCCAAAGAGTAGCTGCTGCATGCCGGGATACTCGCCGATTCAGATTCGTGAAGCGAGGCAAAACCTTCTCATCCCTCTCCTGTACTGCACAGGCACCAGCAACCCAAGGCTGCTAACCCAACAGAGTCACAAGAGAATAACGCAGCTTACTGAGGCTCTCCGACGGTGGTACCCTAGTTCAATGGAGTCCGACCTCAGCTCAATCTTTTTTAACAGCTCAAACATCCAGCTCCTCATAGCCGCACTCCTTGGTGGGTTGATCGGTGTTGAGCGGGAGTTTGCGGGCAAAGACCCGAGTATCCGAACCTTTGCGCTAATCTCCCTCGGAAGCTGCATCTTCACCCTTCTCTCGTGGGAAAGCGTGAAAGACTTCCATGCTGGCGACCCTGGTCGCATAGCCGCACAGATAGTGCCCGGCATAGGCTTCATCGGCGCCGGAACGATCTTTCGCTCGAAGCAAGGAGTCTCTGGTTTTACCACGGCAGCTCTGATGTGGGTGACCGCCAGCATCGGCATGGCAGTCGGATTTCACCGCGAGGACCTCGCAATTTCAGCGACACTACTCGCTATCGTCCTAACCCTCTCGCTGCGCTTCGTTCACGGCGTGCTGCGACGCAACAGGGCCGGTGCTGCACGTAGCCCCGACGACACGTAGCCGACCCCTCAAACTACGCCTCGAACCAGAAGACATCCCCGCGCTCGTCAGGATACCCAGTTGGATTGCACGTGAAGACCGATATCTCACGCTGGCCATCTCGCCGCAGCGCATGGAGCGTTTCCTGCAGGACGGCCATCTCCCGGATCGAGCCAGGCGTTGCGCTAGCCCTCTGATCGAGAAGATCTCGCCGCGTTACGTAGACGACATCGGGCTCACAAGGCAGCGGGCCCTCACCCGGCGTTGAAATAGCCACCTCGCGGTGCAGGTAGAAGAAAAACGGATCGAAGTATTCGTCAAAGGGGTCCTTGATAAAGACCATGCGCTTCCCTCCATCTCCCAGAATGAGGAGCTGCTCCGTCATAAGCGGAAATCCCTTGAGCGTGCCCTTAACCACCGAGCCTGATGACACCACTATAGTCATCAGCAGCACCATGAGCACCCAAACACTGCTGTACAGCATCCAGGCTCTGGTCTTGCTGAACGCAAAGATGAACCCGAGAGCTGCAAGCAACACGAGCCCCATGCGGGCGGTGAGCGGGCCTACAGCAAACTTCACGACCGCTTCCAGCGGCTCACCCCTCCATTCGCCGTGAAGCCCAAGACCAGCGAACACGAGGAGCGAAATACAGGCCAGGCACAGGAGAGCCTCAGCTTTCCTCGCCGCAATCCAAACCCGGAGGCGCGCCGGATGCCCTCCCCGCTCCAAAATGCACGAGGAGAGCAACGCAAGCTGAAGCGCTACGAGAGGCAGGAGCGGAAGCATGTACGAGTGCCGCTTGCCGCTGGAGAGAGAGAAAAGTGCGACTCCCGCAGCCAACAAAACCGACGGCAGGAGCATAGCCCGCCAAATGGTGTCGCCACGGTAGGACGCTACGCCACTGCGTGGCCGAACGACTACGAGCGCAACGAGCATCAGCACACCCCAAGGGAAGGTCGTGCGCAGGAGCGACGGGGCGTAGAACCACCACGCCTCCACGTTGATCTTCTCGCCCCCCATGAAGCGCTGCACATTCTCGAAAAAAAGCTGCCTTGTGAGGAACACCTCTCCCCCTTCCGCGTACGCCAAGCAGTACCACGCGAGCGGCAGCAACATCGCGAGCCACCCCAAGTTCGGCTTGCACACCTCACGCACCGTCGCCTTGAGGCCTACGAGCCACATGCCTCCCGCGAAGGCCAGAAACCCCGGTAGCACGAGCCCCAGCGGACCACGCGACAAAACTCCAAAGGCACACGAGAGCCAAAAGAGCCCCCTGCCGCGCGCTGTTACCAAGTCGCGCGAACCATCCTGTACACGTGTTCCGCAAGCAATGCTCGCCAACGCGCACCACACACAGAGCGCATACACCATGTCAACCATGGCTTGGGCCGCCAGCTGGTGAAAGCCGTACGTGAGCGACAAGATTCCAGCAGAGAGGAGCGCTACGCGCTCTGGATGCAGAGCACTCTCGGTGGTGCGCGTCAGCCGTGCAAGAGAGTACCCCGTCAACGCAACACACAAGAGCACCCCGACCGCTGCAAGATGCGAGGGAAGCCGAGCAGTCAGCTCTGACACGCTGCCGGTGGCTGACCCGATCGATGCCCCCATCCAATGGTACAGCGGCGGCTTGGACGGCACGATGCCGTTGCGCAGGGGCAAGATCCACTCTCCGTCGCGCACGATGGTGTCTATAACCTGGGCCTCTCGTGCCTCAGTGCTTCCTGCAATCGGGGCGAGCCCAAGAAACACGACCTGAATCGCGGAGTAGATCACGAGTGCGCCCAGGATTGCGCGCCACGGAAACGGCAAGCAGCTCTTTAGCATAGGAGTAACAACGCAGGCTTCGGCCATTCTAGCCAGCAAACCTGATCTAGCTCAACCGCCGCTTTTGCTGCTCTTGAAGGGCTTGCTCAACTACTTCGTGCCGTGCACTACTCGCTTGTACCAACGCACCTCGTGTTCACTGCCGACTATGAAGGCGCTGCGCTCGTGAATGTCCTCGGGAACGAGCGAGAGAATGTTATCGGGACCGTTGAGAGCTAGGCCGCCAGCCTGCTCGGCAATGAATGCTAGAGGCATACACTCGTACAGCAGCCGAAGCCTCCCTTTTGGGCGCTTCGAATCGGTTGGGTAGATAAAGACCCCCCCCTTC
>CANLJX010000203.1 GCA_947491545.1 Deltaproteobacteria bacterium
GCCTCTGTGTGGGGCTACAACAACCCAAATGACTTTGAGGTCTCTATCCCCGTTGGCTCCATCAATTCTTTTTCGCCTGGCGCGCCAGACCGGGGCCAGCCGAACAAGTTCTTTTCGGGGCTTAACCGCGGAGCCTTCGATGTGCCGTTAGACAGCTCTCTTGAGTGGAAGCTCCCCGGAGCATCGGCAGTAGCCTCGCCGCAGGTAAATGTGTGCGCCTGCCCCACAACGGACAACAGGAACACAAAGCGACAGATCCTGCAGTTCTGCCAGAAGCTGGGCGCCCTGGTGTACGAGGCAGCGGATCAAATTGAGCAGGCGAGCAGGGAGCGGCTTGCAGGCTCACCGCCTGAGGTGAGAAGGAAGCTGCGGGAAGGAGTTGAGAGAGCGAAGAAGCGAGCTGCCGAAGCAGCGCTCCGTGCACAGGATTTTAGTTCAAGCCTTCCGGCGGAAACTCGCAGCTGCCCAGGTGTTGCGAGGGGCTGTAGTCGCGTCGACGATGGGCCGACCCTTGCGAAGCTCCGGAAGTACCACTACGACTCGCTCTCAATAATCAGGCGCATGAATGCACGCAGTGACTTCATCCGAAGCGGTGAGACCAAACGAGGGAAAGAGATCGTGCGCCGGGCGGCTAAACTCACCGCCGAAGGCCTAGCCGAAATCAACAAGATCCCGCGCTTCAGGACGGTCTGTAAGTAGTCAGCCCTTCCTCTCTGCTCTCGCCGCTTTTTAGTCCACGTTTCTGCTCGGACTCGACAAAGAGACAGGCTGTTTTTCGCACAGAGCTAGCCAGGGCTCGATGCAGAGTTTTTAACAAAGAGAGCAGCGAGAGCAGCGAGGGAATAGGAAGGGCGCTTTGCTCACTCCCTCTCTGCTCTCGCCGCTCTCTTTGTCTACGTTTCTCCCCGGACTCGACAAGGAGGCAGGCTCTCTTTCCTGCACAGAGTCAGTCAGGGCTGGCTCGCGGCAATCCTGGCAAATCGAAGAGATACCAAGCAGCTTAGGCCGGTGGTGGCCATAACGTTGCTGCGACGTTGTCTTCACCTCGCCTCCACCACGCGCTCCTCCTACGAATTTCTCGCACGAAGCAGTAGGGGCTAACCGTACGAAGAAGAAATGTGGCTCTCACTGAAGCAGAGTCGGGCAAGGAGTGGATAAGGGGGTGAAGTTGGTTAGCGCGGTACATTTGTATGGCAGTAGAGTTAGCAAAGAAAATTAGCCTCGCGATAGAGAAGCTTGAGGCTGCGCTCGATGCGGCGACAGGTTCCGCAGGCGTTTCGCTCGCTCACGACGAGCACCTGGCTGCCCGTGTCGAGGCGTACCGCGAAGTGGCCCGTCGCCAGAAGCTTCTCGCTGGAGATTTACAGAAGGCAGTTGCTCGCAGAGACTCTCGCGAAGCAATTCGCATCGGAAAGCTGATTGAAAAGTCGTCAACGCTGATGAAGATGGACCTTGAGCACATCGTGAGCTCGATACGGCTCCTGAAAGAGGGCGAGCTGCGGTCGGCGGCGTAGGGCGAAAAATCTTAGAAGAAAATAAACAAAGAGAACGGCGAGGGCAGAGAGGCTTGGCCTGAGCCGCTGTCTGGCTTCTGGTTTTTCCCGGTGCGCTGTTTAGGAATACCTGCCCATCAGCAATGCCTCGCTCTGTGCGAAGAAAGAGCCTGTCTCCTTGTTGGGTCCGAGAGGAAATATGGACAAAGAGCGGCGAGAAGGGCACAGCAAAGCTTCCGTCTTACCCCCTCGCTGTTCTCGCTGCCCTCTTTGTTAATATCTTGGCACTAGCCCCGCCATCGAAGCTCTTTTTGTGCCCCCATGTTCTTGCCGCTCTCTTTTTTCGCATTAAGCCCCGCTACCTACGAAACTGAAGCACCAGCCCAATCAGGAGAGTAAGCAGAGCCATAAAGGCCCACTCGTACACGTAGCCGATATGGATGTCTGGAGGTGGGGTGGTGTCGTAGGCCGGGAAGGGATACTCCGCATCAGGCGATTCCATGCCGAAGTTCTCCACGGTTGAGGGACCGGTGACATTGAGCACATCGTGGCGGCCTGCCTCGCTCCCTTTGACGATCTGCGAGGCGAGCAGAGGGTCGTTAGGGTCCTTCATCGTCTCAAGGTAGAATGGCAAAACGGGATAGGGGAGCTGCTTGCTGACCTTCTCGATGTCGACGCGTAGGAACTGATCGACCCACGGCTTTCCTTGACCCGGCTCGGGGTCGTTCGGTGCCATAAATCTTTGCGGCATCGTGTCCTTAATGAGCCCGTACATCTCTGTGCGCTCCGGGCGTTGGTAGCGGGCTCGGTTCTGCTGCCCTTCGCGCCCGAATGGGATGAAGCCCCGATCGACCAGCACCCAGGTGTCAGTGCCGTCAATTTGTAGTGGAGTAATAACGTGCACACCGGCGCGCTTCTCGAACGAACGATTGCGGAGCAGGAACTCATGCTTAAAATCGAAGGCTCCTGAGAGCTTTACCCGTCGCCAGGTGAGGGTCTTCGGATCTGGGTTCTGGGCGATTAGGCTGGTTAGCCCAACCGGCTCAAGTCGCAGGGTTTGGTTTAAGGTTTCAATCAGGGAGATCTTCTGCAGGTGGCGGTCCCACTGCCACGCCGACATGCCGAGCATAAAGACGATCAGCAACGCGCAGGTGCCGGAAACTTTTGGGGAGAAGCGGAAAGCCATAGAGAAGATAGTACGACTCTGAAGCCGGGGGATAAAGGAGCGGGAAGAGGTCGTATGCAAGAAGCTGGGGAGCAACAGCTCCTTGCGATAGGCCGTGAGGGTCCATAAGCTATGCAACCTGCTGAAATCACGAGGGGCGTCTGCATGTACTCAGGAGCCAGCACAGTGGTATCCTCTCGCCCGGCTTAGGCGGCCGCGGTGGACCGGCTGAGCTCTCAAGGAGAGTAGGGAAGGGATGTTCATTCTTGGCGCAGGAGCTGCGCACCCCGACAATGTGCTAACTGGCGATACCCTCGCATCACTCGGGGTTGCGTCATCGTCGGCAGACCAGCCTCTCCTTGGCAGGTTCGGCGTGCGTACTCGCCGCACGACACTGCCGCTTGAGTACCTCCGCTCAACCAAAAATCCAGATGTGCTCGAAGCCCGCAAAGTCGCTACAGCCACTCCAACTTCACTCGCGGCCCTAGCAGCGAAAGAGGCGCTGTCGCGCGCAGGCATATCGCCCGAGCAGCTAGGCTTAATCATCGCGGACTGCGCTACCCCTTACCAAACATGCCCGTCCGAAGCGCATCGTATCGGTGGCGCTCTCGGCCTCAAGGTTCCAGCGTACGACGTTACAGCCGGCCTC
>CANLJX010000204.1 GCA_947491545.1 Deltaproteobacteria bacterium
CAATTAGCCGTCGAAAAAAGCGTACACTGCGTTGGAACAGTGCCCGAGGCGGCATCAGATGGGAAGCTCTACAACACCGCCCTGCTCTTTCGACCTGACGGGTCGAGTGTTTCGTACCGCAAGATGCACCTCTTCTCGTTTGGCGACGAGACGCCACGCTACAGCGCGGGAACGGATCTCGTATCCGAAAGTGTGCTCGGTGTGCGATGTTCGCTCTTCATCTGCTACGACCTCAGATTCCCCCTACCGTTCTTCTCGTTGGCAAAAAAGACGGATCTCTTCATCGTTATGGCGAACTGGCCGGCAAGTCGCCGAGAGCATTGGCTTACGCTGTTACGGGCTCGCGCGATCGAATCCCAGTGCTACGTGGCTGGAGTAAATCGACTCGGTCAGGGAGGAGGTCTTTCATACTCTGGCGACTCAACGCTCTTCGCTCCAGACGGGACACAGGTCGTCGCTCTTTCCGATTCCCCTGGCACAGCGACGGTCGATGTAGACGCCGGAGCAGTTGCAGCGTGGAGAGAAACATTTCCCGCGCTGCGCGATAGGCAGGTACAGCACTACCCCAAGCCACTCGATGAGTAGCCACGCAGGAGGGCACCCAACTAAATAGTGATGCGCTCCGAACCCCTTTGGGGCACAATGCTGGTTAAGCCTTAGGCGACCGTAGGGGCCTGATTACAGCGGCTTACAGCTGCTGGGAATAGCCGCACTCCCTGCCGAAAACCGCCCATACCATTGTATAGGGTATGTACCTGCACAAAAACCGTCTTATTATCGCCGTTGTCCTCGCTCTGTGCTCGTCTGGCCTTGCTGCTGCTGAGCCCCAGACTTCCGTTAGCGACACTCCAGTCGCAACCGCTCAAACTACCCCGGTCGCAGACCTCACTGAGATAAAGATCCGGATGGCTGAAGCCCGACTTAAGCTCGTACAGTCTGAGCGAAATCTGAACGCCCTCATCTCTGGCTTGGAAGAGTACATCAACGCCAAGTGCTTCGCCGGGTTGAACAAGACACTAAAGTACAGTGGTCCACCTTCTGATCTAACCTGCATCGCAAGGATGGAGCAACTGCTCGAGGTCAACCCAGACAATCCTGCAGCTCTCTGCCTCCGTGACGGTATAGATTCGCCCTCGTGTATCAACGGCTACAAAAGTCAGCAGGTAATAGAGTTTTACGAGAGCGAATCCCTTCTCAATGACCTCCCTGATCCAAGCCTGAAAGTGGGCTTGTCGGCTTCTGAAACTGAACGGATCAAAGTTCAACAGGGGATGCTCTCAAACATCAACAGCAAGTACCGTCAGGCTAAAACGGATGACGAGAAGGCGAAATTAGTTAAGGATGCAGTTGGCATCTACGATCAGCTCCTTGCGACAGCATGTCGAGTCTCCTCGCTGCGGCTTCGACGCGTCGAGACCTCCGACCAGAAGCCTTCTGAGCCACCGCGCATCACTGAAGCCCGACGCAAGCTGCTACAAATCCCCCCTGGAATGCGCGCTGACTACCAACGGCAGATGAGAGAAGCCGCTGAAGACGAGCTCTCGAAGTACAAAGGAGATGCGCGCGGGAAAAATGAGCTAATACAACTCCTCGCCGTTATCGATGATCCCAGTGAGGAGGAAGTCACGATCGAATTCAGAAATCTACAGCGGAGCCGCATCGTGCTACCGACCTGCTTTAGGACCCTTGACCAGATAAAGGGTTTTCTTCCGCTATTCCCCGGCACATCGTGTTTCGGCCAAGGCTTCCAAACACCCCAGTGCGTGCAGGCTCTGCGGGCTTGGCGTATAGAGAAGGAGCAGGAGCACAAGGCTGAGCAGGCGAAGCTTGCGTTGACTCCGGGTGCGGTTACCCCGACGCCGTCGAGTATTATCGCCTCGTTCTAGCCCCCCACTCCTCCTGAGCATTTGCCACGAACGTTCTGTCGCAGACGGCCATACTTGCCGCACGCCCCACTGGCTCTACCAAGCGGCAGTACGAAACTTAAAGCCTGCGCGTTGCGAACAGATCTCAAAAAGGTCTTCAAGGGAGGAGCTGTGGCTCGGGAATGCACAAACTCACAACAAGGTTTCACCCTCATCGAACTGCTCGTCGTCATGGGAATTGTAAGTGCGTTAGTTGCAATAGCGCTTCCACGCTACGCAGCGTACCGAGCGAATGCCTTCGACGCCCGCGCAGAGGTTGACCTGCGATCCGTGGCTATGGCCGAAGAGGCCTACTTTCTGTCGAAGGAGGAGTACCTAAGCTGCAGCGGGGCATCCTGCTCTCAACTTCCGGGAATTCAGAAGCTTTCAGAGGGGGTCCAACTGACCATAGCAGCGACAGCCACCGGCTTCACTGGGACCGCCTCTCACCCCAAGGGCTCAGGTAAGGTGTTTACTTGGGATTCCGGAGGCGGCGGTCTCCGTGAATAGCACCTTCACGGAGACGCTCCGCCGTCGCGATTTCTGCTAGCGGAAGCGCAGCCGCCGCGAACGGTTCTCGGAGTCATCCTCGACGTAGCAGGTGACCTTTGTGGAAGGCCTGCGCATCGCAAACTCGTAGTAGCCGTCCTCGTCTGTCGTGCGAGTTCCGACCACCCTTGAGTTGCACACTAGGGTCACCCGCACGCTTCTTACGCCAGTGTCCTGCTCGAAATCCGTGACTTCCCCGTATACGTACGCATTACGTCGCATGCGCTCCACCCGGATCGAGATTTCACGAGTCGGCTCATCCGCCGGAGGCTCTGTCGGAGTCGGATCCGGAGTTCCGGTTGGATCTACAGGCGGCGTAGGAGTTGGGGTGGGTGACGGAGTCGCTCCATTCTGGGCTGCCAGCGCAGCTTTATAGAGGTTCACCCGCCCATTCGAGGCGATCTTGCCGCTCAGAGAAGACACCGGATCCGAGGTCTGAATCAGGATGTTCTTTATCTGCACGTAGGTGAGGCTCGCGTTTATCGAGCGCAGCACAGCCACCATGCCGGCCACATGAGGCGTCGCCATCGAGGTTCCGCTCAGGTAGTCGTACGAGTTCCCAAGCAGCGTGCTGTAGATGCTTACTCCGGGAGCT
>CANLJX010000205.1 GCA_947491545.1 Deltaproteobacteria bacterium
CCAGGCAGATGCGGTCCTCAATGTGCGGATTCTGTCGCTGATCCAGAGCGTCGACACGGTATCTTCGACCAACACAACGAACCAGATGGATAGCACGATGATACTTTCGGGCGAGCTGCGGCGCGTTACGGGCAAAGTGCTGTGGCGAGACCCGCAGATTCGGGTATCAAAGAACTTCGCAACGAATGCTAACACGGTAGTTACGTCATCGCCTGACTTTGCAAGCGGCTCAATTGCGACATCGGATCTCGCTGGCCTAAACCAGCGAGAGCTTGCCCGCGGCCAGCAGCAGCAGGCGCTCGTCTCGATGACTGCTGATGCAGCCCGGATGATCTACGACAAGGCGGTTTCTCCAGACTTTTAGCGAGGCTTTCGATGTGGACGATCTATCGCCACTCGCGGGGCATGCTGTACATCGGGGCAGGAACTGCCCTGCACTCCGAGGATCTTCAGCCGTACCAGCTCTATCGATGCCTCTACGACAATGAGCTCTCTCGCTCATGGATCCGCCCGTTTGCTATGTTTCACGAAAATCTTCCTTCTGGTGAGCCACGCTTCACGCCTGTTGCGCGTGTTAGGGTGGTCGCTCCGGAGGATGAGCAGGACGTTCTCGCGTTCGGTTTTGACACCTGGGGCAGTGGGCAGGGCAGGGACGAGTTTATTGCTTCGTATGAGAGCGATCGGGCGCACCTGCTTGGAGTGGCCTACCTTCTCGAGCTGCTCGATGGCACTCCGGTTTCAGCCCTCAACACGCTACGAGTGGCCCGTAATCGTATGGTGCTGGCTCGCCTCGCTACGGCGCCGCAACTCAGACGACGGGGTTACGCCACGCTGCTCCTCTCTGCGGTTATGGAGCTCTTGCAGTCGCAGGGCAGCGAGCTTCGGTTTTTGCTCCTTTCCGAAGTTGGCGAAGCGTTCTACGAGAGGCTCGGTTTCGTGCGCTTGCCGGCTCAGCACCAGCACTACCAGCCTTGGATCTCGATGATCTCTGGCCAGGGCGAGATCTCAAAACTTGATGCTGACCTTGTCCGGCTGCCGCTGTTTGCAGGCTCTGCCCCACGTCTGCGCTCCCGCTCGGCGAGCGGCTCGGTTGCGGGGTAGCTACCTCCGGCTAGAGTAGGCGGAGCTGAGGCTCCTGTGCTACAGTTCGGTCGTTTCTAGGGAGATACGCATGCTGCAGACAACCATCGACGAAGTAGAGCAGAGCTTTGTTGGCGCGAAAAATCTTAACGCTGCCCTTAAGAGCTTTCTCAAACGTGAGGGAACATCGAATCCTCAGGCGGCCGCTTTTGCGAAAGATTTCCGGGCGGCAGCGGGCTCCGGCAAGGCGCCGGCTATCCGGGCTTTCTTGGAGCGCAACTACCCGAAGCGCGAGCTCTACTGCGTTGGTGTGGCCCGCTACGCCTATCCAGAGCTCGTCGAGTCGACGGTATCCAAGATCATCGACGCACATGCTGATACGTTCAACGCCTCCTACGAGCGTGGTGAGGGGCAGATATCGATCAAGAATGCAGCCACATTCAACAAGATCGTCAAGGAGGTGGATGCCTTGATTGAGCATGGGCTCTCTGGAGCCGAGGTTCCGACCACGAACTTCATGAAGAACATGCTGCTCGCGTCGGTGTTCGAGCCTGATGTCCTCGGAGAAGTGCTTAAAGTCCTCGGTGGTCGGTAGTCCTCTCTGAGAGCTGCCTAGGATGTGTCGGGATTGGTTGCTGCCAGGTGCTGCCTTGCACCTGGGGCTCGACCGCAAATAGAAAAAAGAAAACCCGGCGGGCCTTTAATTGGGCACGCCGGGTTTCTCTATCAGGCTCGCTACAGGGCGAGTCTGCTCTTCCGAAGAAGCTTACTTGCCAGCCTTAGCAGCCTGGCTCTGGAGCCGGCTGATCTTGCGGGCGAGGGTGCGCTTGTGGAAGAGGCCCTTCTTTGCGGCCTTCGCCATCAGCGACTCAGCGCTGCGAGCTAGCTCCTGGGCATCGCTCTTCTTGCCAGCTGCGGTTGCAGCAGAGGCGCTCTTGAGAGCGGTGCGGACCTTGGCACGCGCTGAACGGTTTGCATCGCGGCGCTTGAGGCTCTGACGGTGACGCTTAATTGCAGACTTGTGGTTTGCCATAACTGCCTAATCTCTACACTCGAGGTGTTGGTTTCTATCTAGCGGCCACGTATTAGGGGCGACCGCAAACAAGACGGGGGAGCCTACCACGGCTTCAGAGCAAGCTCAATAATGCTGGGCTGACTAAGCCCCCGAAAAACGGCTCTTTTTTGACAGCTAATGGCTATTTGCTGCCTTTTTTCGGGCCCAAAACGCGGGGGAAGAAGTCGTCTGACCATGCCTTAGTGGCGCCAGCTTGGCCCTGGTAGTGACCCCGACCGCCCTCGCCGTAGGCTAGCTCTGGCGGTGCTGACATCCCCAAAAAGACGAGCTGAGCGACTCGCATGCCCTTAACGAGCTCGCGTGGGTATGGTCCCAAATTCTGCAACTCGAGGGTCACCTGGCCTTCGAATCCGCAATCGATCCAGCCGCTTAGGCTGTGGTTGAGCCACAGGCGACCAAGTGAGCTCTTTAGCTTCAGGTCGCACACCACGTCACGTGGCATCTTCAGGTATTCCTGGGTCGTCGCGAGGATCACCTCCCCGGGGAAGAGCACGATTGAGTCGGAGACAAGTTCCTCGGGGTCACGCGTTGGGCAGATCCAGTGGTTGTCCACGGTGACGTCGTAGCTCGCCGGGTTCACGTGCTCTGGAATGAAGGGGTAGATACCGCCTTTCTCGCCGAACTCTCGGATCCAGTGGTCGGGCTTGATCATACGCGTAGTGTCCTTTCAAAAAGCTGCTGCGCTGGGACCTTGATATTCCATCTGGCGCTGGAAATAAAGCGCGCGGCTGCGGTGTGGGGCGGAATTTGGCGCCAGGGTGGGAGAGCCGGGGGCGCGGGAGGCGCGGCTGGTTCTGCTGTGCGCGGTGCGGCAAACCACGGTTAGGTACCCCGAGTAATGAGCTGCGGTCGTAACATCCCGAATAGTCGGGCCGCGACGTACA
>CANLJX010000206.1 GCA_947491545.1 Deltaproteobacteria bacterium
CCTCGTTGCGCTAGAGCCGGCAAAGAATTTCGATTACGAAACCCGTGTTGAGCTAGGGCTTACTCTTGCGAGCCGAAACCCGTACGTGCTCGCGCGCGATTTCGAAGTTCTTGGGATTGAGAAGGGGAGCGACCCTGAGCAGGCGCAGCGCGACCGCCGCCGCCTGGTATTTGCCGCTGCGGGCGCAGCGGGGCCGGTCCACTTCGACGAATGTCGGCGCACCATCGCTGCGCACGTGTGGAATTTCGGCGTTACCGCACGCGAAGACTTGGCGCGGCTCGCCGTGCTCTGTGCGGGAGTCTCTGGGGGAGACACTGCGCGCTACTTCGGCAGCTTCGGGCCGTTGCACGAGGTTGAGCGCTTTGCGGTTGCGATGGAGGCTGCCTCAAGCCGTAATGGTGCGAGCGCGTTCGTTAACTCTATCCGGAATTTTAGGCTCGACAAACCAGCGATGCTGCGCGCCATAGGGATCAAGCATGCGCAGAGCTACGGGTGGCAGGGGGCTGACTTTCTGGCGGCCTTCCGGTTTGAGACGGTTGCGCAGCGACGGGAGCTTGCGCTCGCAACGGCCGACGCATTCGGGCTCCCAAGCCAAGACAGCCCGGCCTACCCGGAGATTGCGCTCAACGGACCGGTTCGAGGCAAAGCGTACAGGGGCTACCTCGCGTACCATGGCTTCGAGAGCCTAGAGCAGATTCTCGGGGAGCTGTACCCGCGCGCTGCGACCGCGCGCGTTGTGACTGCCGTTAGGGCTCTTGATGACCTCGGCGTGCCACTCAGCGACCAGGTTGAGCTGCTCCAGACAGTGCTTCGTGCCACTCCCGAAGGCCTGCGAGAGGTAATCCAGGAGCTCCCGGACCTCTTCTGGGGCTTGCCCGATGAAGAAGAAGGGGCAGCATTCCAAGAGCGCAATTGTCGCATTGGACAGAGGGGGTTCTTTGAAGAGATGCTGCGCAACCTGATAGTGCCGACTCTCAATTCAATCCAGGCCGAGTGGTCCCGAACGCGTTCTCCGGCGCTCCTGAAAGACGTACAGAACGTCTTTGACGGGCTGATAAACTGCCGAGACGCGCTGCCGCTCAACCTTCCGGAGTCATCGCTGCACAACGGGCGGCTCGAGGCGATGATCCACATTCTGAAGCAGCTTGAGCGCAATCGCTACTTAAAGCTAGAGCGGCCGGTGACCGAGTGGGATCTCTTGGAGACCGGCATCTCAACGGCTGCCCAGCCCCTTGCGTTCGCTGCGTACTTCCTCACAGCGCCGATGTTTGACCCTCGCGGTGAAGCTTTCGTGGTTCGGTCGGGACTTCGTTACGCATTCGACATGCCGCATCTGCCGGTGATCGAGCTTAGCGACGACCAGATAGGGCGTCTGTACGAGACCTTCGCCAGTGCCGAATCCGTTCGGGGCCTCGAGCTAGCGCATTCGCTTGAGATTGGTGTCGATGTTTGGAGGGAGTCTTTTGGTGCAGCGCTCGATCTCATAACGGTCTCAAGCGTCATCGGAAAGCTTCGTGGGACGACCGGAGCACGAGAGTCTCTTCGAGTAGCCAGTTCGAACTTGGCGCAGGTAAAAGAAGCGCTCGCCGAGGAGGCGAGTTTTGAGTTTAGGCAGCACTTCGCCCTTGAGTGTGGCGATGGCGTGATGGAGCTGCAGAAGGAGTGGGGCGACCTAAGCCCCCTGATGGTGCTCCTCGCGAGGTTTAAGGGAGGACGCTCGCAGGAGCTCCCTGTCCTTCGGGAAGTTATAAGGAACGTTTTGGCAGGGAGCTTTCACGACTGGAAGTACTCGCCCGAGCATGAGCAGCTGCGCTCGATGACAACGGCTCAGGTGGCTGCCTGGAGGCGTAATCCGCAAAAGGCAGCATTCGTCAGTGCCCACGACGCTTCGAGGGTGAGCGAGGAGTCGCAGCTCGCTGACGCGCGCTGCATCCTGGAGCGAAACCTGCTTCAGCACATACCGGATACGGATACTCGGCGGCGACTCGCATTTAATCCGACAATTGACGAGGCTCTGCGACGATCAGAGCTCAGCGAGAAAGAGTTCTCGCAACAGGTAGAGTCGCTTCTCAGTGTCACGCGTGACGTTGAGCTGCTGCTTGAGTACGGCGAACGAGAGGCTCTGCAGCGGTACCTTAAGCGGTTTAATTCAGCGAAGAAGGGGATCGCCTCGGAGCTGCCCGAAGCAGCTTCGTTCCAGGTGCGAAAGGATCTCTCCTCGATCCTAAGCGCCGTTCGAGAACGAAGCGTTGAGAGCGCGCGTCGGTATCTGCTTTATACCTGCATCACCGATGACCCAAAGCTTCTTATTATGATTGGAGACCTCGTCAAGACTGCTTCCTGTCAGAGCTACAAGACCGGAGGCATGGTTGAAACACTTCCGGGCTACGTGATGGACTCCAACATAAAGGTCCAGCTTTCCTTCGTGGTGGCAGAAGGAAAGGTGAGAAGCGCTCTTGGAGTTAAGCGTGGCGCGCCACTTGATGGAGAGACTCTTGGTATGCGGTTGCTGCCGGCGCGGCTCGCGCTCGAGCTTCGCGCACCCAGTGGCGACCGCGTTGAGATCGACCTGGGCAGAGCCGTCAGCCGCCGAATCCTTCGCGCGGGCCTTAGGGTGAACGGCAGAGAGCCTATCGTGATGCCAGAGCCGCGATACCAGCAGCAGCACGCAGTCACGTCGATTATCAATGCTGAACAGGACAGGCAGCTGGCGGAATTCGAGCAGCAGTGCGGATTCGAGCCTTGCGAGGGCATGCTTGAGTTTCCAGCCAGCCGGAACCCGTGTGGCGTGTACAGCGACCACGGCTCCGGCGCACAGCTCGGATCATACCGTATCTGGCACAAGCGACAGGGCAAGAAGTAGAGCCCCAAAGAGGCTCTTCGAGCGACCTTCGGCTGCTTCCAGGCGGCTATTGTAGGGTCGATTCCGGGCTGGCGAGCCCTACTAAAGATGATTAGTTTTCTAGTTCTCGTAAAGTAAGGGTGTGGGTGGCTGGGGGCTGTTG